>JAFGKF010000200.1 GCA_016928695.1 Candidatus Sumerlaeota bacterium | reverse complement strand
CTCTGGAGAGAGTCTTTGAATTCCCCGTGGAGATTTCCGAGTGAGTGGGCCCCAGTCGCTCCCGTGTCTCTGTCCGCGCTGTTGAAGCGATGGCAGGGCCACAGCGTTCCCGCTGGATCGATCATCGCTGAGCCTCTCCCCGCACCACAGCTCATGGGGATGGGACTGAGGTCTCGCCCCTCCCGCATCGGAAGCAGAATCTCACTGATCATGTAGTCGAAACCAGAGAGGGCGGCGCGGCATCCGCGCCGGAGATGCTCTGTGATCTCGAGGCGGACCTTTTCCAGCTGTTCCTCCAGCAATGTGAGTTTCCTGCCGCTCCAGAGATGGGTGTCTGAGAGGGCCATGATGACAAGTGGGAATCCCAGATGGATCAGGTGACGGAAGCACTCTGCCAGCGCCTTCACGTGAGAGGGATGGATAGTGCTCCGCACCGAGAGATGGGGTCGTGTTCTGAGTATCAACCTCGCCCCTCGCTCAGCCTCCGAGGCGCTTCCCCCTCCACCGGCGAAAGGGCGCTGAGCATTCTGAATCTCAGGTGTGCCATCGATGGAGCACAGCCATCCGCAATTGAAGCGATCCCAGAGATCGACCATCTCCTGGGTCACCAGGGTCAGATTGGTCGTTGCGGTGAACGTGATGGCCTTGCCCAAAGATCTCGCCTTGCGGTGGCCGTATTGCACCAGGGGTGCGAGCAGTTCTCGAAAACACAGGAGAGGCTCACCACCCATGAAATTGATCTGAAGATCTGTCGTGTCGCCGGATGCCTCCATCAGCCAGTCAACAGCGGCCTTCCCAACAGAGAGGGGCATGTCCCTCTCCCCCTTGGCACCCTTGAAGCAATAGATACATCGGAGATTGCATCTCTCAGTGACGTCCAGATCCAGATTGCTGATCGGAGCGAGGCGAGGCAGGGAGGAGCGACTGTGTCGCTCAGGTCTCACCATGGGACCAGAGGGTGTCATCTGAGCACAGCTCCACTCAGCGGTGGTCTCTCATCGGAGAGAAGCCTGGGGGATTGCTCGCTCAAAATCTCATCGCACAGCCGCTGTGCGAGGGCTCTGAAAAGAGGCAGACGCATGGCGCATTGCAGGTCCCCTCTGAGCTGATCGATGTCTCCCCAGGGATCAATCATCACCCGAGTGTCGCACAGAGGCAGCCAGCTGCAGTGCCTGCAGCGGGGATGAGCATCGGGGCCACGCCCCCCACTGAGAGCCGCCCTGAGTCGCTCCACGGGTCTCCGCAAATGCTCTGGGCCGCTGCCCAGGATGGGACCATGGGGATTCCCAAGGCCGTGGATGGCCCCATTGCATTCGATGGCAAAGTGGTGTGCCCATTGCTCGAGCTGGCCCCCCACCGGCCCCTCTCCCATGAGTGCGCGTGCCACAGCGGCCAGGGGCTCGATGGACCAGGGCGTGAGGGCCACATTCATCAAGATCGTCTCCAGCTGATCCTCAAGTGCCGATGTGATTTCATCCACATCCCCATCTGTGGTGATCCCGGCGTGAGGGAGCGCGATGAGTGCCCTGGCCCCCCGAGAGATGCTGTCCATAAGATTCACCATCTGTGCCAGAGACCGAATGTCCGACTGCGATGGCACCAGACGACAGGGCATTGAGAATCCCTCATCACTGAGCTCCGACAATTTGCGAAGGCACTGCGGTGGACGCTGGGTGATCTGTCCCCATTGGTCTCGCAGGTGCTCGGCGTCAAAGAAGAGTCGCAGATTGGGGATCTGGGTGAGCTCATCGAGGAGACTGAGATCGATGGACTCTGTCAGTGTCAGGCCAAGTGTGAGGGTCGGGGGTCTATCACCGTCCCCGGCACGGGGCAGGAGCTCATTCAATGCCAGGAGACAGCGGTGAATCTCCTGCGGACCCGGTGGTTTGGCCACACCGAGCAGCGTCAGATGCCATGTGGACGGCGTGTCATCCGGCCCCCAGATCTGAGAGAGTCTGTGGGCGCTTGACAGGGCCTGCTCCATTGTCACCCCACCGCAGGCGTTCACCACCAGAGGGAGAGATGAGCTCCGGCTGCTCTCCCCAACAGTCGATACATTCAGGTGTTGGCTCAGCACATCAGAGTGGGGCAGCCCACTGAGTGCCGGACCCCCACATTCGGCAGCATCGGGGGAGGAGTTGACTGCTCTCCTGAACCACTCAAGGACTTCCCTTGGGTCACGGCTCGGGATGAACATGGGGGAGTATTCCGCCGATGGAATGAGCAGAAGTGTGCCACGTCCCAGGTGATCCTCATAGAGGATCAAACCCTGTGGTCCACGTGATTCCCCCCCCATGGTCCTCTCTCCACACCCTGATCAATTGAGAGGACTGGAGATCACCATCTCACGCAGGTAGTCAAAGGTCTGCGGGGTCTCAAACAGAGTCTCGCCCCCGTCGAAGATCAGGCGGGTGCCGTCCGCGCTCCAACAGCTGAGATAGATGAATCCATTGGTGCTCATGAGGAGGTCCCCTGTCACGGGATCTTGGCTGGGGTCATCGAGAAGGAAGCATCGGGCCATGTCATCCTCTTCGCTGCGGATCACCGTGGCCCAGCGATTGGATGTCGGATCTGGCTGCATCAGCTGAAAGAGAGGCACCGATGTCTCACGCGACGCGACAGGTGTCAGGGTCAACACTGTCCGCTCGTCATTGACATCGGCCAGGCACAGCTCCTGGAGAAAGGGGCTCCCCGGAGGACCGAGCTCCCACAGGGGGCGCTCGATGTAGAGTTTGTTCTCATCCCATCTCCCCTCACTGAGATACCCCACCTGCTCAACTCCCTCAACTCGCAGCACATGTGGCAGTGATGGGCGGTCGCCCTCAAGTGTGATGAGAGCCACCCTGTCATAATCCGCCGAGAGCACCAGGATCTCCGTGTCCGAGATCATGGCCACGGGTTGCCAAGCACAGTGGAAGCGGGCCTCGAAACCACCATCCGGCGATGCGCAGATGATCATGGGCCCTGATCCAGCGCTGCCCTGCTCCCCATGGGGAATCGCCCATGCAAGTAGCCGTGAACCAGTGGGCGACCAGGTCATGTGGTGGAGCATCTCCATGCGCCCCGCGTCTGGTGGCCATGGTGTGATTTCCCCAGTGCTCAGATTGCATAGATCGACAGTCTTCAGGGCAGAGTCGCAGAGGAGCATCCATCTCCCATCGGGGGAAATGGAGTGTATCTGAGACATGGGCGAGGACTGCGTTTCAGTGATGAGACGACTCACCGGAATCCCCATCAGATGCTGTGTGTCCAGGGCTCGCTCAGGGAGTGATTGGGCCATCGTGTGGAGGGGGGAAAAGAGCACCATCCCCACAGTGAAGAGATGCATCGCAGAGATGTTCATGTCGCTCATTCCTTTCAGATCAGGAGATCACCACTGGATCACACTGTCACATCCGCTGTGGAAGGTCGGCACACGTGGGCTGCGGGGGGATTGCACACATTGGTTGAGCCCTGGCCAGGAATCGCGGCACAGACATTTGAGGGTGCTGTGGGAGTGCCACCCTGACACTCATTTGCGACTCCGGTGCGCGACTCACAAACATTGCTTCCCGTCGGATTGCCTGAGGCGCCACAGCGGTTCACACCACCTGTGGCTCCCCCGTGGCAGACATTCGCTCCCCCTCCCCCGGGGGACCCGAGACATGTGTTGGAGTGGTTGTTGCCCACACATGTGTTGTAGCCATTGTCCCACTGGGTGCAGTTGTTCGGAACGCCATATGCTCCGTCGCAGACATTGGTCAGAGTGCTCGACCTGCATCTGTCTCCGCTCGGGGTGGCGGCCCGGAGGGGGCGAAGGAGCTGAATGCCATCTGCCGCAAGGATGAGCGCCACACCTGCGATCAGAAATGAGCGGCGAGGCAGGCGACAGCTCTCTCTCTCCTCATCGGTGGACGCGCTGCTGGGCATGATGGTTTCGTTGGCTGTAAGTCCCTGGTCTTGGCCCTCGGGAGCAGGGGCTCTTGGCCCACTGGTTCCAGGAGGCTTTCGCTTGGCCTGTCCCATTTCTGTATCACTCATCCCGTTGTCCTCAGTTCTCGTCCAGTGACCAGTTTCGCTCCAGGCTCTGGAGCGCCTCTCGGGCCTGTCTCGCACTCTGAGTGTCGCCGTGGTTCTCAATCAGGTGCTCCAGGATCTGGCGGCTCGCCTCACGGTCCCCCTCACAACCGAGTGAGAGGCCGAGCAGATACATCGCCTCGGCTCGGACAGGAAATCCGGCGAATTGGGGTGCGTCCTCAGGGGCCTCATCCAAGATGGAGCGGGCAGTCTCCCGCGCCAGTGCCCAGTCACCGAGATCAGCCGCACAGCGGCCAATCCAGATGCGCGACATCCACCACTCGCGCTCCACCTGCGGGTCCCCCTCGAGATCGGCGGCCAACGCCGTTGCCTCATCAAGGGCTTCGGAGTGACGCATCTGGTGGGCGAGTGTCTCCATGGCAATCAGCCTGAGGACTGCCCTTGTCTGTGTTTGGTCGGGGGCCACGGCGGCCAGGCCCAGCTCGCAGAGGTCACGGCACTCCTCCAGTGTGCCGATGTTGGAGAGTGCGAGTTCCATCAGAAGGCCAGCCCTATCTCTGACGCAGATGCCTCTCAGCGACTCGCTGCATGTGAATCTCTCCAGCTCTGTGTAGGCCTGATACGCTCGGAGCCTATCGACGCTGTGATTGTGAAGCAGCCATGCGACGCGGCGCATGGCCATGACCCTGTGGGATGCGGCGGACGCGACCTCACCATTCGCCACGGGCAGCAGGCGGGCAAGTGCCGCGTCACGCTCTCCACTGGCGATGTCGAGGATCGCCAGATTCACAAGCGCGTATCCTGTGATTGGATCGTCATCCTCCACTTGGTCCAGCACGGCCAAAAGCTCCTGGCGATATCGCTCATCGCTCTCCTCGCGGTCAATTCGCTCCAGCTCTTCATAGGTGGGATTGCCGTGCAGATCAGAGATCGGAAGATCCCGAGCCGATGCCACCTCGAGTGTGAAGATAGGAGGAAGTGGGCTGCTGATCTCCGCGCTGGATGAGGGGCGGTCGCTGAAGGGGAGCACATCCAGTGACACCACGAAACTCTCGGCAATTCCGGCACTCCGGATTGCGTGGCTGTGCAGAGTGGCATCTGCACGGTATGAGAAGATCCCGAACAGCACCTTGTGCCAGCTGTCGATCTGCAAAGTGTGCACGGGAGAGAGTCCAAGCTCCCGAAAATCCTCTGCCGCCTGTTCCGCCTCTGCAGCGGTCTCAAATGCTGCAAGCTGCACTGCGTACCTCGGTGTCCCTGGGGGGATTGGCAAGATCTCAGATGCGATTGGATGTGACACAAGAATGAAGAGCAGAAGCAGGGCAAATCGCGCAGATCCCATGTCCTCACCTCATGATGGGCTGTCACTCAAGGGCTCGCAGGGAGTGTATTCTCTCCAGTCAGTGTCAGATGGAGCAGAGGATAACTTGGAGCAGAGGATAATTGACCTGATACAGGGCGAGCTGACAGCAAAGGAGATCATCAGGGATTCACTGCACGGCAATGACATCGATCAATCACAACATCCATAAGAACCCCTGCGACCTTCCCTTCCCCACAGTGACTTGAATTACCCAGTGTGTTTTTGGATCTCAACTGTCAAGAACATTAAATTATGGGTTACGAGTACAGAATATGAGAACACCCCGGTCCGCGGGGGACCGGGGTGATGATCTGCGGGGACGGGCTCGGTCAGATCACTTGATCTCGACCTTCGCTCCGACCTCCTCCAGCTGCTTCTTCATCTTCTCGGCGTCATCCTTCGAGATGCCCTCGGCCAGAGCCGTCGGGGCACTCTCGACCTTCTCCTTGGCCTCCTTGAGACCCAGGCCGGTGATGGCGCGGACCTCTTTGATGACCTTGATTTTCTCGCTGCCGATGTCGGCGAGGACGACGTCGAACTCTGTCTTCTCCTCAGCCGCCTCGGCGGCTGCGCCGCCACCGGCGACGGCGGCGACGGCGACGGGCGCGGCCGCGCTCACACCGAAGGCCTCCTCGATCATCTTGACGAGCTCGGCGGCCTCCATCAGGGATTTCTCTTTGAGAGCCTCGAGGATCTCTTCATTCGTCAGTGCCATTTCTCTGGTCTCCTTGCTTTGGCAAAATCTGGGTCTGGGTTCGCCGCGCTCAGGCGGCCTCTCTGGTCTCAGCGGCGGCTCTGATCACACGGGCGAGTCCGCTGATGACGGCGTCGATTGTCCGCGCGATGTTCGTGGCGGGAGCGGCGAGGCTGCCGGCCAGGCGGCCATAGAGATCCTCGCGCGAGGGCATCGAGGCCAGCCGCTTCACATCCTCGGCGGTCAGGGCCTTGCCCTCGAAGAGACCGCCCTTGATCTCGAGGTGCTCGCTGCTCTTGGCGAACTCGTTCAGCACCTTCGCGGGTGAGACCGGGTCCTCCGATCCCATGGCGAAGATGCTCGGGCCCACCAGGACGTCGTCCAGGGTCGGCAGCTCGAGCTCACCCAGCGCGCGCTTGGCGAGGCGGTTCTTGGCCACGAGAAGCTCGACCGATGCCGCGCGCGCCCTTGCGCGCAGCTCCGAGATCTCGGGGACGTTCAGGCCACGGTAATCGGCGATGATCAGCGACTTGGCCCCCTCAAATTTCTCTCTGAGCAGGGCCACCGCTTCGATCTTCGACTGGGCTGGCATCCGGGCTTCACCTCCTTTCGCGGTGAGGGGCGGCGGGCTGAAAACAGAAATCCCGGTGGGTCAGTCACCGGGAAAGCGTGGGGAGGCCACCCCACCTGCGGGGTGGGGGAGCATCTGGGCTCACGCCATCTCGGTGGGATTTCCGCCCCCGGAGGGGCCACCCACGGTCTTCGATGACAGGCTGGGGTCTCTGCGATCTCTCCGCTCTTGTGTCTCCCCTTTGGGTCTGTTTCACGTCGGCCCCGCGGGCGGGCCGGCGAGGTCTTTCACTCAGAGAGCGCCGCGGTGTCAAGCTTGATCGACGGCGACTGGCTCGCGCTGATGTGGAGCGAGCGGACGTACTGGCCCTTCGCGACCGCGGGCTTGGCGCGCAGGATCGCGGTCATCAGCGCCTGGGCGTTCTCGCGCAGCTTGGCGGGCTCGAAGCTCATCCTGCCGATCGAGCAGTGGACGATCCCGCTCTTGTCGACGCGGAACTCGACCTGGCCCGCCTTGAGCTGGGTGACCGCGTGGGCGAGGTCGAACGTCACCGTCCCCACCTTCGGGTTGGGCATCATGCCGCGCGGTCCCAGAACGCGCCCGAGTTTGCCGACATCGCGCATCATGTCGGGAGTCGCCACCGCCGCGTCGAAGTCCAGGAAGCCCTCCTGGACCCGCTTGACGAGGTCCTCCCCGCCGACGACGTCGGCCCCGGCCTCCTCGGCCTCGCGGATCTTCTCGCCCTTGGCGAACACCGCGACGCGGACCGTGCGGCCCGTGCCGTGCGGGAGCGCCACCGTCCCGCGCACCTGCTGATCGGCGTGGCGCGGGTCGACGTTCAGGCGGACGTCGAGGTCGACCGACTGGTCGAATTTCGCGTAGGTGATCTGGCCGAGAAGGGCGAGGGCCTCATCGATTGCGTGAGGCCTCTTGGGGACTTTTTTCGCTGACTCGCGGTACTTTTTGCCGTGCCTTGGCATCTCTTTCACCTCCGTGGTGCGAGCGGCCGGACTCTCGCCGACCTCCCACAGAATGGGTTGTCTCTGAACACACACCGGTCCGCCTGGGGCGGGTCGGCGGAAAACCTCAGTCCGCGACCTCCAGCCCCATGGAGCGGGCTGTTCCCATGATCATCTTGGTGGCGCCCTCGAGGTCCTTCGCGTTGAGGTCGGCCATCTTCCGCTGGGCGATCTCCTGGCACTGGGCGCGGGTGACCCTGCCCACCTTGTCGCGGTTGGAGGCGGGTGAGCCCTTCGCGATCTTCGCCGCCATCTTCAGGAGGACGGGCGCCGGGGGGGTCTTGGTGACGAATGTGAAGGAGCGGTCGGTGTAGACGGTGATCACCACCGGGGTGAGGATCCCGTTGCCGTCGCGCGTCCTCGCGTTGAACTGCTTGCAGAAGTCCATGATCTGGACGCCGTGCTGGCCCAGGGCGGGGCCGACAGGCGGCGCCGGGTTCGCCTGCCCGGCGGGGACCTGCAGCTTGATCGTTGTCATCACTTTCTTGGCCATCGTGTCACACCTCCGCGGTTCCGGCGAGGGGCTCGCGGCCCCTCTCCCGCAGACTCGTTCATTCGGTCACGGGTGGACCCGGGGGCTCCGGGTCGACGCGTCACCCAATCAGCGCAGTCGGCGGATCAGACGGACTCCACCTGGAGCACGTCGAGCTCGACCGCCGTGGGGCGGCCGAAGATCGACACCATGACGCGGAGCTTTGCCTTCTCCACGTCGATCTCGTCGATCGTTCCGATGAAGCTGGCGAACGGCCCCTCGATCACCTTGACCTGCTCGCCGACGCGGTGGCGGATCTCGGGCTTGGGTCGCTCGGCCGAGTCATCGGCCTGCTGCAGCATGTTCTTCACCTCCTCCTCGGTGAGGGGGAAGGGCTTCTTGCCGTCTCCGATGAAGCCGCTGACGCCGGGGATCTTGGTGATCGCCGCGCCGACCTCATCGTCGTAGTCCATGTCGATCAGAACGTAGCCCGGCATCAGGGTCCGCGTCACCGTTTGCTTCTTGCCGCTTCGGATCTCGACGACGCTCTCCTGGGGGATCAGGACCTGTCGGATCTGCTCGCGGAAGCCCTCGACCTGCGCCCGGTGCTCGATGTTCTTCTTCACCTTCGCCTCGAACCCCGAGTGGGTGTGCAGGACGTACCAGGTGGTCATGGCAATCGCCTCCGGGCTCAGCCCATCCCCCCGGCGAATCCGAGGAGAAGCTGGACCAGGGTCTTCATCCCGAAGTCGACCACACCGACGAAGACCGTCAGGATCGCGGTCGTCACGAGGACGACGAGGGTGGAGGACCACAGCTCCTCCTTGGTGGGCCAGGTGACCTTCTGCATCTCCACGCTCACCTCTTTGAAGAAGCGGCGGAGGCGTCCTGTGCGGCTCTCGGGCATGGCGAGATGGGCTCTCCGTTTCGGTGCGATGAGTGGCAGGCCAGGAGGGGCTCGAACCCCCAACCCCCGGTTTTGGAGACCGGTGCTCTGCCAGTTGAGCTACTGGCCTGCGGTGATCGGTTCCGTCACTCGATGATCTCGGTCACCTGCCCGGCGCCGACCGTTCGGCCACCCTCGCGGATGGCGAACTTGAGGCCCTGCTCCATGGCGATGGGCGTGATCAGCTTGACCTCGATCTTCGCGTCGTCGCCCGGCATCACCATGTCGCGCTCCTTGTCGTCCTTGTGGGCGTCGGGGATCGAGATGATGTCGCCGGTCACGTCGGTCGTCCGGAAGTAGAACTGCGGCCGGTATCCCTTGAAGAAGGGCTTCTTGCGACCGCCCTCCTTCTCCGAGAGGACGTAGACCTGGGCCCTGAAGTGCGTGTGGGGAGTGATCGAACCCGGAGCCGCGACGACCTGGCCGCGCTCGACGCCGGTCTTCTCGATGCCGCGCAGCAGCAGGCCGACGTTGTCGCCCGCCTGGCCGCTGTCGAGGATCTTGCGGAACATCTCGACGCCGGTGCAGACTGTCTTCTTCGCCTCGTCGGCCAGGCCCACGATCTCGACGTTGTCGCCGACCTTGATCTGGCCACGATCGACGCGGCCGGTGGCCACCGTTCCGCGGCCGGTGATCGAGAACACGTCCTCGACCGGCATCAGGAAGGGCTTGTCCAGGTCGCGCTCGGGCGTCGGGACGTAGGAGTCGATGGCCTCGAGCAGCCTGTCGATCGACTGAACGCCGTACTCGCTGTCCTTGCCCTCGAGCGCCTCGGTGGCCGACCCGCGGATGATCGGGATCTCGTCGCCGGGGAACTCGTATTTGTTCAGGAGATCGCGGATCTCCTCCTCGACGAGCTCGATCAGCTCGGGATCATCCATCATGTCGCACTTGTTCAGGTAGACGACGATGCAGGGCACGTTCACCTGCCTCGCGAGCAGCACGTGCTCCTTCGTCTGGGGCATCGGGCCGTCCGACGCCGCCACGACCAGCACCGCGCCGTCCATCTGGGCGGCGCCCGTGATCATGTTCTTGATGTAGTCCGCGTGCCCCGGGCAGTCGACGTGGGCATAGTGACGCGACGCGGTGGCATACTCCACGTGGGCGGTCGCGATCGTGATGCCGCGGGCCTTCTCCTCCGGAGCCTTGTCGATCTGATCGAATGGGGTGAAGTCGGCCAGCCCCTTCTCTGCCTGACGCTTGGTGATCGCCGCCGTCAGGGTCGTCTTGCCGTGGTCGATGTGACCGATCGTCCCGACGTTGACGTGGGGTTTGTCGCGCTTGAATTGCTCCTTGGCCATGATGTGCCTCAGCTCCTCCTCCGGAGTGTTTCAGCGGTCGCCCCTGGGGGCGACGCCACTGCGTGGCGCAGCACAAAGCCGCGCACAAAAAATGGAGCCCGCGAGCAGATTTGAACTGCTGACCACCTGCTTACCATGCAGGTGCTCTACCGACTGAGCTACGCGGGCTTGCCGTCCGCACCGGGACGTCAGGCCCCAGGGCGCACATTCTCAGTCAGCCGTCCACGCCAGTGGCGTGACGGTGAAGCGCGATCATATGCGAACCGGGGGGGCACAGTGTCAAGCTCAAACCTCCCGGGCCTCCGGGGGGTCTGTGGGGACTCACCGCGCTGACCCCGGGGGATTTCCGCGTTGACGAACACGCCCCGGGAGACGAGCATGGCACGCTGTTTGCCCCATGGCTTGGCCAAACCCCAAAGGGCCACCCATCGAAGGGATGCCCTGGGGATTTTGTGGATTCGAAGGAGCTGAACCGGATGCTGGACCATGAGATCGCCGCCATCAGACACCGACGCTATGCAGCGCTCCGATGGGTGGTGGCCGCCCTCAGCCTGCTGCTGGCCGCAGGGACCTTTGTTGCCAACAGGGCGCTGGCCCAGGCGGCCGCCGAGGCCGCCGACGAGGAGTTCTACCGCGCCGCCGAGGTCTTCATGGAGATCTTCAATGAGGTTCAGGAGAAGTACGTCGAGGAGATCTCGACGGAGGACCTCATGGAGTCCGCCATTCGAGGGATATTTGCCTTCTCCCTCGATCCCCACAGCCAGTACATGGGGCCCGACACCTACGATCAGCTGACCCAGAGCACCCAGGGCGAGTTCTTCGGCATCGGCATCCACATCACGATCCGCGACGGTGTTCTCACGGTCATCGCACCCATCCCGAACACGCCGTCGGCCCGCCTCGGCATTCAGCCCTGGGATCGGATCATCGAGATCAACGGAGAGTCTACCGAGGGCATGTCGCTGCCGGAGGCGGTTCGCCTGCTCAAGGGGCCGCGGGGCTCCACGGTCGATGTGGGCATCTTCCGCGCCTCCCCTGAGCCCGGGGGCGAGGGGGAGTTCCTGGACTTCACGATCACCCGCGATGAGATCAACATCGAGAGCATCTTCTCCGATGTCCTCGACGATCACATCGGCTACCTGCGCATCGCGCAGTTCAGCGAGGACACCGGCCAGGATGCGCGGGCGGCGGCGCAGGCGCTTCTGGACGAGGGCATCGAGGCCCTGATTCTCGATCTCCGCTTCAACACGGGCGGCCTCCTGAGCCAGGCCATCGAGGTCGCAGACATCTTCCTGCCCGAGAATGCGCTGATCGTCAGCACCGACGGCCGCCTCGCCACCCAGAACCGCCGGTACCGGAGCGAGCACGGGGTCATGGTCGACGTCCCCATGCTGGTGCTGGTCAACGCGGGATCGGCCTCCGCCTCCGAGATCGTCGCCGGGGCGCTTCAGGATCATCACCGCGCCCTGATCGTCGGGCCCGAGGGGGGGCACACCTTCGGCAAGGCCTCCGTGCAGACCATCGAGGAGCTCGAGAACACCCTCTCCCACAATGAGGACGGTTCCCCGCGCGCCTCGGCGATCCGCCTGACGACGGCGCACTATCTGACCCCCGATGGCCGCATGATCCACGATGTGGGCATCGAGCCGGACATCGGCATTCCCCTCCCCACGGGCCACGAGAACGAGCTGATGCGGCGCGGGATGCTGCTCGGCGAGCCCAACACGGTGGAGGACACGGAGCACCTCGAGGCGGTCCGCGTGGGCCTGGAGAACGGCAACCATCAGGGCGACGAGGGTGAGGGCGAGACGATGGAGCAGCCGGAGACCGAGGGCGAGCCGGAGACCCAGCCCGCCCTGGACGACACCGAGGCCGAGGGGGGCGACGGGGAGTTCCACGACATCATGCTCGACGAGGCCGTCCGGTATCTGCGCGTCCATCTCATGATGCAGCGGGAGGTGGCCTGAGAGGGCCCCCGCGTCTCAGAAGGCGTCGAGCATCTCCTCGAGACCCTGACGGTCTCGGATGACGAATCGGTGGCGGTCGATCTCGATCAGCCCCTCCGATCGGAGGCGGCCGATGTTGATCGATGCGCTCTCGCGTGTGGCCCCGATCAGATTGGCGATCTCCTGGTGAGTCAGACGCAGGTCGATCATCTCACCCTGTGGATGCTCCACCGTGCCGTGCCTCTTGGCCAGCCGCAGGATGGTTGAGGCCAGGCGCCCGGGGACGTCGCGGAAGACGAGGTTCTCGATCTGCTGCTCGAGGTCGCGCACGCGCTCCCCCATGCTCATGGAGATTCTGAGGCCGAGCCCTGGCTTGCCGTCGACGAATCGCTGAAAGTCCTGGGCGCGCGCGATGCACACGAGGACGCGCTCCATCGCCTGCGCGAAGGTCTCGCGCGGGAGGCCGTCGAGGAATGACATCTCACCGAAGATCTCGCCGCGCTCGAGCAGTGCGAGCGTCGTCTCTTTGCCGCTCGGTGAGAGGCGGGCGAGCTTCACCACGCCCTCTTTGAGGAAATAGACCTTGTCGCCCCGGTCGCCGGGCAGAAAAATCATCTCGCGCGGCTCGTAGCGACGGTGCTGGAGGTATGGCTCGAGCTGTCGGACAGAGTCCTCGTCCATCCCCTCGAAGATGTTGATGCGCTTGAGATACCAGACCTTGTTGATGCCCACACTCTCAGGAGAGGTCTCACCCGTTCTCTGCATCTCTGTCTCACCTCGTGGCGCCGAGCTGTGCATCGGCACGGTGCAGGTGTCAATCGCAAAGGATGGCGTTGGCCGATGAGCGAGGGGAACCGACCCGCCGCCGCGTTTCAGGTGCTGCTGATCGGCGCTGTCTGCCTGGCCTGCGCGGGGACAATCGGCTGGCTCTGGCGAGTGCCGCCGGGCACGACCGAGATCCACGGCACCGCGGTGCTCGCGCTTCTCGCGGTCTGGTCCGTCGCCTGGGCAGTGGGGCTGGTCGCCGTCCGTGGGGGTGGGGGAGTGACGGCGATGGTGACCATGATCGCCGTGGCCATCGGTCTGCGCCTGCTCCTGCTCCCGGCCACGCCGCTCTTCTCTGACGACATCTGGCGCTATCTCTGGGAGGGAAAAGTGCTGAGGGCGGGGCACTCCCCCTACGCCTTCGCCCCCCTGCACTTTGCGGGGACCCCCTTCGCCGAATACGATCCCTTCTGGCCGCACATCAACTATCCCGAGATCACCGCGATCTACCCCCCCGTCGCCCAGCTCCTCTTTTTTTCGGTGGCCATGACCTGGTATGGGCTCATCGGGATGAAGGGCCTGATGGTGATCGCCGATCTCGGCGTGCTCGCGCTTCTCATCGCGTTGCTGAGGCGGCGCGGCGCGCATCCGCTCTGGGCGCTGGCCTGGGCCTGGTCGCCGCTGGTGGGCCTGGAGATCGCGGGGTCAGGGCATCTCGATGCCATCGCCGCCTTCTTCATCGTGTGGTGGCTCTTCGAGCTCGAGTGTGAGCGCGAGATCTCCGCGTCGGTTGCGCTGGGGCTCGCCATCGCCACCAAGCTCGTCCCCGCGCTGCTGCTGCCCGTCGCCCTGCGTTGGCACCGAGGCAGATGGACCGTCCTTCTCGCGGCGATCGTCCCCGCCATCCTCTACATCCCCTTTCTCGACTGGGACACGATCGAGGAGCCCCCGCCGGACGCCACTCTCCTCCAGCGCACCGGTCTGGACGGTCCCACCCGGGCGCTGCGGAGCTACGAGGCACGCTGGCGTCACAGCGACGGCGGATTCTTCGTCGTCTATGAGGCGGTCGTTCTCGCCGCGGGCGCGGTCGACTCCGACGGCGCGATCGCCACGCACGAGGCTGCGTCGCGTGAGGGCATGGCCGAGCACCGCGAGAATCCCGGTGCGCTCCGCGTGGCCAAGATCATCTGCCATGCGCTTCTGCTTGTTGGGCTCGGCCTGATCGCCTGGCGTGCGCGCTCGGTGTCGAGCGCCGCTCTCTGGGCGCTGGGGCTCTGGATCATCCTCAGCCCGGTCGTCCACCCGTGGTACATCCTGATGCTCTTGCCCATGGCGATCCTCGAGCGTCGGATCAGCTGGCTCGCCTTCAGCGTCGCCGCGCTGTTCACGTATGCGACGATCGAGCACTTTCTCCAGACGGGGGAGTGGCGCGAGTCGGTGATCGCCTGGGCGATCGAGTGGGGGGTGCTTGCTGTGCTTCTCGTCTGGGAGCTCTCAGCTCGCCCAGGCCTTCCACGCGTCGATCGCGGCGCCGATGGCGGGGGCCTCGCGCAGGCGTGAGGCCACGATCAGCCCCTGGCGGATCGACCCACCGGGGGCGATGTGCTCGGCCAGCGCGTCGTCACCGCAGCGGCTCGCATGGGCGACGAGAAGGGTCTCGCAGGGGCGGCGGAAGATGTCGCTGTATCGCTCATCCGCCCAGATGAATCCGAAGCGCTGTCCCACGACGATGCGCTCGAGCAGCATGCTTCGGTACGGGTGGTCCCTCGACAGTCCGAGGTAGGCCTCACCCCGGTGGGGCGCCTCCTCGCGGCCCGCGTGGATGGTGAAGAGACGCTCGAAGATGATCTCCGCAAGCGTCGCGGCGACAGTCGTCATCACCGCCTGGGCGAGGGGATCGCCGGTGGCCGCGAGGTCCTGGGGGAAGGTCCCCTCCTCAACGAGGGCGGCGGGTGTCGTCTTCATCTGCCCTGCGAAGAGCGACATCATGGAGTTCGCGCTCGCGATCTTCTCGAACGTCGGTCCCACCCACGAGGGGATCTGCCACGATTTCTGGAGCCAGGCCTTGGTGTCGTCGAGGGGCACGAGCTGACCCGCGAGCTTCAGCGCATCGGCGATCCCCGTTCCGCAGCCGACGTAGTACGCGCTCTCGACGTCGCGGAAGGCGCCCTCGGCCGCATGCTCCTCGCCGATGCCGCAGTAGTCGGCGTCGGAGCCGAGCCGTGCCAGAGGTCCCGCGAGCTCGATGCCGGCCGCGCGGATCTTCTCCTCCAGCCGCTCGGCGAAGTCCGGCGTCCGCGCGCCGTTGTTGATCGCGTTGATCCCGCGGCCGTCCTCGGTCTTCAGCCCGGGCATCCCCATGCCGATCAGCACGCGCCTGGCGCCTGTTTTCTCCGCCAGCTCGATGACTGTCGCGGCGGCGGCGTCGGTGTATCTCTCGCCCTGCTCGCGCTCGCCGTCGGTCACCTGGACGTCGCCCGCGTTTCGCTGGGCGATCTGATCGCCGACGGGCACGGGCTCGAAGCCGTCGATCCTCTCGTATCGGCGCGAGGCGCTGAGGTCGCCCAGGGCGAAGGAGACATCCGCACCCGAGCCCTCGACGGCGACGTGGTGGCTCTTGGCCTCCGTCGCACCGCCGTCGATTCCGATCAGCATCACACCGCCATCTGTCATCACTCAGCACTCCTCACTGTTCTCGAGCATTTTCAGAGCCCAGGAGATCTGACCCGCGTGCCAGCACTCATGGCAGGGCAGCGTCAGCAGCATCTCCTCGACGGTCAGATAGACCTTCTCCAGCGTCTCGCTGGAGAGAGTGCAGACCCGGTCGAGGCCCGCCTCGTCGAGTCCATCGAGAAACGCGAGCGTCCTCGCCCGCTCCTCGGTGAGCAGTCGGTGCGCGCCCGCGAGATCGGGCGTCTCCGCCTCCGTCGGGGGATTCGGGCCACCCATCTGCCCGCTCGCCGCCGTCGACCGCAGCCACCGCTCGGCGGTGATCATGTGGCGCAGGAGCCCCAGTGGGCTCTGCCGCCCGGGCGCCGGGGCCTGGGCTGCCCTGGCCTCGTCCGCATCGCTCAGGAGGGCATCCAGGCGTCTCCGCCAGACACCGAGGACGGCGACGATGGTGCGCTTGCGCTGGGCCAGATACTCCGCGGGGCCTCGGTCGCGGCCGAGCAGGATTGGCTCCGCCTTCACCACGTCGTCGCGGTAGCCGATCGGCAGCCAGTGCCGCGTCACGTCGACCACCTGCATCGGAGCGCGCTTTGCCAGCGCCAGCACCGCATCGGTCAGCTCGACCTCGCCGCGCCCGCTGACCCTGGTCCGGTCGAGCTCCTCGAAGATCCGGTGGTCGAACACGTAGACGCCCGCGTTCGCGTGGTCGCCGACGTGCTCCGACGGCTTCTCGATCAGGTCCGTCAGGTGGCCCTCCGCGTCGGTCTTGAAGATGCCGTATCTCTCCGGATCGGGGACGCGGATCGCCAGTGCGGAGAGCGGGTGCTGCGCGCAGCGCGCCATGTCCTCGGGCGCCGAGATGTTGTCGCCGTAGATGACGAAGAAGCGCTCCTCGCCCCTCAGGGCCTCTCGGCACATCTGGAGGGCATGGCCGGTTCCCCTCTGCTCGGCCTGGCGGACATACGTGACGCTGAGTCCCCTCCACTGGGGGCCGAAGTGGGCCTCGATCCTCTCGCGCAGGTGGCCGACGATCAGGATGACGCCGTCGACATGGGGTGCGACGGACTCGATGATCCACTCCAGGATCGGCTTTCCCGCCACCTGGGTCAGCGGTTTGGGCACAGTGTATGTGAGCGGGCGCATGCGGCTGCCTTCGCCCGCGGCGAGAATGACGGCTTTCATGGCGTTGCGGTCTCGATCCTCAGTCCTCTCTCAGGCTGAGCCCCCTCCATGCCGTCTGGAAACGCGAGGGGCAAGTGGAAAGCCACAGAGGTCGATCAAAGATGTCATGGAAACTCAGATGTGGAGTCCACGGGCTCGCCCGTGATTCTGCGACGAGCCGCAGGACTCCCAATGAAATCAGCGCCGACGCGCTCCAGGTCAGGTCGCCGATCATCCCCCCGCTTGACACGCGTGCCCCACCGCTCTGTGATCAGAGCCAGATCACTGACCGGGAGAGGCGAGCCATGGCTGCGAAAAGAATCCTGATGATCGTCGGCGACTACGTGGAGGACTACGAGGCGATGGTGCCCCTGCAGATCCTCCAGATGGTGGGCCATGAGGTGGTCACCGTCTGCCCCGGCAAGGTGCCGGGCGAAAAGGTGCGCACCGCCGTCCACGACTTCGAGGGAGACCAGACCTACTCCGAAAAACCCGGTCACGGCTTCGCCATCACCGGGGACTTCGAGCTGATCAACCCCCAGGACTTCGATGCCCTGGTGGTCCCCGGCGGTCGCGCGCCTGAGTACCTGCGCCTCAACGCGGGTGTCCTCCAGATCATCTGCCACTTCGCCGATGCCGGCAAGCCGATCGCCTCCATCTGCCACGGTCAGCAGCTCCTGGCCGCGGCCGGTGTCGTCGAGGGCAAGGCCTGCACCGCCTATCCCGCGGTACGCCCCGAGATCGAGAGAGCGGGGGGGACCTGGGTCGAGGTGAGCGAGGGAGTCGACAATGCCCATGTCGACGGCATGCTCGTCACCGCCCCCGCATGGCCAGCGCACCCCGCCTGGATGAGGGAGTTTCTGCGGGTGCTCGGGTCGAAAATCGAGCCGTGATCAGCGGTTGCATGCGGTGTGAAGCTGTTGATTTTCTGTAGCTGTCGTTCTCCTCATCCGCCGAATCGCCAATTCTTTGACGGCAGGCGGGCACCGTGTGGATGCCCGATCGCTCTCTGATATTCCTCAGCTGAGCCTAATCTCTTTGATCTCAGAGATGTGGCACCGTCATTGCCCTGTCGATATCCTTTTCCGCCTCATGGAGCAATTGCCCTATCCTCAGTGGTTTCAGCACCAAAAAGGTGTTCAGGAGTTCGGACAGCCCTCCGAAAAGAAACTGGGACCTCCTCAGCAGGGAGTTCCCCGCTTGAACTGTGACCAACGGGGTCAATCGAGAGGCGAGACGCAGAGATGGATATCGCGACAATTCTTGGGATCATCTCCGCCTTCGGTCTGGTCATTGGCTCCATCGCCATGGGTGGGAGTCTGGGGGCGTTCATCAACGTGCCCTCGATCGCGATCGTTGTCGGCGGGACGATCGGCGCCACCCTGATCGCCTATCCGCTCAATGAGGTGCTCGGGGTGATGGGAGTCATCAAGAATGCCTTCTTCTCCAAGGTGCGCGCGGGGGCTGACATGATTCCGCTTCTTGTCGACTTCGCCAGCAAGGCGCGCCGCGATGGCATCCTGGCGCTGGAGAGCGCGATTCAGGACGTCGACGACATCTTCATCACGCGGGGGGTCCAGCTCGCCGTCGACGGGCAGGAGCCCGAGGCGATCGAGGGCATTCTGCAGACGGAGATCGACAAGGTCCGATCGCGCCACAAGAAGGGCGTGGACATCATGACGACGATGGGGACGTTCTCCCCAGCGCTCGGCCTGATCGGGACGCTGATCGGGCTCGTCGGCATGCTCCAGAACATGAGCGATCCCAACTCGATCGGCCCGCAGATGGCTGTGGCTCTCCTCACCACCTTCTACGGCGCCATCATGGCGAATCTGATGTTCAACCCCCTGGCCAGCAAGCTCCGCGGCCGGAGCGAGGACGAGATCGAGGTCAAGGAGCTGGCCCTCGAGGGGATCCTGGCCATCGCCGCCGGTGACAACCCGCGCGTGGTCGAGCAGCGACTCCACGCCTTCCTCCGCCCGGCCAAGCGGACGTCGCAGTTCAACTGAGGGGGCGCATCACCGGTGGCCAAGAAGGTCAAAAAGCGCTTCGTGGACCAGATCGTGGTCGACCCCTTCACGGTGCAGTTCTGTGCCCTGAGTGTGATCCTCCTGGCCTTCTTCATCCTGCTCAACACCATGGCCACCATCGATCAGGAGAAGATGCGTGTCGTCATCGGGTCGCTGATCGGGACCTTTGGCCGGATGCCGGGGGGAGAGACCGAGAGCCCTGACGATGGGATGCTCAACTCGGTCAACTTCTCCCTGACGACCGAGGACCGGGATGAGCTCACGGAGCGCCTGGCCAGCCTGATGCCGGACGAGACTCGTCAGGGGGGCATCGATGTGGAGATCCGCGATGAGGACCTCGTCTTCATTCTCCAGGGCGACGCTCTCTTCGAGGAGGGCGAGGACACGCTGATCGAGGAGGCCGCCCCCATTCTCAGCGACATCGTCCAGATGCTCGGGCAGAGTGGGTGCTTGATCACCATCGAGGGTCACACAGACCGAGAGAGTGCATATCGCACGTCCTTCGAGACCCCGTGGTGGTTCGCCGCGGCGCGGGCGGCGCGCGTCTACGACGATTTTCTCGACAGGGGGATCTCACACTCGAGGATGACGGTGGCGAGTCTCGGGGCGGTTCGCCCGCAGAGCGCCGACGAGACCGAACAGCAGCACGCCTTCAATCGCCGGGTCGAAATCGTGGTCCATGAGGGGGCGCACGAACCCGCCTTCCGCTCACCCACCCAGATGGTCGATGTCGGGGGCTTCACCTTTGTCGTCCCGGCCGAGCCGATCGAGACCGCCGAGGTCAGCGGGGAGGTCGAGTGACGATGGCCAAGAAGCCCAAAGAGGAGATCGTGGTCCGGGAGATCGATCCGAATGCCTGGATGATCACCTTCTCGGATCTCCTGACCCTCCTGCTCACCTTCTTTGTTCTGCTCCTGACCATGTCCTCCATGGATCAGCAGCAGATCGACGAGGCCTTCGGCATGATGATGCGCGAGCCCAGTGTGAGCGAGCTGGGGGGGCGGGCCTTTGTCGAGAACGAGACGGTGATCCCGGCGATCTCCGAGCCCCCAGCGCTGGGGGGGGACGAGGAGAGCCCCATCACCACGGAGAGCGAGGCGTATCAGGAGCTCCTCAAGCTTCTCGAGGTGATCCAGGGCAATGAGGACCTGATCGAGATCACACGGACCCCCGAGGGGATCATCGTGCGCTTTCGGTCCGATCTCGCCTTCGGGCGCAATGACGCCGAGCTCACCTCCGAGGCGCAGCAGATGCTGATCTCGCTCTGCCCTCTTCTGCGGCGGATGCATTTCCCCATGCGCATCGAGGGGCACGCCTCCGGAGCACCCGATCAGGGGGGCGATCCCCAGGCGCAGATGTCTCTGAGCCTCCGCCGTGCCGACTCGGTGCTGCAGCACCTCATCGGGCTCAGTCCCCCCCTCGACGAGCGCACTCTCACCCTCGTGGGGCGGGGGAGCCAGTGTCCGCTCAGGGACGAGGAGGGGGAGGTGATCGACCTCGCTGATCCGCGCCACCGGCGCGTTGAGATCGTCATCGACACCACGCTTTCGGATATTCTATTCGCGCCCCTCGCGGGCTGAGAACGGAGAGATACCATGGCCGAAGAGCAGCAGGAAAAGACCCCGGAGGAGGAGGCGACGCCCGCTCCGAGGAAGAAGTCCCCCCTGAAGCTCATCATCACGGTGCTCGGGGCCATCGTGGTGATCGGCGGAGTCGCCGCCGGCGCCAAGATCTTCATGAGTGCCGGGGGAGATGATGCGGAGATCCCGGAGCCGCCCCCCGACGCCATCCCGGAATTTGGAACCATTGTGCAGCTCGAGGAGTTCACCGTGAACCTCAACGAGTCCGCGGGATCGCGCTACCTGCGGGTGCGGATCGCCCTCGAGCTCGAGGACAGCGCCATGGAGGCTGTCATCATGGAGCGGATGCCCCTGATTCATGACACCGTGCTGCTCTATCTCTCCGGCCTGGTCATGGAGGACATCAACACCGTCGCTGGCAAGGAGCTGGTCAAAGACCAGATCCGGCAGAGGATTGAGCAGCATCTGCGCCAGGGGACCATCCGCCGGGTGCTCTTCGAGGAGTTCTTGGTCCAGTGATTGCACTGAGAGCGCGCTGAACGCCGGACCGTCGGAGGATTGACAGTTGAGCGAAGTCCTCAGCCAGGATGAGGTCGATGCCCTGCTCAAGGGCATCTCGGGGGGTGAGATCGAGGTCGAGACCGAGATCCCCCAGGAGGAGACCTTCGGTCCCTCCTCCTTCGACTTCGCCAACCAGGATCGCATCATCCGCGGCCGACTGCCGACTCTCGAGATCGTGCACGACCGGTTCGCGCGCCTCTTCCGCACCTCGATCTCCACCGCGCTTCACCGGGTGGTCGACGTCTCGGTTCTGGGCACCGACCTGCGGAAATTCGGCGATTTCATGCGGAACCTGCCGCTGCCGACCAGTCTGCATCTCATCCGCATGGATCCCCTGAGGGGGCTGAGCCTTCTCGTGCTCGAGGGCAGGCTCGTCTTCGTCTTCGTCGACACCTTCTTCGGGGGCAGCGGGGGCACCCACTACAAGCTCGAGGGCCGGGACTTCACCGTCATCGAGCAGCGGCTGATCAAGAAGGTCGTCGACATCGCGATCGACGACTACCAGGAGGCCTGGCAGGCCATCAGCCCTCTGGACATCACCCACGTCCGATCCGAGATCAACCCGCAGTTTGTCAACATTGTGCCCCCGAGCGACGTGGTGGTGACGATCTCCCTCGAGCTGGAGTTCGAGGAGGCCTCGGGCACCATGACGTTCTGCCTGCCCTACTCCACGCTCGAGCCGATCCGCGAGAAGCTCCGCGCCGGCTTCCAGACGGAGACCGTGGACTTCGACAGCACGTGGATGAACCGCCTGCGCAATCAGATCAGCGAGGTCGATGTCGACCTCATGGTTCATCTCGGTGGCTCACAGATCACGGGGCGTGAGCTGCTCAATCTCAAGGTCGGCGACACCATCATCCTCGACGAGGACTGCAGCACGCCCTGCGAGGTCTATGTCGAGGACATCCTGAAATTCCGCGGACGCATCGGCGTGCACCGGGGCTGCCGCGCGGTCCAGGTCGAGAGCCTGGTCGATCCCAAGAGGTGAGATGTCATGTCTGAGAATGAGAGCGTCAGCGAGACCCCGGAGGAGGAGACCAGCGCCGAGGGGCCGGTCGCCACGGCCGAGGGGCAGGCCGAGTCCGAGATGGATCAGCCCCTGCAGGATGAGCCGTCTGGGGGGCAGAGCAAGCCGATCGACCTCGAATTCCTCCTCGACATCCCTCTGCAGGTCCGGGTGGAGATCGGCCGCACCCGCATGCTGATCAACGATCTGCTCCAGCTCGGCCAGGGATCGGTCATCGAGCTGCAGAAGTTCGTCGGTGAGCCCTTCGAGGTGCTCGTCAACGAGAAGCTTGTCGCCCGGGGCGAGATCGTCGTGGTCAATGAGCGCTTCGGCGTCCGCCTGACCGACATCATCTCGCCGATGGAGCGCATCGAGCAGCTCGGCTGAGCCCGGCCCCGGGAGGGGGTCGGCCCACATCCAGCTTGCCCCTTCGCGGGCGGTCCCTCATGGTGCCGCCCGATTTCTCTGTGCGCTGGGAGCGAGCGATGAGTGAGAAGACAATCAAGGGCGTGATTCTGGCCGGGGGGCTGGGGACGCGCCTGATGCCGCTGACCAAGATCACCAACAAGCACCTCCTGCCGGTCTATAACCGTCCGATGATCCACTGGCCGCTCCTGACTCTGATCGAGGCTGGGATCACGGACATCATGATCGTCACGGGGGGGAGCTTCGCCGGGGACTTTCTCCAGCTCCTCGGAAACGGCCGGGAGCTCGGGCTGCGCGACCTCCACTACACCTACCAGGAGGGCGAGGGGGGGATCGCCGACGCCCTGAGCCTCGCGGAGGACTTTGTCGACCGCGACCGCGTGGTGGTGATCCTGGGCGACAACATCTTCGAGAATTCGATCCGGCCGCACGTCGAGGCCTATCGCGCGCAGAGGACGGGCGCGAAGATCCTGCTCCGCGAGGTGCCCGATCCGCAGCGGTTCGGCGTCCCGGAGCTGGACGGCGATCGCGTCGTCGGGATCGAGGAGAAGCCGCGGCAGCCCAAGAGCAGCTTCGCCGTGACGGGGGTCTACATGTATGATGACTATGTCTGGGAGGTGATCCACGGACTCGAGCCCTCGGCCCGCGGCGAGCTGGAGATCACCGATGTCAACAACGCCTACGTCAGGCGCGGCGATCTCACCTGGGCCCAGGTCGACGGGTGGTGGTCGGACGCGGGGACGTTCGAGTCGCTCATTCAGGCCGGTCAGCTCGTGAGGGAGAGGGAGCGGGCGAGGGGCTGAGAGTCAGGGCGTCCTCCGCGACTCTCTCGGCGATCACGAAGATCTGAACGCTGGGATAGCGGCGCGGGAGAAGCATGTCGAGCGCCGCCATCAGGCGAAGCAGAGGATACAGGGAGCGGCGCCGGAATCCCCGCACGCTGAGGTGGAAGCAGATCGCCTCGCTCTCGAAGAGTCTCTGATAGGGAACGATCCGACTGAGGCGAAGGCCGAGTGTGCGTGAGATCAGCGCCTCCATGTCCTCGGGGCTGTAGTGTCGCCAATGGCCAAAGGCCCTGAGGATTTCGGACTCCTCGGCCTGCGCGATGTCAACGCCCTCGCCCGCGTCGGTGTCGATGACCGAGTCTCGCACCTGGGCCTGCCGCAGCATCGACCGGGGGAGCAGCGAGATCAGGCGCGTGAACACCCTGTGGGGGGGATGCCCCGGCTTGGTGGGCACGGTGAGAAAGAGGCGCCCTCCCGGCTGGAGGACACGCACCATCTCTCGCAGGGCGGCCTCGTCGTCCTGGATGTGCTCGAGGCAGTCGAACATCACGACGACATCGTGGGACTCCGGGCGAAAGGGGAGGTGCAGGGCATCACCCTGTAAAAACTGCATGTGTGGGGGGGGGGCAGAGACCGCAGCGCACGGGCGTGCTCCCCGAGGCACTCTGCATGGAGATCCAGACCCGTCACCCGGGCGCCGCGCAGCGCGAAGTCCGTCGACCAGACGCCCGATCGGCATCCGATCTCCAGCAGTCGCTTGCCGCGCAGATCGCGGATGAGTCGCTGTGAGAGCTCGCCCTTGGAGAAGAGGAAGGGGAGTCCGAAGAGCCGCCGATGGAAACGGTCAAGGAGTCGTTCGCCTCGCAGTCGATGGTCCCGCCCAAAGGGTCTGTTGAAAGGCCACATGCGTTCAAACCAGACGTTTGGACTGCCTCTCGCAACACCTATCTGCCCGTGGACTGGGCGTGAGATGGCGGGCCGGCCTGAGCCCCTCTGTCTGAGGGGGATTTTCCTGTTGCCCACACAACTGATTTTTGAGCAGATAGGGGCGGACAACCCATCCTGTCAGCGGCGAGGGAGATCCTCGCGGGACGGGGGGATCGCTCAGCCGCAGGGGGCACGGGATGCTTCAGAGGTCTATCCGCGCGGTTCTCTCCACCGCAGCCAGGAGTCAGGGGATGCTCCTGCTCCGCCAGTTCCGGCAGGCCAGCCGCCGCATGGCTCACTGCCAAAGCGTGGTGCTCGCCGAGATCATCGCCCAGCAGGCCAGCGGCGAGATGGGCAGGGCCCTGGGTTATCCGACCATCGGTGATGTGCAGACCTTCCGCCGCAGAGTTCCTGTGACCACCTACGAGGACGTTCGGCCCTGGATCAATCGGATGCGGGAGACCGGTGACATCGGCGTGATGTTCGATCCCTCCGAGCGCCTTCTGATGTATGCCATGTCGAGCGGATCGGACGCCGAGCCCAAATTCATTCCCGTCACCGCTGAGAGCCACTCGCGCTATCGCAGGGGCTGGTCGACCTGGGTGGCCGCCGCGCTGCGCGATCACAGCGGCTGCCTTGGCCGCCAGGTGCTCCCCATCGTCTCCCCCCCTGTCGAGGAGCGCACCGCCCACGGCGTGGCCTGCGGTTCGATGTCGGGACTCTCGACGGAGACGCAGTCGCGCTTCGTGCGCAACATCTATGCGATCCCCGCGCCACTCTATGCACTCTCGAATCACGCGGACAAGTACTACGCACTCGCCCGGTGGGGCGCCGCCCAGAGCGTGAGCTTCCTGGTCACCGCCAATCCCTCGAGCTTCCTGATGCTGGCGCAGATCATGGACCACCACCGGGAGGAGATCGTCCGCGACGTCCACGATGGAACTGTCAGCATCTCGGTTGCCCATGAGCCCGCGCGCATCCGCGCCGAGGTCGCCGCGCTCCGCCCCGACCCGCGCCGCGCGCACCACCTCGAGGGGATCATCGAGCGGACGGGACATCTTCTTCCGAAGGACGTCTGGACCGATCTCCGTCTCATCACCAACTGGATGGGGGGAACTCTGGGGCACTACCTCGATCTCTACCCGGCCCACTACGGCGGCACGCCGATCCGCGACATCGGTCTGATCGCCAGCGAGGGCCGCATGACCATCCCCATGCGCGACGGGACACCGGAGGGCCCCCTCGATCCCTTCGGCCACTTCTACGAGTTCATCCCCATCGAGGAGGAGGAGGTGGACAATCCCACGACCCTCCTCGCCCACGAGGTCGAGGTGGGCCGCAAGTACTTCATCGTCCTGACCAACTTCAGTGGGCTGCACCGCTACAACATCCACGATGTCGTCGAGGTGGCGGGTTTCATGGAGCAGTGCCCCGTCATCCGTTTCCTCCACAAGGGCTCGCGGTTCAGCAACATCACAGGCGAGAAGCTCAGCGAGCATCAGGTGACCCAGGCTGTCCAGGCGGTTGCGTGCCGCTGCGGCCGTCAGATCACCGATTTCATGGTGGTGCCCGTCTGGGGCCACCCTCCCTGCTATGCCCTGCTCGTGTCCGAGATCAGCCTGGGTCTGCGCGAACACTGGGGCGCCTTCCTCGGCGATCTGGAGCGCGAGCTGCAGCGCCTCAACATGGAGTACGAGACCAAGCGCAAGTCGGGCCGCCTCGCCCCTCTCCGCATGGGCATGGTGGAGGCCTCGCTCTTCGACGACATGCGCCGTGAGCGCATCGCCACCAGCGGTGGCCGCAGCGAGCAGTACAAGCCGACCTACCTGACCCCTGACCTGGAGTTCCACCGCGGCCTCGAGATCCTCGAGGAGTTCACCCTGGAGGGCGAGGAGCAGACCACCCTGCTCCTGCGGAGATGAGAGCGACGCCGTGATGCCATCGAGGCCGAGGCGCCTCCACCTGCATCTGGTCGAGGTGCCCCTGAAGACCCCCTTTCGACACGCCGCGCACGCGCGGCACTCATCGCTCAACGTCGTCGTGGGCCTGGAGACGGCGGACGGCATTCAGGGCTGGGGGGAGTGCCTGCCCCGGGAGTATGTGACAGGCGAGACCGCCGAGGGTGTTCATCGGATCATCCGGTCAGCGGCTGGATCGGTTGCTTGGCCGAGGTGCGAGTCCGTGGAGTCGTTCATCCATGGGCTGGAGTCAGTGGCCGACTCGCTGTTGCCCGACCACCCCAGTGCGCGCTGCGCCCTGGATCTCGCCCTCATCGATCTCGGCGCGCGCATCCTCGAGATCTCGGCCATGGAGATCGTTCGGCTCCTGGCCGAGAGACTCGGACTCCCCCTCCGCGACGCGAGCCGCCCGGTCATCGTCTCGGGGGTGATCGGCGAGGGTGATCTGTGGCCGATCACGAAGAGGGCGATGAAGATGCGTCTCTTCGGTCTCCGTCAGATCAAGGTCAAGGTGGGCACCGATCTCGAGGGGGACATCGCGCGGCTGAAGCGCCTGCGCCGGGTCTTCGGTCGGAGGACCGATCTGCGCGTCGATGCCAACGGGGCCTGGTCGTTCGAGGAGGCCGTGGCCGCCGTCGGGGCGCTCTCGACGTTCCGCATCTCGAGCGTGGAGCAGCCCCTGGCGAGGGGGGATGAGCCCCATCTCCCCCGGCTTCGCCAGGCGGTCGATGTCCCGATCGCGCTGGACGAGTCGCTGACATCGCTCGCCGATGCCCGCCGCGCCATCCGGGAGAGAGAGTGCGACCTCTTCAACATCCGTCTCTCCAAGTGCGGTGGCGTCGTCACCTCGCTGCGCATCTTCGAGGAGGCCCGGCGCGCGAAGCGGGGGGCGTGGCTGGGGTGCATGGTGGGGGAGTCGCCCCTGCTCTCCTCGGCGGGCCGCGCGTTCGCCCTGACGGTCGATGGCCTCTGCCATTTCGAGGGCTCGTACGACCGCCATCTCCTCGGCGAGTTTCTCTTCGAGCCCGCGATGGGATTCGGATGGGGGGGGCGCGCCAAGCCCCATGGGGGTCACGGCTGGGGTGTGCGGTTGAATCGGGAACTTCTCGACAAATGGTCGCAGCGGAGCGATCACATCGATCTGTGATGAGTGCCGAGGTCCAGGTTCAGACGGGGGAGGGGTGGGTCAGGCGCGAGGGTCAGCCCCGGCTCTATCGCCGCGTCTGGCGCGCCGAGCCGTGCCGCGGCGTGATCGTCCGCCTCCACGGCATCGAGAGCCACGCCGGGTGGTACGAGGAGAGCTCGATGGCCCTCGCGCGCGGGGGGTTCACCGTCCACTTCGTCGACCGCCGTGGCGCCGGCCGGAGCGAGGGGGAGCGCGGCGACATCGACTCGTGGAAGACCTGGATCGCCGACATCCGCGCCGCGATCAACGACGCCCGCTGGCTCGAGGGGGTCGAGACGGTTCACCTCCTCGCCAACTGCTGGGGGGCGCGCCCCGCGCTGGCCTGCGCTGCGATGCATCCGCGGGGGCTCTCGTCGGTCATCACCGTCGCCCCGGCGCTGATCCTCCACACCTACTTCGGCAAGGCCGAGCAGCTCGGCATCGCACGCGACCAGATCTTCGATCCCACCAGGCGACGGCATCACCCCGTCTGGGATGCGCGGCTCTTCACCCGCGACACCGCTCGCGTCGCCGCGATCGAGGCCGATCCGCTGGCGCTTCACGAGTGCACGGCGCGGTTCTTCGTCCAGACCCGGGTTCTCCAGGGGAAGCTCAAGCGCCTCCTCCCGCGTCTGATCTTGCCGACCCTGGCGCTGTTCGGGGGGGAGGATCAGGTCATCGATCTCCCCCACACCCAGGAGATGATGCGCCGCATTCCCGGTGCGCTGCTGACGATGAAGACCTACCCGGGGCAGTGGCACATGCTGGAGTTCGAACCCGAGCGCGATCGCGTCTGCCGGGACATCCTGAGGTGGCTGGGCGATCTGCAGTCGCCCCCCTGAAGTCTGTGAGGCTTTGACTTGCGACGAAGGAGTTCAGGCGTCGGACGAGGGCGGACTTTTTTAAAACGAAGCTTTGACAGCTGATCCCAGAGACGGCAGCGTGTCCGCCCGAATCTGATCTGGAGGGAACTGCCAGTGTCTGCGGAAGGACTCGACGCCCATCAGCTCCGCCTCTTGACCAAGAAAGTGCGCGATGCACTGCACCGCATCGTCTCGGAGCAACAGCCGATCGACATCGAGGACATCTACCTCGAGATCGAACGCGATGATGCCTGCACTCCCTGGCGGAAGCACTACTGGCAGTCGAGCAAGTGGGCCGTTCAGGCGGAGTGGAAGCACAAGATCCGCACGTACCTCCAGGCGCGCGACAAGGGCCGCAAGCTCTACAAGTACGTCAAGGGCGAGGGCTGGAAGCTCAGCGGGGAGTGATCCGCCTCTCTCCTCCCATTCACGGAAACGCCACACTGGCATGCGTCACCGCGAGCAGCTGGCTCGGGTGGACGCTCTGTGCATAGTGGAGCACGCGACCCCGCTCCACCTCCAGGCTGGGCAGGCATCGCAGCGCGGTGTACATGCACGCGACGGAGCAGACGCGCCGCGCGTTGTGGGTGGGGGCGAACGACTCCAGGAATCCCTCGGCATCTCCCGCGGCGGCGAGGTTCAGCGCCTCCCTGTCCAGTGACGCCACCTCGGCCATCTGCTCCTCGCTGACGGGTTGCTCGTCCCCGAACTGGGGGCCCACATGCGCCAGGTCCGCGCCCGCGATCACACAGACGCGGCGATCCCATGAGGCGATGGTCTCGATCAGAGCCCCGATGGCTCTCTCAAATCGGTCTCCCCTCGCCACTCCATCCTCCGTGGGGTCGTCCGCGAGGGAGCCGCACAGGATGGGGACAATGCGCATCTCCGAGGCGTCGGGGAAGAGATGGCGCAGTGCCACCGCCTGGAACTCCACCGAGTGCTCCATGACGTGGATCAGCTCATCCTCGAACGGATCGTAATCGAGACGCTCCGCGAGGGCCTCGATGAACCCGGTCTCGGGCTCGAGTGTGCCCAGAGGGGTTTCGAATCCGAGTCGTGTGAGGGTGAGCGGATGGCGGCAGGGCTGGTGCGATGTGCCGAGGATCACGGCGGTCTCCGGCGTCGCGCCGGAGCCGAGTGCCTGGTACGCCCAGCCGTAGTTGATGGCCCCGCGTTCGAAGTCGATGTGCGGTGCGATGAGCGCGCGGATCTCGGGTCCACTCTCCGGCTCGGGGGGGGAGCCGGGTCCGCCCT
Organism: Candidatus Sumerlaeota bacterium; assembly: GCA_016928695.1. Classification (GTDB taxonomy): domain Bacteria; phylum Sumerlaeota; class Sumerlaeia; order JABWBI01; family JABWBI01; genus JAFGKF01. The sequence goes on along the minus strand of JAFGKF010000200.1, from coordinate 5,337 downwards.
CCGCCGTGAAGTGCGAGTTGAACGCCTCGGTGAACTCCTCGGGATCGGTCGGGTAGCCACGGCCGCCGTGGGTCATCGGGCGCGCGGGCAGCGCGCGGTAGGCGGCGAGGCGCTCTTCGCGGTGCTGCCGGAAGTGCATCGATTCGAGGAGGCAGCCCTCGTCGAGCTGGAGGACGAACTCCCGCAGCGTCCCCTCGGGGAGCTCGACATCGAACTGCTGTTTGAAAGCCGCGGTGATCTGATCGATCGATGTCAGGCCGTTCATCAGCGTGAGAGCGAAAAACATCGGGGGCGAGACGGCCAGTCCACTTTTGGCCAGACCCGAGGGGTCGTGCAGCCCGATCAGCGTCTCCCCCTCGTGCTCGATGGGGATCGCCTCGATCGGCCGCAGCCGCGGTCTGTCGAGGTCGGGATACCAGATCATCGCCATCTCATCACTCCGATCCGACGATGATATCAGAGCGGCGGGGCGGTCCTGTCAAGAGAGGGGATGGTCGGTGACGTGGTGCCGCGCCCCTCATATGGAGCGCCGGCGCCCTCGCCGGCGAATGGAAACCGGCGAGGGCGCCTGTGCTCCATCGTTGTCACCTCTCCCCGCACAGAAACTCCAGCGGGCGCCAGACGCGTGCGCGCCAGGCCCGCTCGCTGTGGGCGGCGCCCTCCTCCTGGTGCCAGACGAGATCGTCGCCGAGCACCCAGCCGCTCTCGATGAGGAGATCGCGCATCTCGCGCGTCTGGGGGGCGCCGTCCTCGCACTCGCCCGCGGTGCCGCTGTCGAGGTAGAGGCGGACAGGGCGCTTGCCCTCGGCGCGGACGAGGTCGAGCAGCGTCCGCTCCGACGCGTCGCCGATCATGAACGCCGGGCTGAGGCACGCGGCCTGCCCGAAGACATCGGGGTGATGATAGGCCAGATAGAACGAGATGATCCCGCCCATCGAGGAGCCCATCACCGAGGTGCTCGCGGGTCCGGTGAGCGTTCGATACCGCGCGGTGACGAGGGGGAGGACGTCGTCGATGAGATAACGCGCATAGGGATGCTCCGAGGCGTCCATGACATCCTCGTCCATCCCGTACTCCTCCATGCGCCGCTCTCCGTTGCATGGAACGGCGACGAGGATGAACGGCTCGATGCGCCCCTCGGCGATCAGCTCCTCGGCGATGGTGTTCACATGCCATCCGCCATGGCCGAAGGGATTGAGGGGGTCATCGAAGACATTCTGCCCGTCATGCATGATCAGCACGGGGAAACGGCGGTCGGTCTCAGTGAAATAGGCCGGCGGGAGCCACGCCCAGACAGCTCTCGCCTCGCATGTCGACACCGAGGCGGTGAGACTCTCGCTGAGGATCTCGACGACGCCTCGATCCGCGCCGGGGGTGAAGACCACCGAATCCATGGGATGACCATCGAAGGAGATCTGAGGATTCTCCGGATCACGGATCGTGGACCACTCGTCTCCGCGCCAGACGACGAAGCGATATCGACTCCAGACCGGCTCATCGAGCCGGAGCCTCAGCGTCCAGCGACCGGAATCGTCGCCACGCTCCATCTGGTCGAGCTGCCCTGTCCAGCCATTGAAGTCACCTGTGACAAAGACCTCGTCAAAGCCGTCGTCAATGAGTTCGAACCGCACATTGGGCTCATCGCGCGGTGTGGGTTCGGTCTGCTGCTCGGTGGGGAGCCAGGGGCGATCGGGCGCGGGCGGCGAGGGGGGCTCCTGGTCCTCGGGGTAGTCATCGGGATCGACGCCGAGATAGAGAATCGAGTTGGCGTAGCCATCCGGGGTGCGATGGGGATTGAGCGGATCGGAGAACCACTGCTCGCCGCCGTCGAGCGTGAACTTGTAGAGATGGCGCCCCATGGGCAGCTCGATCGTCACCTCGTGGGTGCCGTCGCCGTCCTCGTCGAGCATCTCGAGCCCTTCGGGGTCCCATCCCAGGAACTCCCCGGCGAGGTGGACGCGCTCGAACTCCCCCTCGGGGGTGAAGCGGAGCGTCACGCTCCAGAGTCCGTCGCCGATCTCTCTCACGGTGGGCCCGGTGCCTCGCTGAAGTGCGCAGGAGGTGAAAAGGCACACGCCGAAGAGCGTGGCCAGCAGGCTGATCCGCATCTCACTCCTCCGGTGGTGCCTGCTCCTCGAAGGTCGAGGCGGCGATGGCCACCGCGATGTCGTCGATCATGCGCAGCGGGGGCACTTCCTCGGAGCGGTAGCCGTTGAGGATGATCGAGTAACACATATCGACCCCCGCCTGATTCGTGATGAATCCCGAGAGCGACCAGACGCCGCCGATGTAGCCGGTCTTGCCCAGGATCTGATCGGCGACGGCGATGTGGCGATCCGAGTGTCCAAACCGTGTGCGCAGCGAGCCGCGGTCGGCGCGGCCGCGCGGCATGGTCGAGCGGAAGATGTCGGCGTCAGGCCGGGTGTCCATGTGGCGGAGAACCCGGGTGAGGCAGCGGGCTGTCGTGCGGTTCAGCGGCGAGAGCCCCGATCCATCGACCATCACCCAGTCGTCGCCCTCGGGAAGCGCTCCGATCTCGTCGAGGAAGCGTCTCACCGCGCGCGCTCCCGCCTCGAAGGAGCCCTCGCCCTCGACCTCGGCGCCGATGAGCTTGAGCACCATGTCGGCGTAGAAGTTCTGGCTCCGCTGGTTGATGACGTCGCAGATCTCGCTGAGCGGGGGCGAGGTCCACGAGGCCAGCTCCCGGGTCCCGCTCCCATAGATCTCAATGCGATCCAGGTCGTCGATGTCCCGGGGACGACCCAGCACCGTGATGCCGTGGCGCGAGAGGAGCTCCTGCAGGACGGTGACCGTGTAGAGCGTGGGGTTGTGCACGGTGGCTGAGTCGGTCCGCGTCTGCCCCACATTGATCCCGCCGTTGACGACCACCCGGTTGCTCTCGTGCTGTCGGTGATAGTAGCGGTCGGTGCTCGAGCCCTCGGCCATGGTGTTCACACGGCTGACGACCTGCAGGTAGCGGGTCTGTGGGATCATGGTGAACGCGGCCGGGTTCCCAGGCGCCGCCGCGCCGCGCCAGCGCAGGTCGACGCAGTTGTCGTTGAAGGAGAGCGCACTGTTCTCCGCGGAGTACCACTCGCCGAGCTCCTGCATGAACCAGCTGTCGGCGATGAGGGCGTCGTCGAACAGATCGTCGTCGCCGATGATGTCGCCCGAGATCGAGCGGATCCCGTCCTCCTCCAGTGCCGCCATCCAGGCCTCGAAGGTCTGCAGGACGTTGCCGCCGTTGAATCGCCCCGAGATGGTCGGGTCGCCCGCGCCGACGATGATGAGGTCGCCACGCAGACAGCCGTTGTCGTCGACCTCGCCGTTGGTCAGCACCCGAGTGGTGAGCGTGAGATCCGGCCCAAGACAGTGGAATGCCGCCGCCGTCGTGTGAATCTTGTTGTTGGAGGCGGGCGTCATCGGGCGGTCGGCCTCCCTGCTGATCAGATCGACGTCGGGCTCGCGCTGTGACACGCAGATGGCGATCACGCCCTCGGGCGCCGCCGCCTCGATCAGGGCGTCGATCTCCGCCTCCAGCGCGGCGGGCGAATCCGCCCCCTCGACAGGGGCGGCCAGGGCCATGCCAAGGGGCAGGGTGAGAATCAGGGCGATGATCAGGGGTCTCACAGAGAAAGGTCTCCTTTGGGATTCGGGGTCTCTCAGCACTCGGCCTCTCGGAACTCGCCGTGGCGATCGTGGACCACCGCGCCGTCGAGGATGGTCATGTCGGACCGAACGCCGCGGAGATCGCAGCCCTCGGCCAGGGGATTTTCGCTGAGCACGGCGAAGTCCGCGACGGTCCCCGGCCTGAGCTGCCCCCGCCATTCGAGCTCATCCGCGACGAGAGCAGGCGTGCAGCAATACGCCTCGAGACACTCCGCGGCGGTCAGCGCCTCGGGCATGTGCCAGCCGCCTCTCGGCTCACCGCTGAGATCGGTGCGGGTCACGGTGGCGTGCATGCAGAGCCAGGGATTGGCGGACGCGACCGGGGCATCGCTGCCGAGGGCGACCGGGACACCCGCGTCCAGGAGTGACCGGCAGGCGTAGGTGCGTGAGGCGCGGTCGTCCCCCCACAGGCGATTCGCGGGCTCCCAGTCGTCGAAGAGGTGGATCGGCTGCATCATCGCGGCGATGCGGGCATCGCCCGCGCGCTCCGCCGCGCCGGGGGACAGGCACTGGAAGTGTTCGATTCGGTCCCACGGTCCGTGGTTGTCCCGCGAGATGCCCCAGAGTCGCTGCGAGGCGGCGATGGTGTCGATCGCGCGGTCCACGGCGAGATCGCCGATGGCGTGCACCGCCACGCACCAGCGGTTGATGTGGGCGTGCTCCACCATCTCCTGAAAGCGATCGAGCGGTGTGACCTCGACACCGCGGTCGCCGGGGCGTCCGCAGTGGTCCCCGTGCATCAGCGCCGTTGCGGAGCCGAGCGCTCCGTCGAGGAAGATCTTGAGGCCTCCGAGACTCAGCCAGTGGTCGCCGAGCCCGACACACAGAGCCGCCGCCGCCAGATTCTCTGCGATCGAGACCGGGGGAAGAAAATGGGTTCGGATGGGAAGCGCATTATCCTGCCTCATCCGAGAGACCAGGCCCAGGTGATCCCGCCCCTCGGGGGCGTGGGCCGCCGTGACCCCATGGCTCCACAGGTCCTGCGCGGCCACCCGCACGGCCTCGCGCAGCTGGCTCTCGCTTGGTTTGGGGATGTGGCGTGTGATGAGCTCGATCGCCTCCTCCTGGAGCACCCCCGTGGGCTCACCCCGCTCGTCCCGGACGATCACTCCGCCCTTGGGATCGGGCGTGGCGGCCGTCACACCCGCCGCCTCCATAGCCGCCGTGTTCACCCAGATCTGATGACCACAGCGAGAGGAGAGCACCACCGGTCGGCCGGGGAAGATCTCGTCCAGCATCGCGCGGTGCGGCATGATCCCATCGTCGAAGTGGTTGGTCTGAAATCCCCGGCCGATGATCCAACCCGACGCGGGGTGGGGGAACGCCTGCACCGCCGCGATCGTCTCCGCCGTGGAGCGGCAGGACTCGAGGGCCACCTCGCGCAGGGCCTGTCCGTGCTCGATCAGGTGGATGTGGGAATCCGTGAGGCCGGGGACGACGGTGCGACCCCGCAGGTCGATCACCTCATCCACACGGCTGCGCCATCCCTCGGCGAGCACCGCGCCGCCCACCGCGAGAATCGTGGTGCCCGCCGTGACAAGCGCCTCGGCCCGGGGGAGATCCGGGTCGAGTGTGATGAGATCGGCGTTGGTCCAGAGACGGAGCGGCAACATGGCCGGGAAATCTATCGGTGGCCTCCGGCCGGTGTCGAGGACAAACACGGCCGGG
>JAFGKF010000199.1 GCA_016928695.1 Candidatus Sumerlaeota bacterium | reverse complement strand
TGGAGGGGGGGCTGGCCGCGATGAGCGAGGATCAGCCCCGCGTCAGGTCCGATGCGATGGGGCAATTCCACTTCTCCTCTCTCCACGCGGATCGATCCGTCGCCGGACTGCTCGCCAGCGCGGAGGATGGGGGAATCGCCGTGCTGCCTCTGGTCACCCCGCAGTCCGGGCGCGTGGACAGTGAAATTCTCCGTGGCCCTCACCGGCTGGTGCTCACCGAGGGGGTCATGATTCAGGGACGCGTGCTGCGCGAGGGAGCCCCTTTCCCGTACACTGACGCCGTGGCGGTGGCTCTCTCCCCTCAGGACGCGGAATCGCCCATCCCCTCTGCGTCATTGGGGATGACATTTCACTGGTTCAATCAGCCGAATCTGCAGGGGGTTTTCGAGATGGGACCTGTGCCCCGAGGGACCACGGTTTTGCTCGGCACTCAGCCCACCCGGGTGCGCGGTCCCCTCCCACGCCTTGTGGTTCCCCTGGAGGGCGATCCCCCCTTCACCGAGATCGACGTCGGTCACTTGCCCGGTCCCCTCCGGCTCGTGACCCACGTGGTCGACGCCGCGACGGGGGAGCCGATCCCCAATGCGCTGGTGATGGGCACAGGCCGCTGCAATGGCACTCCGATCATCGGCCTGATGGGAGAACCGGTGACACAGTTCTTCACCGAGGGAGATCGGGGAGAGCACTGGATCGGCGCCGAGGCCGAGGGGTACACCATGCTCACCCTCGAGGGGCTCCCCGCCGAGCCGTGGGTCGAGCCGACCCGGCCCGGCATGGACCGCCCACCGCGGCGCGGCTGGCGGATTCCGCTGCCGCCCGAGGACATGGCCGAGGTGCGGATCCTGATGTCCCGCGAGTGAGAATTCCGCCAAACCCCCCGCTTGACGGGGCGGTCAGGTCAGGGGAGACCATCTCCCAGAGGTGGAGATCTGAGGAGGAGCCCTGACCCATGAGAATTCCGTTTCACGCGCCCCGGGCGTTCACCCTGATCGAGCTGCTGATCGTCGTCGCCATCATCGCCATCTTGGCGGGCATCGCCCTGCCCAACTTCCTCGAGGCCCAGGCGCGCGCGAAGGTCAGCCGCTCGCTGGCCGACATGCGGTCGATCGCGACGGCCATCGAGGCCTACCGCGTCGACCACAACCAGTACCCGGCGGAGAACTACGACACGCCGTTGCTCGAGGCCGACAACCTCGGCAATCCCGCCCTCCCCAATCGCATCAAGCTGGCGGTTCTGACGTCCCCCGTGGCCTACATGACCTCGCTGCCCGCCGATCCCTTCGCCAGCGACGAGGACGTCCTCAACATGATCCCGCCGCCCGTGTACCACTACGCGGCGCGCAACGACCCGCTTTATCCCGGCGCGGCGTTCTGGGACGGCGCCAACGTCGAGAACGTTTACTCGCACTGGGTGATCCAGGGCAACGGCCCCGACCGCAGTCCTTACGATCCCAGCTGGCAGTTCCCCCGCTACGACGCGACCAACGGCACGGTGAGCCTGGGCAATGTGCTGAGATTCAGCTGACGGGCGGACTGGATGATCCCCTGATGCGTCTCCGCACCTCGAGGGGGCGAGATGACAATCCTCTGGCAACCGACGGAGTTGCTGGACAATCCACGGGGACTCTGATCGCATGGGCGGTGCTGCGCCTGAGTGTCAACGACATGGGCCACTCGAGCGTCTCAACACCCGGAGGAATCGACTCGCAGTGACACACCCGCGCGCCTTCACCCTGATCGAGCTCCTCGTGGTCGTGGCGATCATCAGCATCCTGGCGGCCATCGCCCTGCCCAACTTCATCGAGGCGTCGACGCGGGCGCGCGTGACCCGCGCGAAGGCGGACATGCGGACGATCGCCATGGGGATCGAGATGTATCGCGTCGACCACAACCGCTATCCACCCGCCCAGGGCGTGGGGGTGCATCTTGCCCCGATCTTCGCCAATCCCGTCGCCAAGCGCCTGGTGCCGCTGACGACCCCCGTCGCCTTTCTCACATCGATCCCTCTCGACCCCTTCCCCCCGCGGGACGTGGCCTTCGGCGACCCCGCGGAGCTGCCGCTGTACAATGCCTATGACTACGTCGACGCCGATCACGAGTTCCACACGGGCAGCGCGCTGACGAGCGGGGCGCAGTGGCGGCTCTGCTCGGCGGGGCCGGACCTGGTGATGGCCTTCGGCGGCTACCTCGCCGGATCAAACCCCGCCAATCCCCTGGGGGTCGATTATGACCCGACCAATGGAGTGCTGAGCGCAGGGGACATCTGCCATGTGGGTGGCGGTGTGGCACCGACACCCGGGGGATCGCCGAGCGATCCCGCCAACCCCTACCGCCCGGGGATCCTGCGAGTTCCTACGTATCGGGAGCAGTACCAGTGAACCGCGGTTCACACTGAAAAGAAAAAAGGGCCAGATCACCGATTTTGGTCATCGACGCACCCCAAATGACGTCTTCTCTGTTGAGGAGCAGCACCCCGATGAATGGCCGCGCCTTCACCCTGATCGAGCTTCTGGTGGTCGTCGCGATCATTGCGATCCTGGCGGCGATCGCGCTGCCCAATTTCATCGAGGCGCAGACCCGGGCGAAGGTCACCCGCGCCCGGGCCGACATCCGGACGGTGGTGACGGGGATCGAGGCCTACCGCGTCGACTGGAACGCCTATCCGACGTATCACTACTCGGACGTGCCCGATCCGTTCAACGACTTCCACATCGGGGGAGTCGTCCCAGCCTTCGGCGTGCCCGATCTCGACTGGGACGGCCGCAATCCGATCACCACGCCGGTCGCCTATCTGACGAGCATGCCGGCTGACCCCTTCGCCGCGCAGCGCCATGGGGAGCCCGCCGAGATCCGCGAGTTTCTGTATGTGAACTGGCCCTACGCGATCCAGCACATCACCTATGGACCCTTTGAGCTCGCCTATCGGGCCTACGGCCCCTATCGCCTGCACAGCCGAGCCCCCGACCTCGATGGCCCGGACTCGGGGGTGCCCTATGATCCGACGAACGGCACCGTGAGCGACGGCGACATCACCTATGGTCCGAACACGGGCTTTGACCGGTTCATCCCATTTCCGACTGCGAGCTGAGGCATCATGAGAGCAAAACAGACCGCCTTCACCCTGATCGAACTGCTGATCGTCGTCGCGATCATCGCGATCCTGGCCGCGATCGCACTGCCCAACTTCATCGAGGCGCAGACGCGGGCCAAGGTCGCGCGGGCCCGGGCCGACATCCGGACCATGGTCACGGCCATCGAGTCCTACCGCGTCGACTGGAACCGCTACCCGACGTACCACTACGCCGACCTCCCCGGGGGAGAGAGCTATCTCGAGTTCCACATCGGGGGGAAGGTGCCCTTCGTCGGCATGCCCGATCCCGACTGGGACGGCCGCAATCCCCTGACCACCCCCACGGCGTACCTGACCTCGATGCCGCTCGATCCCTTCTCGACGAGTGTGGGGCCGCCCGACGAGGTGCGCGAGTACCTCTACGTCAACTGGCCCTATGCGATCGAGCGGGTTCAGGGAACGGGATGGGTGGACATATTCACCGACGTCTGGAACACCTACGGTTACTACCGGATCCACAGCCGGGGGCCGGACCTCGACGGGCCGGACTCGGGCGTGCCGTACGATTCCACCAACGGCACGGTGAGCGATGGTGACATCACTTATGGACCAAACGTGGGATTCGACCGCTTCACGCCCTACCCCTGGCGCACTCCGGACCCTGAGCCCACGGGGCCGTACTGATTTTTGCCAACTTTTCGGGACGACATGGCGTCTGGTGAGGAGAAAGCCATCACACAGCGGGGGGTGACGCCTTGAGATCCCGGGGATTCACACTGATCGAGCTGCTGATCGTCGTCGCGATCATCGCGATCCTGGCGGCGATCGCGCTGCCCAACTTCATCGAGGCCCAGACCCGGGCGAAGGTCAGCCGGGCCCGGGCGGACCTGCGCTCGATCGCGACCGCACTCGAGGCCTATCGCGTCGACATGAACGCCTACCCGCCCGCGCGGGGCACGTTCACCGAGATGGAGGCCATCCATCTCTACGACGGCTATGGCCGGTGGTGTGAGAACGGATTCCGGACGATCTCGCTGAGGCTGTCGACGCCCATCGCCTATCTGACGCACGCCGCCCTGCCCGATCCCTTCAAGCGGGGGGGCGGCGAGGGGATGGGTTTCTCCTACGAGTCCGGGCTCTCCGCGGATCTCGCCTACTGCTACCACAACGTCCACCAGTTCGCGATCGTCGAGATGCAGGGGGGCTGGTATCCGGACGACTTCACGCACGATTACGGGTATTGGCGCCTCTTCAGTGTGGGGCCGAATCGCATTTGGGATGGCCGCTTCGGCGAGGCGGATCTGAGCTGGTACTACGATCCCACCAATGGCACTCTCAGCGGCGGGGAGATCGTGCGGACCCAGCTCGATGCCGATGGCCTCCGCCTGATCATCCCCGATCCATGAGAGGTTCAGAGCCACTGTTGCGTCCGACTCGGCGTCCCGCTTTCACCCTGATCGAGCTGCTGGTGGTCGTGGCGATCATCGCGATCCTCGCGGGGATCGCGCTGCCCAATTTCCTCGAGGCCCAGACCCGGGCGAAGGTGAGCCGCGCCCAGGCCGACCTGCGCACGATCGCCACTGCCCTCGAGAGCTATGCGGTGGACTGGAACACCTACCCCGGTGACGGCAATGGCCCCCCCTACCGTGGCCTGGTGGCGATGACGACGCCCGTGGCCTACATGACCTCGATCTTCAATGACATTTTCAACAACGGCTTTGTGGATGGCCGCACGGGGATGCAGTCGGGCGATGATCCCAATGAGGATCGCACCTACGAGCTGGGCACGGGCAATCCGGGGGGACGGGGCATCGATTTCCCCGCGCGCGTCTGGGCCCTGGCCGCCTACGGACCCGACCGCGACGACGACACTCACACCATCGGGTCCTTTCCCTTCACCGGGATGGCGACACCCTATGACCCGACCAATGGGACGATCAGCAGCGGAGACATCTATCGACTGGGTCCCCAGGACCGCCACCCCAACTACGAGACGGATGCCAATCCCCTGACCTTCTGATGGGCGACTTCCGCCTTGCGCATCGGGGCGCACGTCCGCAGGGTCCTGCGGCCATGGGCGCCACGTCGGGTCCTCTCGCCCCCTCCCGCCGCCTCCGCGCTGAGGCGGCGCTTCTCTTCACCACCTTCCTGTGGGCGACGACGAGCGTCACGGGGCGGTGGCTCGTCGGCGAGAGCTACAGTGTGCATCTCTCCGAGTGGCTGATCCTCGCGGTGCGTTTCACCATCGCCTCTGCACTGGTGCTCGCCTGGTACCCCTCCTCATGCCGCGTGCGCGGCCATGGGGGCGAGTGGCGGATCAGCGCGTGGCTGGGGCTGCTGCTGGGGGCGACGTTTCTCACCCAGCTCTTCGGTCAGAGGACCATCGAGGCGACGCGCTCGCACTTTCTCACCAACCTCAGTGTGATCATCGTGCCGATGATGCAGGTGCTCATCCTGCGCCGCAGGCCGGGGCGCGGCGCCCTGATCGGTGTCGCGCTGGCGATGGCGGGCCTGGTGCTGCTCACCGATCCCCTCAGAGGCCGAGTGGTGGCGGGCGATGGGTGGACGCTGGTCGCGGCGTTCGCCTACAGCGCCTACATCATCGAGCTCCAGCGCCTCGGGGGCCGAGTTGAGCTCCCGCGGCTTCTGCTGGGGCAGTTCGCGCTGATCGGACTCGTCTGCTGGGCGATGGCGCTCTCGACCGGCTCACTGCGGGCACTGCCGGAGGTGACCCCCTCGATCTGGCTCCTCCTGCTCTACCTCGGTGTGCTGTGCACCTTCGGGGCCACCTGGCTCCACAACCGATTCCAGCGCGACACAACCCCGACACGGACGGCGCTGATCTTCGTCTCGGGACCCGTGATGACGTTCCTCCTCGCCTGGGCTCTGCTGGGCGAGACGCTGGGCCTGGGCCAGCTGCTGGGGGCAGGGCTGATTCTCGGGGCGATTCTGGTCACGGAGCTGCTCTGAAACCAGGGATCAGGTGACAGGGGTCGATTTCTCCCCCTGGCCATGCATACTGAATCCCCCCTCAGCGTAGTGAGTGCGGAGGCGAGAGGGATCTCGCCCCGGGAGAGGACCCGGAATCCATGAGAGCCGACCACGGCCAAACATCGGACGAGGCGCTGGTGCGCAGGGTGCTCGAGGGCGATTCGAAGGCGTTTGAATCGCTCATCGAGCGCCACTTCGGTGTGGTCTACGCCGTCGCGCTGGCGCGGCTGCGCGATCCCGATCAGGCGGAGGACCTGGCGCAGGAGGTTTTCCTGCGCGTTCACCTCCACCTCGGGCAGTTCGACCCGCGCCACCGCTTCGGCGCCTGGGTGGCGCGCATCGCGCGCAACCTGGCGATCGACTGGCTGCGGCGTGGTCAGCGGGCCTCGCGCCTGGTGCCGCTTGTGCCGCTCGAGGGCGCCGCGGCGGAGGCGCCCAACCCCAGGGAAAAGGGGGCGCGTGAGACCATGGCATCGGACGAGGAGGCGCGGGCGCTGCGCCGAGCGATACTCGACCTGCCCGCGGAGCTGCGCGAGGTCGTGCTGCTCCACTTCAGCGAGGATCTGACCCAGAGCGAGATCGCCGAGCGGCTCGGGTTGCACCAGGCGACGGTCAGCCGCCAGTTGAAGCGGGCGCTCGCCATGCTGCGTGGGGCGCTCGAGCCCACACTCCGCGGCGTCGGACCGAGTCTGAGGGCGCCGCGCCAAGCGGTGGCCAAGTCAATCCTGCTCGCCTCGGCGGTCGGCGCGATGTCGGCCACGGCCAAAGCGTCCCTCGCCGCCTCGGCCACGGTCGGCGAGTGGGCCTCGGCCGCTGAGATGGCGAAGGTCACAGCCGCGGGCACCGTCGGCGTCGTCGGATTCCTCCAGTCCCTCCCCGCACTCATCGCCGGAGGAGGCAAGGCCATGGCCACGGGAAAGGGAATCGCAGCGACCATCGCCGCCGCCGTGCTGATCGGCGGAGGTGCGATGATCATCACCCAGGGCGATGACGTTGAAGACCGCATTGTCTCCGAGGTCACGGAGGAGGGGGTCTATGCCCTGACTCCCACTGACGAGGTGATCGCCCTGGGGCGCGTGGATCCCGAGATCGGATCTCAGCTCGACACTCTGGAGCACTCGGGATCGGAGACCGCCGGTGCAGAGGCGGCGGATCTTCTCCGAGGCCTGGGCCTCCCGACTGTTTCACGCGATCTGCGACTGCTCCTCCGGGATGAGAGTGTCGTGGAGTTGGACCCCTCAGGCTCGCCCTACGACATCGACATCGGCCGCATCGAGGAACTCGAGATCATTCCCCATCAGATCGAGTTCCGCGAGGTTGCCCCGGGCCTCTTTGAGGGAGTGTTTGAGACCCCTCCCGGCGGGGATCTGCTGACCATCTGGCGCGATGGCGACGAGATGCTCGCCTGGGCCGCGTGGCTCGAGGGCGAAGAGCCACCGAGTGTCTTGATCCGGGACACATCAGACTTGGACCTTCGCAGCCCCAGCGTCACGCTGACCGAATTCGTCGAGGCCATGGTCAATGGCGACCGGCGTCAGGCAGAGGATCTCTTCGCCGATCTGCCGACCATCAATGCGGCGCTGGAGGAGTTGGGCCGAACGCCGATGACGCCTGAGCAGTTCGAAAGCATCGTCGCCGAGCGTGAGCGCCGCATCGAGACACTCGCTGATCAGCTCCGCAGGCGCTCGATCCATGGATTTCAGAGTGATTGGGACCAACAGGGCTCACGGCGCGATGTGAGGCCCAGCCCCCTGAGGGACAACGCGCGCCTGACCCTGATCGTCGATGGCCAAGAGCGCACGATCCGATTCGATGAGATGGTCCTGCGTGGTGGTCAATGGGCGTGGGACGAGGGGCAGATGGTCGATCTGGCCGACGGCACCCAGGCGCGCCAAGTGGGGCACTGGGTCCTGGAGGAGGGGGAGTGGATGCTCATCGAGGGCCCTGTCCTGGAGTGAGGGCCCCCTGATCCGATCGTGCCGGAATGGGAATTCCGGCACGATCGGCATGGAGCTCTTCTCCCACTCTCAACAGTGTGGAGATCCCCGTGGTCGTTGAGATTCCTGTTCCTCTCTGATTGATTCTCTGCACGGCCAGACTCTCCCGCGCGTCACTGGAGGCAAAGGGGGCCTTGGCCCCCAGGGAGAGCAGAGGAGTTCCATGCCATCTTCCCTCCGGTCACCGACGGACTCCACACTTCTGCAGAGTGCTCTGAAGGGAGATATCCAAGCCCTTGGAGCACTGATCGAGCGGCATTTCGGCAAAGCCTACGCCGTCGCGCTGGCCCGGCTGGGCGACCCCGAGGTCGCCGAGGACCTGGCCCAGGAGGTGTTCCTGCGGGCGCAGCTGCACCTCCAGCAGCTCGGTCCCCGGGGCAACTTTCCCGGCTGGGTGGTGCGCATCGCGCGCAATCTGTCGATCGACTGGCTGCGGCGCGGGCAGCGGGCCTCGCGGCT
>JAFGKF010000198.1 GCA_016928695.1 Candidatus Sumerlaeota bacterium | reverse complement strand
CAGGTGACAGTGGTCAGGTGTCAGGGGTGGTGTCGCCCTGCGGGCGAATCAAAATCATGGTTGCAGAGAGCGCGGCGTCAGCCGAGACGCATTTGCTCTGGACTGCGCGAGCTTGCTCGCGCTCTCGAATGCGGGAGCTTGCTCCCGCAATATCCAGCGGCGGCGATCTCTCCACAGATGCCGGCGGGGGCGCCGGCGCTCTGCCCCGGACCGATCTCTGCGGCAAGCCGCAGGACTCCAAATCAGATCGCGGCGACAGCCGCGACACAATCCCTGTCACCGGGCCCCTGTCACCTGCCCCCTGTCACCTGGCCCCTGTCACCTGGCCACTGACCACATAGGGCGTGGCTTGACAGTCGCCCCCGCGTGTGCGAGCCACAGCCTCTGGGAGGAGACAGAAATGGTTTCTCATCGTCTTTCGCTGGGGGCAATCGCCCCCGTGCTCTGTGTGTTGGCTCTCTCCTGCGCTCCGCGGGAGCTCACCGTGCGCCACGCCCCGGGTGAGCGGCTGCTCGGGGACTTCGAGAGCGGAATCCTGGCCCCGTGGGTGATGGTGTCGGGGGATCTCGATCCCCAGCCGGTGCGGGTGCCCCGGCGCGGCGTCCGCTTCGATCAGCAGGGGGCGTATTTCATCGGGACGGCCGAGACCGTGGGATCGACCCCGGAGCGCCTGATGAAGCTGGGCCAGGGATTCGACGACACACTGGTGGGCGAGATCCACTCGCCGCCGTTTCTCATCGACCGGCCGCTTCTCACGTTCCTGATCGGGGGCGGGTACAATCCGATCGATCTCTGCCTCGCGCTGGTCCGTGAGAGCGACGGCGAGGTGCTCCGCTCCGAGACGGGCTTCGAGAACAGCACGATGCATCGGTGTGTGTGGGATGTGAGCACTTTTCTCGGCGAGACCTGTCGGTTGGAGATCATCGACCGCTCGCGGAGCACGCGGTGGGGAGCGCTCAACGTCGACGACATCCGGCTGCTCGACGAGCAGAGCCTGCGGCGGATCATGGAGCCGGTGATGGCGGGCGCCTTCACCGCGGTCTACGACCCCAGCGTCGGCGAGCTGCGGCCCTGGTACATCAACGACCACTGCGTGGTGCGGGGCCCTGACGGGCTGTGGCACATGTTCGGCATCACGCACTTCGAGCCGCCCAATCCGCTCGACGAGGATCACCTCGCGCACGCGACGTCACGCAGCCTCTGGCGGGTGCCGTGGGACAAGCACCCGTTCGCGCTCGATGTCGCCGAGGAGCCCTGGGGCGAGACGCACCTGTGGGCGCCGCACGTCGTGGGGCTCGATGGCGTCTATCACATGTTCTACTGCGCGGGGGACGAGGATCACACGCGCTACAAGATCCACCTGGCGACGTCGCGAGACCTGTGGACGTGGGAGCGGCACCCGGAGAACCCAATGGTCGTCGACGGCTACGACGCGCGGGATCCGTTCGTCACCCGCGTGGGTGACCGGTGGGCGCTCTATTACACGGCGACGAGCGAGCCGGAGTCGGGCAATCACATCGTGGCCTGCGTGCTGAGCGACGACCTGGTCCACTGGGGCGAGCGACGCGTTGTCTTCACCCACGACTCACGGGGCCAGTGGGGGGGACCCACGGAGTCGCCCGTCGTCGTGCGGCGCGGTGACCGGTGGTATCTCTTCGTCGGCCCGTCCGGCTCCTACGACGGGACGGACGTCTACGCCAGTGACGACCCGTTCCACTGGGAGATGGCGGACCGCGTCGCGTTCCTGCCCGCGCACGCGATGGAGGTGATCCGCGACGTGGACGGATCCTGGGTGATGAGCCGCTGCGGCTGGCGCCGGGGCGGACTGCACCTCGCGCCGCTGATCTGGAACGACGGGCTGGAGGGGGAGGAGACGAACTTCCCCGCGCCGTGGGAGTGAGCCACCCTGATCTTGGGGCCGTCACGGTTCTTGCGGTGCAAGAACGCGTGCCGGCCCTGGGTTCTCTGGGCGTCGTAACCCCGGGTTTCGCTCGCTTCGCTCGCCTCACCCGGGGCTATGACCTTTCGCCCCTGCGGGGCTGAAGAGGTTGAGAGACCAGCTGCACTCTCTGGGGCGCTCTTGGCACTCTCCGAGGCAGTGCCCCCCCGTGATCTCTCCTTGGCCGGAGGGATCACAGTGACGCGGGGCTGTTGAAGAGGCTGAGACCGTCCCTCACGGGACTCTCACAGCAGCCTCCCGGTCCTCACTCCTCCGTGAAGATCAGCACCTCCCCGCCCTGGTCGATGTTGTCGGGTGTGAAGACGCGTGAGTTCAGGACGATCTCCTTCGGCACCTCCTCGCCGTTGAGGATCCTCAGCGCGATGTCGATCGCCTCGGCCCCGCCGGTGGGGTAGAGGAACGTCGCAGCGAAGATGCCCTCACGCACATAGGCCTGACCCTCGTGGGGGAGGGCGTCGATGCCCAGGAAGAGCATCTCGTCGTCGCGATCCGCCGCCCGCGCCGCCAGGTGGGCCCCGCGGGCCGCGGGGTCGTTGTGGCCGTAGACGAGATCGATGTCCTCGAAGCGCGACAGGGCCGACTCCATCTCCGAGCGGGCGTTGGGCTCGAGCCAGATGGTGTCGGCCTGGAAGATCACCTCGACCCCCGTGCCGTCGATGACGTTGTGGAAGCCGATGTGGCGGTCGCGCCCCGGCATGTCGGTCATGCGTCCGGTCAGCTCGACCACCTGCCCCTCGCCACCGAGGATCTCGAGCACGAACTCGCCCACGGCCTCGGCGATCTTCACGTTGTCGGCCCCGATGAAGCAGGTGTAGTCCTCGCCGTAGACGGCGCGGTCGAGGACAATGACGGGAATGCCCTGCTGATAGACCTCGGAGATGGGACCCGTGAGCGGCTCGGGCTCCATCGGCGAGACGATCAGCAGGTCGACACCCGCCGCGGCGAACTCCTCGATCTGCGAGCGCTGGCGCGAGGCGTCGTTCTGCGCGTCCTGGAAGACCACCTCGATCTCGGGGTGCTGGGCCGCCGCCGCCGCGATGTCGGCGTTCATCTGCACGCGCCAGGGCTCGCCCAGGTTGCACTGGCTCATGGCGATGGTCCAGCGGGGCTCCTCGTCCTCAGTGGGCCCGGCGGGCGCAGGAGGCGTCTCGGGCTCAGCGATCGGTGTCGGCTCCGGCGTCTCCGGTGCTGCCGGGAGCTCTGCGACGCCCCCGACGACGGGTGCTCCCTCCCCCGCTTCCCCAGCGGGTGCCGGGGCCTCGGCCTGCGGCCCGCAGGCCATGATCAGCGCGCATCCCATCAGCGCACAGACAAGTCCGAGTGATCTCATCCAGGTTGACATCGTTTCTCCTCCTCCGGTGTCTGACTGATCGGGGGCCGCCCGCCGCTCGCTCCTCCCGGCGGGTCGGTCGGGGCTATTTCTCGCCCCGCTGCAGCAGGACCGCAATGACAATGATCAGGCCGGTGAACATGAATCGGATCTCGGTGCCCTGTCCGTTGATGCTCAGGATCTTGTCGAGATAGCCGAAGATCAGCACGCCGAGAAAGGTCAGGCCGATGCCGCCGCGCCCCCCCATGAGACTGGTTCCGCCAATGACGACCATGGCGATGGCGGTGAGCTCGTAGGTGAAGCCCGCGTCGGGATCGCCCTGGGTGGCCTGGCCGGTGAAGCAGATGCCGGCGACGGCGCAGAAGAGGCCGCACAGGGCGTAGACGAAGACCTTGACGGCGGCGGTGGGGACGCCTGAGAGCCGGGCCGCCTCCTCGTTGCCGCCGATCGCGTAGATGTGGCGTCCCACGCGCAGGCGGGTGAGCAGGATCCACGTCAGGGCGAAGCACCCCAGCATCACGAGGGTGGAGAAGTGGACGTTGTCCCAGAGGATCTTGGAGTCGAGGAGGTCGAAGACCGGGGGATTGGGATAACGGAAGGGCGTGTTGTCGGGGAGGATGACGTTGCGGCCGATCTTGTAGTTGGAGGTGACATACCGCGCCAGGCCCCGCGCGAAGACCATCATGGCCAGGGTCGCGATGAAAGGCTGCATCCGGAAGCGGGCGATCAGCGCGCCGGACACGGCTCCGAGAGCCGCTCCGATCGCCAGGCACAGGGGGATCGCCAGCCAGCCGCTCCACTGCCAGCGGATGGCCATGTGGGCGAACACGACGCCGACGAAGCCCAGGATGCTGCCGACGGAGAGGTCGATGCCCGCCGTGAGGATCACGACGGTCATCCCGCAGGCGAGAATGCCGAAGAACGAGTAGCTGCGGAACATGTCGCGGTGGGTCGACCAATGGAAGAACGCACCGTCGGCGTTGAAGCGGCAGCCCAGGAGCATGATCAGCCCCAGGGCCAGGAGCGCCCGCACGAAGGGGGAGCTGAACCCCCGGCTGATCGCCTCATGGGATTGGAGCCATCTGCGGATCCGATGGCGCGCGAGGAATGCCACGACCGCCAGCGCAATCACGACCTGATCGACGATCAGCAGATGGCCATGGGCGCGGGTGATCCACTCCCAGGCGGTGGTCAGCGCTTCGGTCATGGGTGCTCCTCCCGATGTCCCATCGCCGCGTGGAGGATCCGCCCCTGATCGACGTCGCCATGGGCGAACTCCGCGGTGATGACCCCGCGGTGCATCACGATGATACGGTCGCTCAGCGCGATCAGCTCGGGCAGCTCCGAGGTGATCAGCACGATGGCGATGCCCTCGGCGGTCCAGCGGTTCATCAGCTCGTAGATCTCATGCTTCGCGCCGACATCGACGCCGCGGGTGGGCTCGTCGAGCAGGAGCACGCGGGGCTGCGTCTCGAGCCACTTGGCAAGCACCACCTTCTGCTGGTTGCCGCCCGAGAGCGACGAGACCGTCATGCCGGGATCGGTGGCCCGGATGCGGAGCGTCTCCATGTGGCGTGCGGCGCACGCGCGCTCGGCCCCATGGCGGAGCCAGAGCCCCGGTGAGTGGCGGGGCAGCGAGGCCAGCGTCGTGTTGTGCGTGAGGCTCATGCCGAGGATGAGCCCCGTGGTCTTGCGGTCGTTGGTGAGCAGCGCCAGGCCCCGCTCGATCGACCGCCGCGGAGAGGTTGGGATGAACGGCTCGCCGAGGAGGGTCACCTCGCCCCGGGTGCAGCGGCCGAAGGCTCCGAAGAGACCGCCCAGCAGCTCGCTCGCGCCCGAGCCCTGGAGACCGGCGATCCCGAGAATCTCACCGGCGCGCACGTGGAGCGAGACCCCGTCGACGGCGGGCCGCTGCCTCCCGCCGGGGTCCGGCACCGTGAATTCCTCGACCACCAGGCGCTCCTCGCCCCGGTGGGGTGTGTGGTGCGGGATCTGCTCGTCGAGCTCGCGGCCGACCATCCAGTGGATGAATCGGTCACGGGGCAGCTCGGCGGCGGGGGCCGTCCCGATGTGTCTCCCGTCGCGCAGGACGGTGATGCGGTCGGCCACACGGAAGATCTCATCCATCTTGTGAGAGATGTAGACGATGGCGCACCCGCGCTCTCTCAGGTCGTCGATCACGGCGAACAGCCGTTCCACCTCCGGCTCGGTCAGGGCGGAGGTGGGCTCGTCCATGACGATGATCTGGGCGTCGAAGGCCAGCGCCTTCGTGATCTCGATCATCTGCTGGACGGAGATGGGGAACTCCTCCACGGGCCGGTCGAGGTCGACCACCAGCCCCAGCCGCTCGAGCAGTCCCCGGCAGGAGCGGCGCTGGGGTGCGCGTCTCATCCATCCCCCGGGCCCGGATCGCTCGCGTCCCAGAAAGACGTTGTCGACCACACTCATGGGCGGGACGAGCGACAGCTCCTGATGGATCACCGAGATCCCCGCGGCGAAGGCCTCCTGGGGGGAGAGAAACCGGACCGGCTCACCCCGGAGCTCAATGGTCCCCGTGTGGTCGGTGTGAACCCCGGCGAGAATCTTGATCAACGTGCTCTTGCCGGCGCCGTTCTCCCCCGCGAGCACATGGACCTCCCCCGCGCGGAGCTCCAGCTGGGCGTCGACCAGCGCCGGGACGCCCCCGAAGGACTTGCTGATCGAGGCCATGCGAAGAAGGGGTGGCGGGGGGAACATGATGTTCGGGGCCGCAGCTCGGGTGTGCGTGGCGCACACGGACGTTGGCAGGTGGCGGCGGCACCTGCAACAGAATCAGAGCCATCGTCTGGCTGAGGGCGTGCCTCTTGACAATGGGCACCGCAGTCCACGACTCTCAGACCCTCTGGCCTCCGTCGGACCGCATCACCCGAGGTCAGGTTCTCCCGCGGGGGGGAGTTGAGTTGAGATGAATATCCGCGTGGACAGCGACACTCAGGAGAACTCGGTCACTCTGACGCTGGAGGGGGATCTGATTGTCGGCCATCAGGAGGATCTCTCCGAGCTCGTCCAGCTCACCGAGTTCATCATGCGCAAGATGCCCCGCCCCGAGAGAATTGTCTTTGACCTCAGCGCTGTCCGGCGGATCGACTCCGCTGGGGTCGGGGCCCTGCTGCGACTCCACATGACACTGAAGCGAAACAGCGTCCATCTCCGCCTCCGGGGCGTGCGACGGGATGTGCAGCGGGCTCTGTCCATCTCCCGCATCGACAGCGTGCTGGATATCGAGTGAGGCGGCCCACGGGCAACATCCCGCACGCGAACTACGAGCACTGAGGGGGCTCCGCCTCCTCCTCGAGCGTGGGCAGCGAGGCGATCTCGGGGCGGATGATGGCCCCCGCCGAGGGGCGGACGCCGAGCAGGCGCAGCGCCAGGCGCCTCGGCACGGAGACCTCCCCGTGGATCCGGAGGAGAAGCGGGATGGTGAGCGCTCGCGCCACAGCCGAGAGGGCGAGCACAGCGACGTAGCCGGTCAGCCCCTCGCCGAAGCCATGGAGCACAGCGCCGCCGATCAGCGATCCGATGACGATCGCCGTGCAGTTGGCGAGGTTGAAGAGGGTCAGGAGGCTCGTGCGCTCGTCCTCGTGAATCGTCTCGAAGAAGAGGAGCATGGAGGCGAGCTCGAGGGTGGCCCAGGCGATGCCTGAGAAGACCTGCAGGCCGATCAGGAAATAGACGGAGTCTGAGAGCAGCCACAGCGCCGAGAGCGGAACGATGCCCATCCCACCCGCGATGAGAAGGCTCCGTGCGCCGTGCCGCCGCGCCAGGCGGCCCAGCATGGGGAAGAAGAGCACCTTGCTGACGAAGGCCGCGGCGATCACAGCGAGGTACTCCCCGTAGCTGAATCCCATCGGGCCAAGCATGAGCGGGGTGAAAAACGGCCCGGCGATTTGAACCGCGACCTGCACGAGCACCAGGTAGAGCAGCAGCCGCGCGTCCTCACCGTGGCGGAATCGGCCGAGCAGCTCGCGCACGGGCACCTGGCGGTGGTTGGCCGTGGCGCTGGGCGCCTCGGACTGCCCCAGGAGGAACCGGGTGGAGATGAGGCGGGAGATCCCGGCGACGAGGAAGATGAGGGCGAACATGTCGAGCGGTCGGCTGAGAGCCGTCCCCAGCTCGAGCAGTCCTCCGCCGATGAGGAGACCCGCGACCACGCCGATCTGGATCAGGCGAGCGCGCTGGCCGAGGTAGGAGGCGCGGAGCCGGACGGGGATCAGCTGCCCCGCCCACGTGTTCCAGGCGGGCCCCGCTCCCATGCCCGAGCCCCAGTAGAGCGCGGCGACTCCGAACAGGGCCCAGGCGGGGATGGCCCCGACGAGTGCGGCGATGATCAGGGGCACGAAGCTCAGCGTCTGGGTCGCCACGCACGCCACCACCCAGCGCTTGTTCGATCGGAGAAGCCGCACGGCGCGGGGCGAGATCGTCTGGAGCACGGCCCCGGCGAGCAGAGGAATGGTCGACATGAGGCCGGCCATCACATCGCTGAAGCCGAGGGCGAGCACGAAGGCGGCGAGGTAGGCCTCGCCGCTGCCCACCATCACGCTGTAGGCCACGCCGTCGCCGGTGATGGCGCGGAGATCGCGCCTCAGCCGACTCGGTGGCTGGCTGGCACTGGGCGTGAGCATTGTCTGGTTCGGCTCCTCAGGGGGGCCGCATGGACAAGCCCCGATTGAGCGGCGCTGTCAAGCGGTGAGACAGGGGCGCTCTCCTCCCGCGGGAGATCCGTTGACACCTCGCCTGTCCGACCTCAGCGTCTGGGGTGTCACCAACAGGGGAGCCCGAGTCATGAACGAGCCTTTGACTGTCACACTGTGGGGCGTCCGGGGGTCGATCCCCGCGCCGGGGGAGCAGACGGTGCGATACGGCGGCAACACGCCGTGCGTCAGCGTCGAGTGGGGGGACGAGCGGTGCCTCGTCCTCGATGCGGGAACGGGCATCCGCGCGCTGGGCGGCAGACTTCTCGGGGAGAGCGCCGAGATCCACGTCATCCTCAGCCACAGCCACTGGGATCACATCCAGGGCTTCCCGTTCTTCGCGCCGATCTACGACCGCGACCGCGTCGTCCGCATGTATCCGTCGCCGGTCGACAAGGGGACGCTCTGCTCGCTGATCGAGCAGATGGACGGCGCGCATTTCCCGATCCGCGCCGAGGAGCTGATGGGGATCAACGAGTGCATCCTGACCGATCCGATCGATCACATGGCCCAAAATGGGATCCGCCTCTCGCAGATCGCGCTCAATCACCCCGGTGGCGCCTGCGGCTACCGGGTGGACGACTCAGGGCGGCGGATCGTCTACATGTCCGACAACGAGCTGTCCCCGCCGAGCGAGCCCACCACGCAGTGGGATCAGTTTGTCGCCTTCTGCCTGGGGGCGGACGTGCTGATCCACGACGCCCAGTACCTTCCCGAGGACATGCCGAGGAAGCACGGCTGGGGCCACAGCGTCGTCGACCAGGTGCTGCGGCTCGCGGCCGAGGCGGAGGTCAAGCGCCTCGTGCTGTTCCACCACGACCCCGAGCGGACCGACGATCAGCTCGACGCCATCGAGGCGCAGGCGCAGGACTGGTGCCGCGAGAACGCCCCCGCCACCGAGTGCTGCGTCGGGGCGGAGGGGATGACGTTCACGCTCTGAATCCCGCGCCGGGGAACACCGGCTTCTCTTGACACCCCCCCCTCCACGGGCGGTGAATCGACCCCGCGGCAGGTTCGGCTCCCTCACAGGATCCGGCACGGTTGCCACTTCAGCGAGAGGAGGCGGAGGACATGATTTGCCGATGTCTGTTGCTCTCTCTGGGACCGCTTCTGACCCTCATTCCCGCGGAGGCCTCTGGGGGGGATCTCAATCCCCCGGGGCCGCCCGGCTCCACGATGGTGACACTCGAGGAGATCGCCTCGGCGCAGGACCCGCGCATCCCGATCACCGCGGTGCCCGTGACCATCGAGGAGGCGGGATCCTATTATCTGACGGGTGACATGTATCTGGGATCCGGTGCGGGGACCGCCCACGCGATCTCAGTTCGCGCCAGCGGTGTGACCATCGATCTCAATGGATACACTCTCTGGGCCAGCTCGCTCGCCGAGGGTGGGGGGATCATCCAGCCCCTGGGGGATCGCGCCCGCGTTTTCAATGGGACCGTCCAATCCTTTGCCCAGGATGGCATCTCGCTGGGGGACGACTCCCAGGTGCACGATGTCATCGTGGTGTCCAATGATCTGGCGGGGGTCAGTGTGGGAGAGAATTCGATCGTCTTCCGTGTGACAGCGGACAACAACCACGAGGGGGGCATCGTGGCAGGCCATGGGAGCGCGGTCACGCAGTGCACGGCCACACGCAACTTCCGGGGCGGCATCATCACCGGGACCGGGTGCACGATCACGGACAACACCTGCCGCTATATCACCTCTTCGGGGGGTCTGGCGGGCATCGGGGCCAGCAGTGAGTGCTTGGTGTCGGGCAACACCTGCACCGACAATCCCACGGGCATCGAGGTCGGATCCCGCTGCCTGGTGACGGGCAACAACATCTGTGGCAACAGCGGCAATGGGCTCTTGGTGCCGGGGAGCGGCTGCCGCATCGACAGCAACCATGTCGCCGACAATGGCATCAGCGGCATCCGCGTGCTGGGGACGGACAACATCGTGGTGCGCAACACGGCCTTCAACAACAGCACGGCGAATTACACCATCAGTGCGGGCAACTTCGCCGCCCAGCAGATTGCGCCCAGCGCCGGGATGGCCAACACGGACCCCTGGGCGAATTTCTCGTTCTGAGTGAGGCTCTGGGGGAAAAGAGAAACCCCGCCACCCGGGAGGCGGTTGGGTGGCGGGGCGAGGCGGGCAGAGGCAGTGGGAGAAATCAGTTTGCGGCGGGTCCGGCGGGCCCGTTGCCCATCTCTGTGCGGCTCCAGGAGCCGTTCATGAAATCCCCGCCGAAGCGGTAGATGTCGCCGGCGCTGATGGTGCCGTTGGTCGGGTCGTAGTCGATGAAGGGCGACTGCTCGTTCGGATGGGTGCTCTGGAACGGGAAGCACTTGTATCCGATGCGGCAGCGCTTCTTGTCGGGACCGGGGCTCAGGGTCACGAAGGTGGCGGCCCGCCCATTGTCCTCAAACACCGTGTTGGAGTCCTGGACGTCCGCGGTGGGCAGATAGGCCGAGTCGTAGCTCCACGTCCCAGAGCCGATGCGGTAGCCCTGGGCCACGCCGCCGAGGACCTGGGGGACGTCGCCCGCGGCGAAGGGGTCCTGCAGCAGGCTGGTCATGTAGGCGACAGGGGTCGTCAGCTGGACGGCCCCATTGGCCCTCCACTCGAAGGGGATGTTCGTTCCCCCAATGACGTCGAGGCTGGAGTCGCTGTCGCGCGTGTAGTTGTTCCAGTCCACGAAATAGGCCTCGAGGGCCACGGCCTGGGTGCGGAGGTCGCCCTTGACGCGGGCGACCTTGGCCCGCGTCTGGGCCTCGAGGAAGTTGGGAACGGCGATGGCGGCGAGAATGGCGATGATCGCCACCACAATCAGAAGCTCGATGAGAGTGAAGCCTCTCTGGGTCATGGTCTCCGTCTCCTTTGGGGAGGTGCGTTGGTGTCGGGGCGCACGGGGGGGAGGTCACCGCGCCCGGCCCATAGATATCAACAGTTGCTCATATGTGCTATTGATATCTTGGCCGCACAGCTCCTTCCCGCGCTCACGGGGCGGTGTCCTACCTGATTGCCCATGGACCGCAAGTTCGAAGTGAAAATCGACTCAGATTGAAGTCAAATAATATGAACAATTTTCGAATCTTCGTAATTTATGTGAATGGGTGTTCAGGCCACTCACACAGACATGAAACTTCACTCATGTTTTCGGCATGCGCCAAGTGGCGGCGTCTCAGGATTTCCCGCAGATCTCGGCGAGGAGGGCCCCCACATGCCGAACCCGGGAGAGGAGCCCATCGGGGGGGACCTGGTCGCCGACGCCGAGGACGGTGCGCGGATCCGCCGCGAAAGTCTCGATGGCACGGCGCACGGCGGCGTCGAAGTCCCCGTCGCTCCAGTGAGGGGTGAACATCAGGCCAGGGATGCCGCCCCAGAGCACGGTGCCAGGCTCCACCGTGGCATCGCGCAGCTGGTCCACGGCGAGATCGCCCAGGGGGGTGGGTGTCAGCCCCTCGATGCCGCTGATTCCTGTCTCGGCCACGGCTCCGATGAGGCCACGCATCCGGCCGTCGAGATGGGTGACGACGAATTTTCCCGCCGCGCGGAGCTCGGCCGCGCGTCGCCTGTAGACCTTTCCCGCGTGCTGGCGAAAGAAGGCGGACCCCCATACGTCGGCGGAGAGGTTGTCGGGGATCATCACCAGCGGGCTCGGGGCTCGGCGGCACAGCTCATAGGCCGCGTCGTCCTTCGCGTCGAGTGTTTCGAGCAGGTGGCGCATGGCGTCGGGTTCGGCGAAGAGGGCGAGCGAGGCGGCCTCGATCCCCGCCCAGACGACGAAGAGGCGCGCGAGCGGTGAGCGGGGGGCGCAGACGACGGGCACTCCGAGATCGCCGGTGATCGCCAGGCGGTGCTCAATGGCCTCGATGTCGGGCTCGTAGCGCATGTGCTCGACGAGCCACTGAAGCGCGGGGAGGTCGGCCTCGCTCTTGAGCAGGTGCTCGGTGTGGTCCCAGGTCAGTGCCTCGGGGATGTCCGTGATGACCTCGCGCAGGTCGCCGTGGGGCGTGTGATGGATGGTGATGGTGTGCGGCGGCTCCACGCGCTGCTCGGAGTCGCAGTCGAAGACGATGCGGAAGGGCTCGGTGGGGGCCAGGTAGAGTCCGCATCCCATCTCGCGGTGGAGTTGGGCGATGCCGTCGCCCGCCCAGCGCGGTTCGAGGTCGCCCAGGCGTGTGTGAGCCGAGTGCCAATAGGAGAGGTCGGCGAACCAGGCGGGGCGCCCTGCGTGTCCGTTGGCGAAAGTGGTGAGGAGCGTCTCGCGGGGAGAGGGGGTCATTCGCCGTCGGTGGCGCGGGAGCGGATGTGCTCGTGCCAGTCGTGGACGACCTGCTCCTGCTCATCGGTCTCGATTGAACCTGGGCGGAGGCGTCGCACCTCGGCGATGGCCTCGGCGGCGCTCAGGCTCTCGGTGGAGACGAGGTGGCAGGCGGCCATGGTGCCCGAGCGTCCGAGCCCGGCGCCGCAGTGGAGGAGCACGGCGTGGCCCAGGGCGATCTGCTCAGCCATGAAGTCGGCGAAGATCTCGATCTGCCTCAGGGTGGGGGCGGTGAAATCGGGCAGGGGGAGGGGGAGCAGAGAGAGTCCGCACTCGTCGAACTCCGAGCGGGGCGGGGGGGACTCGACGAGGCTGACGACAGCGCGGATGCCCGCCTCGCGCGCGGCGAGGAGCTCGCCCACGCCCGCGGGATGCGCCGAGGTGGCGACCCCGCCCTCGCGGATCCAGGTGAAACCCGAGGGGAGCATGGCAACACCTTTACCGTCACACGGGTTGCGCGGCAAGAGAATCCGAAACGCGAAAGCGCGGGTCAGTTGCCTCTTGACGTCGCGGGTCTCGGCTGTCATCCCTTCGCCCTGAGCCGAACAATCGGAGCTCCGCTGCGCCCATCCCCCTCGGCTGGGATGGACACGGAAGCCGGTGAGAAACCGGCACGGACGCGCCGCTGTGATCGGGGACGAAAGCCGCAGTTCAGCCACTGCCCCAGCGTGATCGGGGTGGGAAGGCGCGGCGAGTAGGTCGATCCGAGAGTCAGAAGACCCAGCGCAGCTCCGCCAGACCACGCAGCACTCTGCGCGCTTCATGAGTGTGGTGGACATGCGCTTTCCCTCCGATCTCCACGGGCTCTGTCGCCGCTCCCCGCGGCGGCTCGGTGCTGGTCCCCCATATCCCCTGCGGCGCGCGGGAGAGAGATGGGAGCACCCATGAGATCTCACAGCCTTCTCCTCGCGCTCGCCCTGATCCTCGCCGTCCCCTCCGCCTGGCCCCATGCCCGGCGGCTGCGGGCGGGGTATCAGGCGACTTTCATCGCCCCCCCGGGGGGCACGATCGGATCCGCCCTCGCGGTGGACCCCTCCGACCCCGACGTCGCGCTCTGCGCCGTCGGGGGCGTGTTCGGGACGGATCAGGGCATCTATCGCGTCGACCTGACCGATCCCCTCTCGCCGGTTTTCACCCTGATCGCCAATGGGGCGCTCGACGTGAGTCAATACGATGGCTCCAACCCGAATTTCATCGACGGTGACGACGTGCTCGACAGCCTCTTCGGCTCGGTGGGGGGCCTGGCCATGCTGCCGGGAGGCGAGCTGATCATCGTCGACAACGGCGAGCGGGCGTTCGCCTCGCCCCATCCAATCCCGGGCGACACGGTGCACATCGCCGAGGATCTCAACGGCGACGGCGACTTCCTCGACGTCGTTGGTGGCGCGCCCGAGGTTCGCGAGCTGGTCGATCCCCT
>JAFGKF010000197.1 GCA_016928695.1 Candidatus Sumerlaeota bacterium | reverse complement strand
CCGCTGGCGTTCCCCCGCGACGATCATGTGCGTGTCGACCTTCGCGGCGTGCTCTCTTGCGGCCATCGGGTGGGGGGGACTGCTTGGTCGTTGGGTGCGGGCGCAGCATTCAGGCGCCGAAGCCAAATCTGCTTTGGCGAAGGAGGCTGCTGCGCCCCTACAGGTGGGGATGGTGGCTGTGCTGGTCGCGCTCGCCGTGTGGGATCAGGCGAGGGTGGTGAGGAGATATGTGGAGCCGGTGTCCTGGTACGAGATGACTCTCCAATTCGGTCGTCAATTTTCACCGATCTATCGCTCTCAAGAGGTCCGGTGGCGGCATTATATCCACACTCAAGAGCTCAGCAATGCACCGATGATGAGCATGTATTCACTCCTGATCACAGGCTATCATCCTATCACTCTGAACACACACCAACGGCTCTTTGAAACCCTGGGATTCAACAATCCACACCTCCACCGATTGCTGGGCGTCAACACATGGCTCACGCCCCGTGGGCGTCCTCTGTCTCCTCCTTTCGAAGTTATCACAGGTCACGGCGAGGAGCCTGTGGAGACTGATCGTTTCCTCTACTATCGCTCCTCGGAGCCGGGTCAGGGGATGTGGACACCGGGGACGGTGACACGGGCCGAGACCCGCGAGCAGGCGCTGACAGAGCTCGCCGATGCTGTCGATGCGGACATGACCTTCGAGCGGGTGGCCATCGTGGGCATTGATCAAGCGGAGGCGGTCTCAGGCCTTCCAACACGCCTCGGCTCGGACATGCTCTTGCCGTTCGCTGATATTCTTGCCGTGTGGAATCAGAATCCCCCACCGAACCATCGCCCCATGAGCCGCGAGATGCTGATCTGCCACAGCATGCCCAAATCGAATGGCCTGATACCGGCTCCCAATTCCATCATGGTTGCCGCTGGCAGTTTCCCACAGGAGCCCCGGTGGATGGTCATTTCGATGCTGGTTGCGCCGGGGTGGAGGCTCTGGGGTGTCACTGACCGGAATTTCGACTACCTGCGTGCTTATCGCAGAGATCTTCCTGTCCCTGTCGGATCACGTCGACTGGAGATCCATCCGGCCTGGGGCACTCTGTGGGGTGTCCAGATTCAGGGTGATGAGGCCTTTCTCTACGCCGAGTACCGCCCCGTCTCGGTCCGCCTCGGGCTCTTTGTGACCCTCGTCGCGCTGGCGGTTGTGCTGGCGCTCGGAGGGCGCCTGCCCAAAACTGATCCCCAGCCATGAGCGATTCCGCGGACCAGCCAGCCACCGGGCCGCCGCGCCCGAGCCGTCGCCCCCGCGTGGGGACGCTGATCGCCGCGGCCCTGCTCAGCGTCGGCGTGCTGTCGCTCGGGTTGACGCCGGTGCGCACCGATCACGACGTCTTCTGGCACCTCAAGACGGGCCAGGTGATCGTCGAGAACGGCTGGCGGCTGCCGCACACGGACCCCTTCACGTACGGCAGCGAGGACGTCGTCTGGCACAACCACGAGTGGCTCACTCAGATCGCGATGTTCGGCTTCCACCGCCTCGGTGCGGCGACGCTGAGGGTCGAGGGGCTCGACCACGCCGACGCGCAGGCCGGGATGCGGATGGTTGTGCTCGCGAAGGCGCTCCTGCTGCTCGCGGCGTTTGGATTCGTCGCGCGGACGATGACGCGCCAGGGCGTGTGCGCCATCGCCGCCTGCGGCGTGGTGCTTCTTGCGGCGATGGCCTCGCGGTGGACGATCCACTGCCGACCGCCCGTGGTGACCTATCTCTTTCTCGCGGTGATGCTGCTCTCGCTCACGCGTCACTGGCCGCGCCGCCACCCGATCGCCGCCTCCTTCGCCGCGCTCTTCCACTTCGCGCTGTGGAGCAACCTCCACGGCGGGTGGCTCGCCGGGCTCGTCGTGCTCGGCTGCTGGATCGCGGGCGACATCTGGTGGCTGCTCGTGCACCGCTGGAAAGGTGAGGGGCTCCGCGCCGTGCTCGACGACCGCCGCCTGCGCGCCCATGCGCTGATCTTCGTCGCCGCGCTGATCGGCACGCTGATCAACCCCGCCGGGTGGCATCTCTACGGGCTCACGCTCCGCGTGATGTCGGCCAGCGAGCTGATCGCCCGCATCCCTGAGATGATGCCGCCGC
Organism: Candidatus Sumerlaeota bacterium; assembly: GCA_016928695.1. GTDB lineage: Bacteria > Sumerlaeota > Sumerlaeia > JABWBI01 > JABWBI01 > JAFGKF01. Next base: position 16,063 of record JAFGKF010000197.1, on the reverse strand, counting down.
GCTTCCCCGAGCACTGGCCGCTCTTTGTCCTGCTGGTGACGGCCGCCGTCGCGCTCGTGGTGAGCCTTTTCCGGCCCGGCGTCGTCCGGCCCGCCGAGGGCTTCGCAATGCTCTTCTTCGCGTGGCAGGCGCTGAGTCACATGCGACACGCCCCGCTCTTCGCCATCGTCGCCGCGGTGCCGATCGGGCGGATGCTGCAGCTCTACATCGACTGGTGGGCGAAACGGATGAGCGCACGCGCGCTCGCCGGTGTGATGCTTCTGAAAATGCTGATCCTCACGCTCTTCCTGCTCTTCGGAATCACGGGGAAACCCCTCGGACACGGCAACCGCCTGATCTGGGAGCCGTACGCCCCGCGCAACATCCGCTGGTTCAGGGGCCTCGGCTACGAGCCCACGCACTACCAGGACGCGGCGTGCGACCACCTGCTTCTGGCCGAGGCGCCGGGGCGGCTGTGGACCAACCTCAACATCGGGGGCTTCATGATCTGGCGGCTGAGCCCGGAGCCGTACCGCGTCTACACCGACTCGCGCTTCGACGTGCACGGCGACGCGAGGCAGATCCTCGAGGACTCGATCAACGGCCTCGATCCGCGGCCCGACTGGGACGCGGTGCTCGCCGATCTCGGCGTCAACGTCGCCGTGCTCGAGAAGGCCACGCCGCTTGTCCAGCTCATGATGCAGAGCCCCGGCTGGACGGCGGTCCACGAGTGGACCGCGCCCGGCCACTCCTGGCGTGATGGGACGATGACCTTCATCCGCGCGACGCCCGAGAACGCCGGGGCGATCGAGAGAGCGCTGCAGCTGGCGAGACGGATGGGTGAGGCGCCGCTGGGCGCCCCCTGAAATGGAGCGCTGGCGCCCTCGCCGGCATTCAATCGCGCGTCGGCCTGAAAGACCGACACGAAGAGACGCTGCCTGAAGGCAGCGATGTTTGGAGTCCTGCGGCTTGCCGCAGGTGTGGAGTCCACGGGCTTGCCCGTGAGTCTGGGGCAAGCCCCAGGACTCCAAACAGAACCCGGGACTTCACATATTGGGAGTGCGGCGGCTTGCCGCCGCAGATCAGGGAATGTGAAACAGCCAGCCAGCCGACCCCATTAGGGAATCGGCTGGCTGGCTGCTGATCAATCAATCGGGATTCCCCGCTCCACAGATGTGAAGCAGTCAGTCAGTCAACACCCATAGGGGGCTTGACTGACTGACTGAAATTCCTGCCAGGGCTTCAAGAGGTGTTTCAGGTTCAGAGAGGGATCGGAGGGGGCTGGCCTGCCAGCCGAAGCTCGAGCCCTCTCCCGCGGAGAGGGCGAAGAGCGAAGGCTGGTGGAGGGGGCAGGATTCGAACCTGCGTAGGGATCTCTCCCGACGGGTTTACAGCCCGTTGCCATTAACCACTCGACCACCCCTCCACACGGGGCGAATCCAGACCTTCATGGAACGGGGTTTGATTTTCAAGTCCTATTCGGCCCCACAGCCCCCCCGCCCATGAGCAAACTCGATTTGCGGGAAATCCGAAGACCAGGCGGAAAGGGACCGATGGGAGTCCCACTTTATTTGAATCCCTAAACATCTGAAAACAGCTGGTTTAGCCCTTTCGGGGCTTGACACGGGCACGGGGCTTGCCAGATACAGGACCCTGAGAGTCCTGATTCGAGGAATTGAAGGATATGCTCCGCCTCACCAAACAGGCCGATTACGCGATCATCCTCCTCATCCGCCTCGCGGAGGGGGGCAATGACGCCGCGATGTCGGCCCGGGACCTTGCCCAGAGCGTCCATCTGCCCGCGCCATTCGTGAGCAAGGTGCTCAAGCAGCTGACCCGCGAGGGCCTGCTGGAGTCGCTGCGGGGCGTGCACGGCGGCTACCGCTTGGCGCGCCCGGCGGCGGAGATCTCGCTGGCGGAGATCATCACTGCGGTGGAGGGCCCGATCGCCCTGACCGAGTGCACGTCGAGCGAGGACCCGGTCTGCGGGATCAACGCGCTGTGCTCGGTGAGGCTCAAGTGGGAGCGGATCAACGGACTGATTCGGGGCTCGCTGGAGGGCGTCTCGCTGGAGGAGATGGCCCGCCCGCTGCCCCACACGGTGCTCTTTTCCCGAGCCCACGGGGATGACCCCGTGGCAACCCCATCGAGGTGAGACGATGACCGAGAAGACCAAACAGCCCGCCGAGGCCATGTCCGAGAGCGATGCGATCATCGAGGAATTCGCTTCGAAGGAGTACCGGCATGGCTGGACGACGGACATCGAGACCGAGACGCTGCCCCCCGGCCTGAGCGAGGAGGTGGTGCGCTGGATCTCGGCGAAGAAGGGCGAGCCGGAGTGGATGACGGAGTGGAGGCTCAGCGCCTATCGCCAGTGGCTGAAGATGGATGAGCCGCACTGGGCGAACGTGGAGTTTCCGCCGGTCGATTACCAGGCGATCAGCTACTACTCGGCACCGAAGGGCGACAAGGACCGCCCGAAGAGCCTGGAGGAGGTCGACCCGAAGCTGCTCGAGACCTACGAGAAGCTGGGCATCCCCCTGCGCGAGCGGGAGGTGCTCGCGGGCGTGGCGGTCGACGCCGTGTTCGACTCGGTCTCGGTGGCGACGACCTTCAAGGGCAAGCTCGACGAGCTGGGCATCATCTTCTGCTCGATGAGCGAGGCGATCCGTGAGCACGGCGACCTGGTGCGGAAGTATCTGGGGTCGGTCGTGCCCGTGGGCGACAACTTCTTCTCGGCGCTCAACTCGGCGGTGTTCAGTGACGGCTCGTTCGTCTACATCCCACCGGGCGTGCGCTGCCCGATGGAGCTCTCGACGTACTTCCGCATCAACGCGCAGAACACGGGCCAGTTCGAGCGGACGCTGATCGTCGCCGACGAGGGGGCGGAGGTGAGCTACCTCGAGGGCTGCACGGCCCCGATGCGCGACGAGAATCAGCTGCACGCGGCGGTGGTCGAGCTCGTGGTGCTCGACGACGCGAAGATCAAGTACTCGACCGTTCAGAACTGGTACCCGGGCGACGAGGAGGGCCGCGGCGGCATTTTCAACTTCGTGACCAAGCGCGGCGCCTGCCGGGGCAAGCGGTCGAAGATCTCCTGGACCCAGGTGGAGACCGGGTCGGCGATCACCTGGAAGTATCCGAGCTGCCTGCTGATCGGCGACGACTCGGTGGGCGAGTTCTACAGTGTGGCGCTGACGAACCTGCGCCAGCAGGCCGACACGGGCACGAAGATGGTCCACATCGGCAAGCGGACGCGCTCGACGATCGTCTCGAAGGGCATCAGCGCGGGGCGCGGCCAGAACTCCTACCGCGGTCTGGTCAAGGTCGCCCGCAGCGCCGAGAACGCCCGCAACTACTCGGTGTGCGATTCGATGCTGATCGGCGACCGCTGTGGCGCGCACACGTTCCCCTACATCGAGGTGGGCAACACCTCGTCGCAGGTGGAGCACGAGGCGACGACGTCGAAGATCGGCGAGGACCAGATCTTCTACTGCAAGCAGCGGGGCATCAGCGAGGAGGACGCCGTCTCGATGATCGTCAACGGCTTCTGCCGCGAGGTGTTCCGCGAGCTCCCGATGGAGTTCGCCGTCGAGGCGCAGAAGCTCCTGAGCGTGAGCCTCGAGGGGAGCGTCGGATGATTTTCACAACCATGTGGAGTGCGGTGGCTCGCCACCGAATCGGTGGATATGGGCAAGTCGCCGACGCGCCACAGCGCTTTGGCGACGGCGCGCCCATGGACTCCAAAAGAAGAGGAGCCAGAGAGATGGCACTGCTTGAGATCAAAAACCTGCACGCGAGGGTCGCCGAGACCGGGGCGGAGATCCTGAGGGGCATCGACCTCTCGGTCAACGCCGGCGAGGTGCACGCCATCATGGGGCCGAACGGCTCGGGCAAGTCGACGCTGGCCCAGGTGCTGGCGGGCAACGAGCAGTACGAGGTGTCCGAGGGATCGGTGACCTACGACGGCCACGACCTGCTGGAGCTGGAGGCCGACGAGCGCGCCTGCGAGGGCGTCTTCATGGCCTTCCAGTACCCCGTGGAGATCCCGGGCGTCTCGAACTCGCACTTCCTGCGGAGCGCGGTCAACGCGATCCGGCGCCACCGCGGCGAGGAGGAGATCGACGCCATGGACTTCCTCGCGCTGGTCAAGGAGAAGACCAAGATCCTCGACCTGAGTGAGGATCTGATGAGCCGCCCGGTGAACACCGGGTTCTCCGGCGGCGAGAAGAAGCGCAACGAGATCTTCCAGATGGCGGTGCTCGACCCGCGGCTGGCGATCCTCGACGAGACCGACTCGGGCCTCGACATCGACGCGCTCAGGGCGGTGGCCGACGGCGTCAACGCGCTGCGCTCGCCCGACCGCGCGACGATCGTCGTGACCCACTATCAGCGCCTGCTGAACTACATTGTCCCCGACTTCGTGCACGTCCTGGCCAACGGCCGGATCGTCAAGTCGGGCGGCAAGGAGCTGGCGCTCGAGCTCGAGGCCAGGGGCTACGCCTGGGTCGAGGACGAGCTCGCGGCCACAGAGGCCTGAGGAACCCGAGAGGAGCGATGATGATGAGCAAGGTCCCCACAGCGGATCAGGCCCGCGTGGCTGCGCGCGACGCGCACCTGGCCGAGATCGAGCGGGTGGCACCGCGCCTGGCCGCGGAGCCGTTCGCGAGGATCGCCCCCCTGCGCGCCCAGGCGATCGCACGCTTCGGCGAGGTCGGAATGCCCGGCCCCCGCGAGGAGGCGTGGCGCCACGTCAACCTGCGGCCGCTGTTTCAGTCGACCTTTGCCGTCCCCGAGGAGTGGGATGAGGAAGCCGCCCGCCAGGCGCTGGCGCTCTTCACCTTTGCAGGGCTCGACGCCACGCGCCTCGTGTTCGTCAATGGCCGGTTCGCCGAGACCCTCTCGACTCTTCCCCCCCTGCCGGGCGGCGCCTGGGTGGGCTCGCTGCGCGACGCCCTCGCCAATGGCTCCGACGAGGTGCTCGCTCACCTCGCCCACCACGCTCCCATCGAGGACACGCCGTTCACGGCACTCAACACCGCCATGTTCGAGGACGGCGCTCTGATCGTGATCCCCCGCGGGGTGGTGATCGAGCAGCCGATCCATGTCCTGCACCTCACCGTCGGCCCCGATCCGATGATCACCAGCCCGCGCACGCTGGCGCTGATCGGCGAGGGGGCGCAGGCGACGCTGATCGAGAGCTTCGCCGGGCACGACACGGCCACCCATTTCACCAACGCGGTGAGCGAGATCCAGGTGGGGCCGGGTGCCCACGTGCATCACCTCAAGCTCCAGCGTGAGGGGGAGGATGCCTTCCATGTGGCCAACACCCGCGCGCACCTGGAGCGCGACGCGCACTTCGCCTCGGTCAACGTGACGCTGGGCTCGCAGCTGACGCGCAACGACATGGGGGCGCGGATCGACGGCGAGGGGGCCCACTGCGCGCTCGACGGCCTCAACATGGTCTCCGGCGCCCAGTGGGTGGACAACCACACGCTGCTCGACCACGCCGTGCCCCACTGCACGAGCCATCAGCTCTACAAGAGCGTGCTCGACGACCGGGCGACCACCGTCTTCAACGGCCGGATCATCGTCCGCCAGGACGCGCAGAGGACCGACGCCATCCAGTCGAACCACAGCCTGCTGCTGAGCGACACCGCGACGGCGCACACCCAGCCCAACCTCGAGATCTTCGCCGACGACGTGAAGTGCACGCACGGGGCGACCGTGGGCAACCTCGAGGAGCACAAGGTCTACTATCTGCGGACCCGGGGGATCGGTGAGGCCGAGGCGAGGGGGCTGTTGACCTTTGCCTTCGCCAACGAGATCATCGAGCGGATCAATGTGGAGCCGGTCCGCGAGCAGCTGGAGGCCCATCTGTTCGCCCGGTTCCACCGCCCGCCGGAAAGCGCATGAGGGACCCAGACCATGGAGATCGTCGACACCAGCTCTCTCAGTGAACCGTCCGTCGCCGCGGGGCTCGCGGGGGGATGCGGGATCGATGCCGTGGATTTTCGCCACGATTTCCCTGCCCTCAATCAGAAGATCCATGGCAAGCCGCTGGTCTACCTGGACAACGCGGCGACGACGCAGCGGCCACAGTGCGTGATCGACGAGATCACCCGCTTCCACCGCGAGGACAACTCCAATGTCCACCGGGGTGTCCACCTGCTCAGCGAGCGGGCGACGCAGGCCTTCGAGGCGACGCGCGAGAAGATCCGGCACCTGCTCAGCGCCGAGCACACGCACGAGATCATCTTCACCCGCGGGACGACCGAGAGCATCAACCTCGTGGCGCAGAGCTGGGGCCACGGGAATGTGGGGGAGGGTGACGAGGTGCTCATCACCGAGATGGAGCATCACTCGAACATTGTCCCCTGGCAGATGCTCTGCGAGCGGCAGGGCGCGAGACTCCGGGTGGCTCCGATCACCGACGAGGGCGAGATCGATCTCGAGGCTTTCGAGCGGATGATCACCGATCGGACGCGGCTCGTGGCCGTGGCGCACGTCTCCAACGCCCTGGGGACGATCAACCCCATCAAGAGAATCGCGGCCATCGCCCACGCGCGGGGAGTGCCGGTGCTCGTCGACGGCGCACAGGCGGTTCCCCACATGGCCATCGACGTGCGCGACATCGGCGCGGACTTCTATGCGATGTCGGCCCACAAGATGTACGGCCCGATGGGCGTCGGTGTCCTGTACGGCCGCACGGAGCTGCTCGACGCCATGCCCCCCTGGATGGGCGGCGGCGACATGATCAAGTCGGTGACCTTCGAGAAGACGGTCTACAACGACCTCCCCCACAAGTTCGAGGCGGGGACGCCGAATGTGCCGGGCGTGATCGGCCTGGGCGCGGCGGCGGGTTACCTGGAGCGCGTCTGCCTGCGCAACATCGCCGCGCACGAGCTCGGTCTGCTCGCGTACGCCACGCGGAGACTCCACGAGATCCCTGGGCTGCGGATCATCGGCACCTCCCCCCGCAAGGCGGGGGTCATCTCGTTCGTGCTCGCGGACGTCCACCCACACGACATCGGCACGATCCTCGACCAGGAGGGCGTGGCCATCCGCACGGGCCACCACTGCGCGCAGCCGGTGATGAAGCGCTTCGGGATCGCCGCCACCGCGCGGGCGTCTCTCGGCCTCTACAACACCACCGAGGACATCGACGCGCTGATCCGGGGGCTCGGGCGCGTGCGCGAGGTCTTCGCCTGATGGATCTGCGCGACCTCTACCAGGAGCTGATCCTCGACCACGGCAGGCACCCCCGGAACTTCCACACCCTGGAGCACCCGACGTGCAGCGTGGAGGGATACAACCCGCTGTGCGGCGATCACTTCACCGTGCACGTGGAGGTGCACGACGGCGTGATCCAAGAGGTGGCCTTCGAGGGGGGGGGGTGCGCGATCTCGACGGCGTCGGCCTCGCTGATGACCCAGGCGATGAAGGGGATGTCGGTGCAGGATGCCCGCATTCTCTTCGAGAAATTTCACCATCTGGTCACCGGCGAGCGACTCCGCGACGAGGAGCTTCCCGAGGAGCCGCACCTGGGCAAGCTCGAGGTGCTCGCGGGGGTGCGCGAGTTTCCCACGCGGGTCAAGTGCGCCACGCTGGCCTGGCACACACTGAACGCCGCCCTCGACAAGAGGAGCGAGCCCGTCACCACCGAGTGACAGAGGAGCCCCGCCCATGCCGCTTGAGCCCGAGCACCGCCGTGAGCCCGACTCCCCTGCAAAGGAGCGCGCCATCGCGGCGCTCCGAGACGTCTTCGACCCCGAGATCCCGATCAACATCTTTGACCTCGGCCTGATCTACCGCCTCGACATCAGCCCGGAGGGCCATGCCGAGATCGTGATGACCCTGACCTCGCCCAACTGCCCGGTGGCCGAATCTCTCCCGGGCGACGTCGAGAGGGCGGTGGCTGGGGTCGAGGGGGTCAAGAGCACTCACCTGGAGCTGGTCTGGGATCCCCCCTTTTCCATGGAGATGCTCTCGGAGGCGGCCCGTCTTCAGCTCAATCTCTGACCCTGATCCTTGACACTCTCTCTGTCCGATCTACATTGCCCCGACGGGAGAGCCGTGGGCTCTGAGGGAGAGCAATGAAGATCCTGATCGCCGAGGACGATCGTGTCAGCCGACGTCTGCTCCAGCGGATGCTCGAGGGATGGGGCCATGAGGTGGCGGCCGCGGCCGATGGGACCGAGGCGTGGGACCTCTTCAAGGATCACCGGGACGATTTCCAGTTTGTGATCTCGGACTGGGAGATGCCGGGGATGGACGGCATCGAGCTGGTCCGCCGTGTTCGGCAGGACTGCGGCGAGCGGTATGTCTACATCATTCTTCTGACGGCGAAGACGGAGCGCGCGGAGTTCCTCGAGGCCATGGAGGCGGGCGCGGACGAGTTCGTCACCAAGCCCCTCGATCACGCCGAGCTGCATGTCCGGCTCCGGGTGGGCGAGCGCCTGATCAATCTCGAGCGAAAGCTGGCTCACCAGAATGAGGTGCTCTGCGCGGATCTGAAGGCGGCGGCGGCCGTCCAGATGAGTCTCCTGCCCCAGAGCGCGCCGAAGATCGAGGGGTACAACTTCGCCTGGCAGTTCATCCCCTCGCAGTATGTGGCGGGCGACATCTTCAACATCCAGCGGCTCGACGAGCACAGTGTCGGCCTCTACGTCATCGACGTCTCCGGGCACGGCGTGCCGGCGGCCATGCTGTCGGTCACGCTGAGCCGCGTCCTTGTCCCCACCCCGGGGCAGGGGTCGCTGGTCAAGAGATGGCTCCCCACAGCGCCGCACTACGAGATCGCATCGCCCTCACAGGTGGTCTCGGACCTCAACGAGCGCTTCCCAATGGAGACGCAGAACAACCTCTATCACACCATCCTCTATGCCCTCCTCAACACACGCGATCGAACGCTGAGGCTGACGCGGGCGGGTCACCCCAATCCGATCCAGACACGGGCGGGCCAGGCGGGGGAGATCCTGGAGATCCCCGGGGGCCTCCCCGCGGGGATGCTGCGGGAGGCGGAGTACACAGAGACCGAGATCTCACTGGAGCCGGGGGATCGGATCTTCCTCTACAGCGACGGGCTCAATGAGTCCCTGGACGAGCACGGCGAGATGTTCGGCTTTGAGCGCCTGGCGGCGACGCTGGCCGACAATCACAGCCTTCCACTGGGCGAGGCGGTCAGGGCAACACTGGAGACCATTCGATCGGTGGCGGGAGACGAGGGGATCGACGACGACCTGACTCTTCTCGCCATCGAGGTGCCCTGAGAGAGGAGGAGGCGGGGTCTGCGCCCCGCCTCCGGCGAACATCATTTTTTCCCTTTGGCACGCGAGGCCAATTTCTTTTTCAGCTCGGGATTTGCTCTGATCTGCGCTGGGGAATACATTTTCCCATCAATCAGCTTTGATCCCTTGGCCGGACCGCGACGCTTTTTCCCCGCCTTTTTGGCGGCGGTTTTTCTCTTGGCTGTCGCCTTTTTCGCCCTGGCCGCTTTTCTCTTTTTTCCCGCGGCCTTTTTCCGGCCAGCCTTTTTGCGGCCGGCCCTCTTCGCGGGCTTGGCTCCACCGACAGGGACGATTTTGCCATTCACCTCGCGATATCCCGCGGGAATGGGATCGCCGGGCTTGATGTATTTGCCTTTGACCATGCGCCCGGGCAGACGACCACGCCTCTTGCCCGCCCTGGCTCTTTTGGCCTTTGCCGCGGGTTTTGCGGCCGCCCGGCGGCCACGCTTGGCGCGGATGGGGGCTGCCCCAGCGGCAAGTGGTGCGCTCTGCAGCGCGCCGATGACAATGCCCTGAATGTGCTCCACAAAGGCATTGGAGCCCTCAATTGTGACACTGTTGTCACCCATTTGTATTTTGAATACACTCATTCGCAGATCTCCTGAGCGGAATTGGTCCGGTGAATCAAAGCGATGCTGAGTCCCATTGGCAAGAGAATTGATGAAGCACCTGATTTCGATGTGAGATCAAACTCGGGGGAGATCGGTCACTGAAAGTGCCATTTTCAGGCAGTTGAGATCGGCAAATGATCAGCTCGATGCACGGGCTGAATCGCACCACTGGCCTCTGCATGGTCAGTGGTCTGGGAGTCCCACTCCCGGACCCAACCCCAGCCGCGCTGGGTGTGGGAATGGGGATTCCCGCACCATCCGCGCGAATTGCATTGGCCATGTCGCCGTCATTGATCGAGAGATGATGGAACGGGTCCCCCCCGCCACCCCCAACCTGTGAACCGGAGCCTCAGGAGGTCCGCCAATCCTTGACGCACCATGGGGCCGATGAGATCTTGCGGCCACGGCGCGCTGAGGTCTGGTCCGTCCTCGCCATCTCCCTCCCCCCGTCGAGGGCGGATCACCCGCGGGGCCACATCAGTGGCCCCGCGGGGTCACCGCACCGCGTCGACTGCGGGAGATGCTGTGATGACATTGCGTGTGCTGTCTCTGGCCCTGGCACTCTTCGCGGTGCATGCCGCAGGGCAGCTGCCGGATCTGACACTGAGCACCCCTGACCTCGAGGCCATGCCCCCTGATGCCCGGGCGAAGTACGAGGAGGCGATCAGCGCCTTCGATCACGCGAACCACGGGGAGGGATTCCGCCTGCTCCGGCAGGCCTCAGAGATCGCACCCGACGTCGTCAACCTCCAGTTCCTGGTCGCGGGCATCGCCCTGGACCGGGCCGAGAGCTCGCACGGCTCGGACGCCCTCGACATGATCGAGTGGGCCCGGGAGGCGCACATGAGGGTGATCGAGAATCCGGAGGCCCCGACATGGCAGGTGAGCCGGGCCCAGAGGGGGCTGGAGACCCTGGCGGCCGCCACCCGGGATCTCGGGACCCGAGAGATCCGCCTGCGCGAGGCGGGCGATGCCTTTATCCGCCAGCACACGGAGCTCGAGGCCCGGATCGCGGCCAACCGGGTGCGCCGCGTCCGGCAGCTGCGGCGTGAGGCCGCCGAGCCCGCCGTGGAGGAGGGGACCTCGAATCCCCTTCTCCTCCCCAGCGATGAGAGCCGCCGCCTCCACACGATCCCGGAGTCGGAGGCGAATCAGGGCACCCTGCCCACGATCGACAGCCACCGCTGAGCCCCTTTTTCGGCATTTCCCCGGCCACATCGGACTTGCCCCTCTCAGTCTGGGTCATTGAAATGACCCCGAGCAGCGAATCTTCGCCGAGAGGAGAGGTGGGCCGTGAGTCTTCATCTGGAGTTCTGGGGGGCAGTCGACAGTGTGACCGGCTCAATGCACGTGGTCGAGTTCGAGGGGCTGAGGGTTCTGCTCGAGTGTGGTCTCTTCCAGGGTCGGCGCAGCGAGTCGCGCGAGCGCAATCTCAACTTCCCGTTTGAACCCGACGAGATCCACTCATGCGTCCTCAGCCACGCGCACATCGACCACTCGGGCAACATCCCGAACCTGGTCAAAAAGGGATTCGAGGGGACGATCTTCGCGACACGCGCGACGCAGGATCTGTGCGGCGCCATGCTCCGCGACTCGGCCAAGATCCACGAGCACGACGCGTCGTGGCTGAACAAAAGGGCGCAGCGGCAGGGGAAGCCGCCGATCGAGCCCCTTTACACCATGGAGGACGCGGAGGCCTCGCTCTACAACTTCCACGGCCTCGCCTACGGCCGACCCTTTCACATCCTTCGCCACCTGCGGTGCACGTTCCACGACGCGGGCCACATCCTCGGATCAGCCATCAGCCATCTGGAGATCGGAGAGGGCGCCCAGCGCCACCATCTGGTCTTCACGGGGGACCTCGGTCGCCAGAACATGCCGATTCTGCGGAATCCCCAGATCCCCCCCGGGGCCGACACCCTCATCATGGAGTCGACCTACGGAAACCGCTGCCATGTTCCCGTCGGCGACACCCGCCGCCAGATGCTCGAGGCGATTGGCCCGGCCCTGGCGCGCGGGGGCAAGGTGATCATCCCCAGCTTCAGTGTGGGACGCACTCAGGAGATCGTCTATCACCTCCGTCATCTCTGGCATGAGGACGCTCTGCCCCGCGTGCCGGTGTTCGTCGACAGCCCGCTGTCGGTCAACGTTACGGAGGTCTTCCGTCACCACCCCGAGTGCTATGACCGGGAGACGCGCGACATTCTTCTGGCCGAGGGCAACGGGGCGAACGATCCCTTTGGATTCGCGACGCTGCAGTACGTGCGCGATGTGGAGCGCTCGAAGGAGCTCAATGGCCTGACGATGCCCTGCATCATCATCTCCTCGTCAGGCATGTGCGAGGCGGGCCGCATTCTCCACCACCTGCGCAACACCATCGAGGATTCCAGGAACCTGATCCTGATCACTGGCCACATGGCTCAGAACACGCTCGGACGCCGACTGGCCGAGGGGCACGAGGAGGTTCGCATCTTCGGTGAGCCACACCGAGTCCGCGCCGAGGTCCGGGTCATCACCTCGCTGTCGGCCCACGCCGACTCCGATGATCTCGTCGGCTTCGCCGTCGAGCTGAACCGCCGCCACCCCCTGAGGCGGATCTTCCTGGTCCACGGGGAGGAGGAGCCCCGGAGGGCGCTGGCCGAGCGGCTGCGCGCGGAAATTCCCGCCGAGGTGATCAGCCCGGAGATGGGGCGCCACTACCCTCTCTGAGGGCCTGACGTCAGGCGGATGAGGGGCTCGGTGTCAGCCGCCCTGTCCTGAGAAATCGCACGGTCGCCTCCACAACCTCCGTGGCGCGCATGATCGTGTTGTGGCCATGGGGGACGAGGAGAAAGTCGCTCATGCCCTCGAGCCGGGCGCTCTCGGCCTCCACCACCCCATCGTTGTCACCCGAGAGCAGAGGATTGATGCCCCGACTCTTCCCCCCCGAGCCGGCGATGACGGCGAACTCGCAGTCGGGCACCGGCAGCCCGTGGACAAAGGAGTTGATGCCTGTGACCAGCTGCCTCCCCGCGGGCCCGAAGACCAGGTGAAACGCGAAGAGATCGCGCACCAGGTCCGCGGTGACCGCGCCGTTGTTGGGGGTGGCGATCATCACCACGCGTCCGGTCTCCTCGCTGATCTCGGGGAAGTCGGCGAGAAGGCGGCGGACGATCAGCCCCCCCATCGAGTGCGTCACGAAGTGGAGCTCCTCGTGGTCGGCGAGGTTCGCGATCACGCGTGCGAGCTGCTCCACGTGATCCTCGATGCCGGCGCGCGTGGAGGGGTAGTTGATGGCCACGGGCTCGTAGCCCCCTCGCCTGAGGGCCTCGATCATCGACCCCCAGACGCCGCGCCATGAGAGAATGCCGTGGACCAGGATCACCACGCGGTCGCTCTGGGGCTCGATCTCCGCCTCCTCATGGAGGCGGCGCATCACCACGTCGCACTGCTCGAGTGTGCCCCACGCCTGCCGCCGATCGCGCGGGTCGAGCAGGCGATGGTGACCGGTGAACACGTTGCGCTGGATGCGCCAGCCGCAGTGCACGATCTCATCGGCCCAGAACTGCATGCCCCCGAGGGTCGGCAGGGGGATGTTCGGATGAGGGGCCGGCTCCGGCTCCCCGATCAGCCGGGCCAGCATCTCCTCGCAGGTCTCGTGCGATCCCCAAGCGCGGCGCACGTTCGCGGCGTCGATGAGGCGATGATGCCCTGTCATGCGATTGCGCTGAATCCGGTATCCCTCCACCTGGGCGACATCCTCCCACAGGGGCCCGCCCCCGAGCGTGGGTGTGGGGATGTTGGGGAGATCAGGGGTCACCGTCGACCTCCTGCGCTGGGCCGATCATCACGGGGGCGTCGGCGGGGGCGAAGAGGCGGCGGCGCTGGAGCCAGAGCGCGGCGGCGAGGGCGACCATCAGCGTGCTGAGGATCTGCGAGGTCGAGATGAGGTTGTCGGTCCAGACCCCCCGCCCGGGGTCGCCACGGAAGAACTCCAGGATGATGCGCGTCAGCCCGTAGAGCCAGAAGTAGTGGATGAAGACCTGGCCGTGAAATTTCCGGCGGCGCCAGAGCCAGGTGAGCACCACGAAGAGCGTGATCTGGATGGCGACGTCGTAGAGCTGGGTGGGGTGAATGGGCAGCGAGTGGGCCGACGTCCAGTCGATGGGGCAGCTCGGGTCGAGAACCTGATCGATGTAGGCGATGCTGCCGGTGACATGCCCCACGATCTCGCCGTGCGAGAGAAGGACCCCGTCGGTGATCTGGACCGACGCGAGGTCGACCGGTCCATTGCTCCAATCGATCAGCCGCGGAAAGTGGACCCCCCAGGGCATGGAGGTCGGGCGCCCGTAGCAGCAGCCGGCGAAGAAGCAGCCGGTGCGCCCGAAGGCGTGGGCGAGCGCGAGGCACGGGGCGAGCAGATCGGCCATGGGCCAGAAGCGCACGTGCCAGCGCCGCAGGACAATCAGGACCACGGGGATCGCGGCGAAGAGTCCGCCGAGGAAGACGAAGCCCTGTCGCGAGAAGATGGTCCCGAGCGGGTCGGCGACGAAGTGATCCCAGGTGACGATGATGAAGGCGACACGCGCCCCGATGAAGCCCGCGATCACGCCCCAGAAGACGACGTCGAGAACCGAGTCCTCGGGGATGCCCACGCGCCGCGCGCGCCGGCGGGCGATGGTCACGCTGACGATCAGTCCACAGGCGATCAGCAGCCCATAGGGGCTGATCGGCAGACCGAAGATCTCAAAGAGAACGGGGTGCATCTCAGATTCCGATGAGTGAGCGCTTCAGCACAGGACCCTCCCACGGCGAGCGGGGATTGCCAAGGATGCATTTCGCCCGGCGTCGGAGTGTCAGCGGATCAGCCGCATCAGCACTTTCGGGGGGATCAGCCAGCGCAGCGTCACCCCCGCCTCGGAGGGCGGGAGCGCGTCGATCTCGAGCAGCGCGCACCCCGCTTTTTTCATCTCCACCTCGCCGCGGTCATCCCCCCAGACGAGCGTGGAGATCAGCTCGCTCAGGTCCGGCTCGTGCCCGACGATCATCGCGCTCTCGGGCGGCCCCTGCGCCATCAGCACCTCGCAGAGCTCGGTCATCGAGAAGCCCGGCTCGAGCGCCCCGGTCTCGACCAGGCCTCCGGTGGGCTCCAGAACCTCTGTCAAGATCTCGGCCGTCTGCCGCGCGCGGACCAGGGGGCTCGTGAGGATCACATCCACCTTGACGCCGAGGGCCTCGAGCCCCTCGGCCACTGCCAGGGTCTTGGTCTTCCCCTCCTCGGTCAGCCAGCGCTCCGCATCGCTCGTCACACTGGGGGAGAGTCGGTCGACGGCGATGCCGTGTCGCACAACGTAGAGTCTCATGGAGAACGCGACCTCCGCGGCGGATTGCGCACCCAATGTGGCAGAGTCGCGGTGCTTCCTCAATGGGAGATTGAAGAGATCGCGGCGACAGCCGCTGGTGCCTGGCCCCTGATCGATGGAGCGCCGGCGCCCCCGCCGGCAATTGTTGAAACAGACGCCCCTCGACAACCCCTGACAGGTGTGGCAACGTCCAAAGACAGCGCAGGAGTCGGCACCTCGGAGGTCTGCCCGTGCGATCACGGCTCGCCGCTCTCACTCTGATGGCCTTGATGGTCTGGGGCGCCCCCCCCCCTTCCCGCTCAACCGTACCACTTTGTGACCATCAGAGGCTCTGCACCTGGACAGTTGAGGGTTTGGGAGCTGACGGCCGAAGGCGATCTCGCTGTCGTTCAATTGTTAGAGACCCCCCATAGGGGAGATCGTGTTCAGATGGATCCCTTTGGGCGATTTCTTGTTCATCCCACAGGTGACAAGGATCAGATTGATCTGTATGAAATTCTGCCAGACCAAACGCTGATCTTGGCCGACTCCTTCACAAGGCCAAGCTGGAGCTTCTTTGATGGGGAGCACACAATCAGCCCCGATGGTGAGCTCTTCATCACGCTGAGCCGTGACGGAGCAGCCGATCCCGACGACTGGTATCTGGAGGCATTCCAGATCACCGATGACCTGAGATTGGAAGCCTGCCCAGGTCGACTGAAGATCTCCCCCGACGGCCCAGAGGGAATGAGCACACCCATCGGGGAATTGGGATGTGTCTCACTCGGTGGGGAGTATGTCTTGTTGCAGAACAACAACACGGTCGGGACCTTGGACATCGTCGTCCTCCCCCTGAGCACCT
>JAFGKF010000196.1 GCA_016928695.1 Candidatus Sumerlaeota bacterium | reverse complement strand
GTGCCGGAATTCCCATTCCGGCACCATGTCAAGCGAATGTCCCCGGCGTCACTGACTCCGGGTTGTCTGCTGCTTCGGCTCTGGCGTGCGGGCGAGGATCTGGTGGCGCAGCTGCTCGGCGATCGACTCGATCTGCATCAGGATGTCCTGCTCGTCCTGGCAGATGCGGCGGAAGGCCGTGCCGGGCACGATGGCGCCGCGCTCGATCGAGAACAGCCGCGACTCGACCACGAAGCGCGGCCCCAGGCTCGTCACCGAGCCGAGGACGAAGTAGTCCGAGCCCAGCGCCATGCCGAGCCCCTGAAGCCGCGAGTGATCGCGGACCGTCCACCGCTGCTCCAGATCGCTGAGATAGCGGTCCACGTCCTGGGGGTCCTGGACCTCCAGGCGCGGGTTCTGCGAGAGCTCGTGGGTGAGGAACTCGGGGATCGCGCGGGCGAGATGCGTGTGCTCGGGACCGGCGCTGATGACCTGATAGTCGAGCACGCAGACCGAGCGTGTCGGGCCGAGGAAGCAGCCAGTGGCCAAGCCACTGAGGATCAGGGCAACGAGTGACAGACGCATGGTCGACACTCCTGGAACGGGGTGCGGGGCGCTTCAGCGAGGAGTCGCGGGGAGCGTCCAGAGGTCAGCGTGCGAAGCTGTCGACCTGGAGGACATCCTTCTGGATCTGGATGAGCTGGTCAATGCCTATCTTCGCCAGCGCGAGCATCTCGTGGAGCTGGCCCTCGCTGAAGGGGGCCGTCTCAGCGGTGCCCTGGATCTCGATCAGCCCCCCCGCGCCGCTCATCACGACGTTCATGTCGGTCTCCGCCTGGCTGTCCTCGAGGTAGTTGAGGTCGAGCACCGGGCGTCCCTCGACGATCCCCACGCTCGTCCCCGCGCAGAAGTCGGTCACCAGGATGCGGCTCATCCGGTTGGCTGCGATCTCGGCCCGCATCGCCAGCACCATGGCGATGAAGGCCCCTGTGATCGACGCCGTCCGTGTTCCCCCGTCGGCCTGGAGCACGTCGCAGTCGACCACGATCTGGCGCTCGCCCAGCTTTTTCAGATCCGTCACCGCCCGCAGCGAGCGTCCGATCAGGCGCTGGATCTCGGTCGAGCGCGCCGCGGGCTGTCGGCGGTTGGCGTCGCGCACCGTCCGCTGGGGCGTCGAGCACGGAAGCATCGCGTACTCGGCGGTCACCCACCCGCGCCCCTGGCCGCGGAGCCAGCCCGGGATCTGATTGTCGACGGTCGCGGTGCACATCACGCGCGTGTCGCCGATCTCGATCAGGCAAGACCCCCCGGCGAATTTCGCGATGTCGGGCGTCACCCGGATCGGGCGCTGCTCGTCGGGGCGGCGTCCGTCGACGCGCGGGGTGGGGTTCTCAGGGCTCAAGGGGTCTCTCCTGGGCGGGGTCTGCCCCCCTTCAAGCAGGTGGCCGCGCCATGCGCAAGCCTCAGTGCTGCTGGGCGAAATTCGCCCAGGGATTGTCTGTGGTCAGCGGGCCGCCTGAGGTGATGGTCGTGCCCACCTGGTTCACCGAGCTGTTGATGTCGATGATGGTGTGCCCTGAGCTGTGGACGATGCTGTTGCGCACGATCAGGTTGTCTGTGCTCTGGACGGAGCCGGTGATCGCGTCGATGCCGGTCTGGTTGAAGGTCAGGTGATTGCCGTCGATCCGATTGGCGTAGATCTGCACACGGATCCCAGCGGACCCAGGGTTGCTCTGAGAGTCGCAGGTGTTCTCCAGCACCAGGCAATCCCCCAGCACGTCGATTCCATCTCCGAGGTTGACCGCTGCGGTGCAGTGGCGGATGACCGAGCCGAAATCGGCTCGGAAACCGTCGTTTCCGTTGGCACGCGCCGTGCAGTCGCTCACCGTTGCACTGTAGCCGGTCAGGATGCCGTCACCCGTGTTGTTCGAGGCGGTGCAGCGCGTGACGACGCAGCTGTCGTTGACGACGATCCCTGTGACATTGTCATCGGCGGCGCAGTCGGCGACCGCGCTGTTGTCGCTGAGAGCGATGCCCGCGTCTCCGTTGCCGATCGCCCGGATCCCCTCCACGCGGCAGGCGTTGGTGGAATCCGCATCGATGCCGTCATCGCCCCAGCCGCGCACGGTGCCACTGTGGATCACCACATTGCTGTGCCCCGAGCTGATCTGGATGCCGTCCACGGAGCCCGTGACCCCGATCAGCGAAAAGCCCCGCAGATCCAGGGTCACGTGGTCGGCGTTGATCGTGATGCCCGAGTTGCCGCTCGAGCCCGTCAGATCCTCGGTCAGGAAATAGGATCCCGACTCGCTGATCGTGCGCGGCAGCGAGGTGATCGCCTCGCGCGGCTCGACCTGGTCGAGCGGGAGCATGGTCGAGCTCGGCGTGCCCGGGGGATCGATGTCCCCCGCGGGCGAGAGATTCACCAGTGTGAGAGTGAGGCAGAGGATCAGAGACAAGCGCATGACGGATCCCTCCAAGAGATCTGAGATTCGGCCCATCATCCCCTGAGATGCGCTAAGATCGCCAGAGGATTTTCCGGCGTGTCAGGATGTGCACGAGCGCGGCGAGCGAGAGGCTCTTGATCAATCCCCAGAGCGCCCCGAGCCAGGCGCTGAACCGGAAGATCGGATTGGTGATCAGCGCGTCGATCCCGGTCAGACGGTAGAACGGCCCGAGCACACCGCGGATCCCCGCGTAGGCCAGCATCGGATTCTGACCGTTGGTGATGAGAAGACCCATCGGGCGTCGATGGCCGAGCACGTCGATCACCGCCGTGAAGAGCACGAGGAGGAAAATCGAGAGCCCCGCCGAGACCGTGTAGTAGCTCAGCGTCGAGGGGGTCTTCTTGATCCCGCCCTCCAGTGGTTCGAGCGCCATCCCGATCGCGAGCCAGATCCCGCCCCACAGCCACAGCCGCGCCAGGAACCGCTCCGTCGAGGTCCGCGGCGAACGCACCAGCGCGAAACCCGCTGCGCAGGCCACGGCCAATCCCACCGGCGTGGCGATGACCCAGCGGGCCTTGAGGCCGATGTGGGCGAAGACCACGAGTCCGAGCGTCACCCACACGAGCACCCAGAGCCTTCCCCCGAACCACTGGGCCGTGGGTCTCTCCTCATGAGGGCTGCGCATCCAGGCCAGGAGCAGATCGCCCGCGATCATCCCCGGCACGACGGTGAGCATGTACTTGAAGAGCAGCAGCTGGGTCATCCAGCTGAGCGGATGCGCATTGAGCCGCGACAGCGCCTCGCCCAGACCCAGGGTGACATGCGTGGGCTGATTCATCGAGCAGTGGCCGAGGACACCCAGCGCGAGGCCCAGCCCATAGGCGAGCACGCGCCACCCCTTGCCCCTGGAACCGAGCAGCCAAAGCGCCGACCCCACGAGCGCCACGTTGGCGAGGACGAGGATGATCATGTCGCGGCGATAGAGATCGAATCCCCCGCCGTCGGGATAGCGAATCACCGCCAGCAGGCCGCAGGCTGAGGCGAGCCCCGCCACGCGGAGGCCGAGGATCAGCGGGGAGCTCCACGAGCGGGGGAATCGTGTGAAGATGGGGAAGAGGATCAGGAACGCGAGAAGCCCCACCCAGTGATCGGCCGCCGAATCTCCCATCACATAGGGGATCGTGTGCTGAAGATAGATCGCGAAGAAGACCAGGAGCACGAAGCGCTGGAGGATCCACGCCCCGATCGACAGGCCGCTCGCCCGGCGCTCGAGGCGGCGTGAGAGCGCGAGGGGGAACGCCGCTCCCATGGCGAAGAGAAACGCGGGGAACACGAGGTCGACCCAGGTGAAGCCCGCGGGGTGCGGTCCGAACCACTCGGGATTGGGACCCTCCTGCCCGTGGTACATCCAGCCGGGAAGCCACTGGACTCCCTCGGTCCAGCCATAGGGGATCCGGGCGGAGAGGATCATCCCGAGAATGGCGAGGCCCCGCAGGGCGTCGAGCGCCAAGGCGCGCCGGGGGGTGTCGCTCTGGGTGCTCATCAGCTCCCCACTGTCGCATCGAAATCCCGAGTCACAATTGGTATTTCCTCGTAATTGACAGCGGGAGCCGCTGGGATGAACCCTCGCAGCCGAGCCCATGACAACATCCCCCGATCAATCCACCCCTGATGAGTCTGCTCATCGGTTCCCCCCATGGGCCCTTGCCCTGGCGCTCATCGCCCTGACGGCTCTCGCTCTGGCGCTGCGCCTGGTGCGCCTGCGGGAAATCGGGCTGTGGTACGACGAGGCCTTCGGGCTGCTGATCGCTCGCATGCCGTGGGATCCGATGAATCAGACCATCGGGCTCGATGTCCATCCCCCCCTGTGGTTCTGGCTGCTTCACCTGTGGGGGACCGACTCGGTTCTCTGGGCGCGGCTTTTCGGTGTCGCGCTGGGCACGGCAACGGTTCCCGTCGTCTGGCTCGCCGCGCGGCGCGCGCTGGGGGATTCAACCGCTCTTGTGGCGGCGGGTCTTCTGGCCATTCATCCCCTCCACGTCTTCTATTCCCAAGAGCTGCGGATGTACGCGCTTCAGGGGCTGCTGATCGCGGCCATGATCGGTGCCGCCTTTCCCGTGCTCCGCGCCCGCGGCGCCTGGAGCTGGTGGGGTGTCGCCCTCTTCGCCTGCGCTCTCGGAGTGATGATGACCCAGTACCTTGGCGGAGCCGTCGTGGGGGGGCTCTGGGTTGGACTCCTCGCCGCCCGCTGGGGGCGGCTCGATCGCCCATGGACGTCGAGCTGGGTGATCTTCGGTGTGATGGCGCTGGCCCCGGCTCTGGGATATCTGCTCCCACGCGCCGATTTCGGATTTGTCTCCGCCCACGGAGGCCATGGTTCGCTCGGGGTCCAGACTCTGATCCAGGCCCTCGAGGGCACTCAGGGCCTCATCCGCACGCCCCCCTGGCGATGGCTCGGGCTCGGAGGGGGATCGCTTCTCTGGGCCGAGATCGGGGCCGCCGTGATCCTGGTCCTGGCGATCGCGGGCGTGCGCATCCTCGTGGCCGATCCCCGCCGCCGTCCAGCCGGGATTCTGCTGGGATGCACCCTCTTCGGAGGTCTGCTGCTTCTCATCGCCTATCAGGTGGCGGGATTTCTCTTCTTCACACGCTTCTACGTGATCCTGGTCGTCCCCACCGTGATTCTCATGGCCGTTGGGTTGGGGGAGGGGCCCCGGTGGTGGCGGTGGCTGGCCACAGCGCTGGTCGCCGGGACACTGCTCAGTCACACGGCGGGTGTGCTCCAGGCCAACGGCCATGTGCGTGGGGTCTCGGGCCGTCTGATCAAATGGATCGAGGCGCGCGGCGGTGTGGAGGCGATGCCCCCGCTGCTGTGCGACCAGATGTTCCTCGCGATGCCGCTCCATGCCCAGCTGCCCGGCGCGCTGATCCGGGTGCCCTTTGACGAGGAGGTCACCGTCACCCAGGTGATGATCCTGACCGAGATGTGTGGATACCTGAAGGAGGAGAACTTGCCCGAGAATTGGACCCAGCGGCCGGTCTGGATCGCGCTCTCGGGTTGGGGAGGGGCTCCCCTCGTGGAGGGCCGGGTCGACGAAGCCGAGATGCTCCGCCGGGCAGGGGTCTTGGCGCGGGAGATCGGGGGGGAGGCGGGGCCGATGCGCCTGCTGCGATTCGATGCCATCGCCGGGGGTTTCAAGTGGGCGGCGATCGTGGAGATGCGCTGATTGTCCTTTTGCGGATTTGAGATCCTGAGAGAGCTTGACATGGGGACCTGAGATCCGCAGATTCTGGCGGCTTTTCGCCCGCGAGGGGACACTCTCGCCTGGGCGGCCCCTGGAGACACAGAAGATGATGAAGACACATATGCCCAAGCCGGCCGAGGTCGAGGAGAAATGGTGGCTGGTCGACGCTGAGGATCAGATCGTCGGACGGCTCGCGGCACGCATTGCGAAGGTCCTGCTGGGCAAGACGCGCCCCACCTACGCGCCACACATCAAGAACGGCGACTGCGTTGTCGTGATCAACGCCGAGAAGGTCGTTTTCACCGGCCGCAAGCTGACCCAAAAGGTCTACCATCGCCACACCGGCTATCCCAGCGGTGGCCGCGAGACCACTCCGCAGCGCCTGCTCGAGAAGAAGCCCGAGGAGATCCTGCGACTCGCCGTCTGGGGCATGATGCCCAAGACCCGTCTCGGGCGTTCGCTCATGAAGCGGCTGCGCATTTTCGCCGGCCCCCAGCATGACCACGCCGCCCAGAAGCCCCAGCCCCTGCCGCTCAAGACGCGCCGGGCCCGCACAGAGGAGAACTGAGAGACATGATCACCGAGCAGAACTACGGCACCGGACGGCGCAAGACCTCCACCGCCCGCGTCTATCTCCGTCCCGGCAAGGGCAAGATCATGGTCAATGGCCGGTCGTTCGAGGAGCACTTCGGCAATCGCCCCGCCCTCGAAGCCCTCGTCAAGCAGCCCCTGCGTGACACCCACACCCTGAGCAAGTACGACATCCTGGTCACCGTCCGAGGCGGCGGCCCCAGCGGCCAAGCGGGAGCGATCCGCCACGGCATCAGCCGCGCGCTGGTCGACGCCAATCCCGCACTGCGTCCCCAGCTGAAACGCGAGGGACACCTGACCCGCGATCCACGGATGAAAGAGCGCAAGAAATACGGTCTGCACAAGGCCCGCCGCGCGCACCAGTTCTCGAAGCGCTGAGCGCGGAACCCGAGACATCTCCGAGAGGCAGGGTGGTTTTCCCCCCTGCCTTTTCGGTGTGGAGCCCCCCCTTCACCCTTTTTCGAATCTCTCCGCTGCCCCAGAGCACCCCGAAAAGGCCTTGACATTGGAACGGTCCAAATCACCATCTCTCGAGAAAATCCCCGAGATGTCGATTGACAGAGGAGATCGGTCCAGCTGGAGTGATGAACGGCCTGAGATGAAAAGTGGTACACAATCTTCACTGGCCCAATCTGTGCGCGACCTCTGCCGAGTGCTCACGCGCCTGATCCAGGGCCCGAGTGCCTCACGCCGACGCCTTCCTCAGCGCGGTTGACTCTGCCGCACACCTCACGGAGGATCCCAACCATGTCCCCCTCTCCCAACGGCGCGAAGGGTGCCTTCACCTTCGTCCTGCACTCTCACCTGCCGTATGTGCTGAGCCATGGCCGATGGCCCCACGGCTCGGATTGGCTCAACGAGGCTGCGGCCGAGACGTACATCCCTCTGCTCGACATCCTCGAGCGCCTCGTCGAAGAGGGCCTGAGCCCCAAGTGCACAATCGGCATCACGCCGGTCCTGATGGAGATGCTGACCGACGCCGACTTCAAGGCCGAGTTCCAGGGCTATCTGCACGAGAAGATCGAGGCGGCGGAGGTTGATCTGGCGCATTTCACCCGGCTGGGTCAGAGGAACCTGGCGGAGGTGGCCACCTTCTGGCGCGACCATTACACCTCCCTCGCCGAGCGCTTCGCCGACCGCTGGAATCGCGACATCCTGGCGGGCTTCCGCCGCCTGCAGGATGCCGGGCACATCGAGGTGATCACGTGCAGCGCGACGCACGGATACGCACCTCTGCTGGGCCAGGACACGTCGATCCAGGCGCAGGTCAAGATGGGCAAGCGTGTCTACGAGCGCCACATGGGGCGGGCCCCGCGCGGCACTTGGCTGGCCGAGTGCGCCTACCGCCCGCGCTATCATTGGGCACCGCCGGTCCAGTGCAAGGGGGCGCCTGCACCGACCCTGCGCAAGGGGGTCGAGGAGTTCCTCAGCGAGAATGGCATTCAGTACTTCATCGTCGACACGCACCTGCTGCGCGGCGGCAAGGCCGCGGGGGTTTACATCGACCGCTTCGAGGCGCTGCGGCTGCTCTGGAAGCAGTATGAGGCCGCCTACAAACCCCGGCCCGAGGACGAGGAGCTCTCGCCCCACCAGCCCCACTGCGTCAGGTCCTACGTTGAGGACAAAGACCCGGTGGCGATCTTCATCCGCGATCCCCGCACGGGGCTTCAGGTCTGGAGCGGCGAGCACGGCTACCCGGGCAACCCCCGCTATCTCGACTTCCACAAGAAGCACTTCCCCGGCGGCCACCGCTACTGGGCGGTGACCAACACGAAGGCCGACCTGGCCGACAAAGAGGAGTACATGCTCGGGGCCGTGGCCGGCATCCCCGCCGAGCAGGCGATGCACTTCATCCAGATCGTCAAGGAGCAGCTGGCCGAGCGCCTCGAGCGCTTCGGCTCACCGGGCATCGTCACCGCGCCGTTCGACACCGAGCTCTTCGGCCACTGGTGGTTCGAGGGGCCACAGTGGCTCTACCACGTGCTGCGCGGCCTGGCCCTCGACCCCGAGGTGGATCTGACCACCTGCGGCGACTACCTGGAGGCGAACCAGCCGAGCCACTTCGTCCAGATCCCCGAGGGCTCCTGGGGCCAGGGGGGGCATCACTACATCTGGCTCAACCAGTGGACCGAGTGGACCTGGAAGCACATCTATCCGGCCGAGACCAAGATGCAGGACCTGGCGCGGCGCTTCGGCGACAGTGCCGACTCCTCCCTCCAGCGCCTGCTCCGAGCCTGCGGGCGGAGCCTGCTCCTCCTGGAGTCGAGCGACTGGCCCTTCCTGATCTCGACGTGGAGCGCGCGCGACTACGCGGAGCTGCGGGTGGCCAACCACTCCGACGATTTCACCCGTCTGGCGGGGCTGACGGAAAAGTTTGCCGCCGAGGGCTCCATCACCGACGAGGAGTGGCTCTTCGTCGACGAGACCGAGCAGCGTGACCGGCTCTTTCCAGACATCGATCCCCGCTGGTGGGCCGAGCTCGATGTGCCTCCCCGGGCCGAGGAGTGAGCCGGTTTCGCTTGACGAAAGACCCGGCATTGAAGCTGTTTGGGAGCGGGATCGCCGGAAGACCGGTGAGCCCTTTTTTTCTGTGAAATTGTCTGAGTGACCATGGGACGTCTCCTCCGCTCCGCTGCCCTGGGGCTGCTCTTGACCCTGCTGGGCTGCACTCACACCACCATCTGGCGTCCCCCGCCCTCGGTGGGGAGCGAGGAGCCCCAGGTCGTCGTGCTCGTCCACGCCATCTGGCGCTGGCCGGGCTACTCGATGCGGCAGCTGTGGCAGGGGGGCGTCGAGCGCGGGTACGAGGTCGTCTACTTCCGCTACTCCGGCCTTCGCGACGGGCTGGAGACCAATGCCATGCGCCTGGCCGAGCTGCTGGATTCCTACCGTGGACGGAGTGTCAGCCTTGTCACGCACAGCTATGGCGGCCTGATCGCCCGCCGGATGTTCGAGCGCTTCGACTTCCCGGAGGTGCGGCGACTCGTGATGATCGGCACCCCCAACCAGGGGGCGACCTTTGCCAACCGCTGGTCGCAGTCGCTGCCCTACCAGTTCATGTTCGGCCATGGGGGGACGCAGCTGACAACCCGTGAGGCCCAGCGGCTCGCCGTGCCGCCCTGCGACTTCGGGATCCTCGCGGGATCGGGCTCCGGCATCAACCCCTACGCCCTGGGCGACAACGATGGGGTGGTGGGCGTGACCGAGGCGTATCTGCCCGAAGCCCAGGAGTTCCGCGTGATCGACGCGCGACATGAGGCGCTGCCCAACGACCCCGGTGTGGTCCAGGCGGTTTATCGCTTCCTGGAGACAGGGACGTTCGGGCTCGACCCCGGGGGACCCGCCTCCCCCGAGGCTCCAGCCACCCCCTCTCCCTCCATTGGCGGTTGAGTGCTCCCCCCGGTCCGGGGCAGAGTGAGGCTATCCGGATTGGACAGAGGGGGCTTCGCCGGTGAGCCACCGCTCCCAGCTCATCCAGGTTCAGCGCCGAATTCTCGGCGCCATTCGGCGCGACATCCGGGCGACGCTGGGCAAGCAGCCCCGCGACCTGGAGCGCTATGAGCGGGTCCACCGCGAGCAGATCGAGCGCCCCTTCCGGGCCACGACGCGCGAGACGCTGCTCGCCGCCTGCGAGCAGGCCGACATCATCTTCGTCGGCGACTACCACACGCTGGCGGCCGCACAGGAGTTCTCGGTCCGTCTGCTGCGCACGCTCTGGGAGCGGGGGAGCCGCGACTGGATCCTGGCCCTGGAGATGCTCCAGGTCTGCGACCGGAGCTCGGTCGAGCGGTATCTGGCCGGGGATCTGGACGACGAGGAGTTTCTCCGCGAGATCGAGTACGACAAGACGTGGGGGTTTCACTGGCCCCACTTCCGCCCGTTTTTCGACACGGCGCGTGAGCTGAAGATCCCCGTCCTCGGCATCAACTGCGATCTCCAGGTGCGCCGCGCCAGCCTGGCTGAGCGCGACATCTGTGCGGCGATGGCCGTGGCGCAGACGGCGGCGGCGCACCCGGGTGCGAAGCTCCTCGTCGTCGATGGGGACATGCATGTGGCGACGCCCCATCTGCCGGCGATGGTCGACGATCTGCTGGGAAAGCTGGGGGCGAAGCGGCGCTGGGTGGTGATCCACCAGAACGTCGAGAGTGTTCACTGGAGGCTTGTGGAGCAGGGGCGCGAGCGGAGAGTGGAGGTCGTCCGCTACTCCCCGCGTGAGCTGTGCGTTCAGCACACGCACCCGATCGTGAAGCTGCAGTCGTACCTCAACTGGCTCGAGTACGAGGAGATGCTGGCACCCGTTCTCGGCGAGACGTGGTCGGGTGACGGCGAGCGCGAGCTCGACCTCCAGAGCCAGGTGGGGCGCTTCATCGATTCGATCGCGGGGACGCTGGGGATCCGCGACGATCTGTCGGACTTCTCCGTCTACACCGTGGGCGATCTGAACTTCCTCGACGATCTGCGCGATGTCCACGTTTACACGAATGAGGAGATCGGGCTCGTCGCCATCCAGATCCTCAAGGGCGAGAGCCACTTTCTGCCCGAGGGCAATCTCATCTACCTGGCGAATCTGACGGTGAACCACGCGGCGGAGGAGGCGGCGCACTTCATCAACTTCCAGCTCTCGGGGCCGCCGCCGCGGGTGAAATCGCGCCGGCACGACTTCTACCACCGGACGATGCGCGAGGTGCTGGGCTTCTTCGGGTCGAAGATCATCAACCCCTCACGCCTGGCGTACCGCGCGGAGGACTACCGCGACGTCGAGCGCGAGCTGCGAGGCAGGCGGCTCGACGTCAAGGGGCGCGATCTGCGCAAGATCGCGCGGGCTGTGATCGCCCATCTCAAAATCGAGGAGGAGGTGCTGGCCGATCCCGGCCGCAGGCTGCGCCGACTGCCGAAGCGCTGCTGGGATGAGTTCAGCGTCTTCATCGGCGTGGTCCACGCGCTGGGCTACCGCCTCGGGCTGCTGCTCTACAACGGGCTCGAGCAGGGGGAGATCTCGCGCGCGGAGATCCGCGACCTGTTCCGCATGCCGTTCACGGAGGAGGGGAGTGCGAGGGAGGCCTACTTCTCTCTGCTCCGGCGACTGCGCGACGTCCGCGTGCCCTACGACCGCCGCCGCGAGAGGCTGTAGGGAAGTATTCCATCGTGCCGGCATCCCCATTCCGGCACTCCCTGGCCCCCATCGTGCCGGCATCCCCATTCCGGCACTCCCTGGCCCCC
>JAFGKF010000195.1 GCA_016928695.1 Candidatus Sumerlaeota bacterium | reverse complement strand
TGACTGATTCCCGTTTTTCCCCTTGATCTTCGGGGGGGCTGATCCTATCAGCGCAGAGACCACTCAGCATTGAATGGAGATATGAACATGTGTCGTAAATATTTGCGGGCGCTCCGAATCCCCCCGTTCC
Source organism: Candidatus Sumerlaeota bacterium (assembly GCA_016928695.1). Lineage (GTDB taxonomy): Bacteria > Sumerlaeota > Sumerlaeia > JABWBI01 > JABWBI01 > JAFGKF01. The sequence goes on along the minus strand of JAFGKF010000195.1, from coordinate 3,715 downwards.
TGGTTTCTCTCGCCGCGGCGATCGTCTCCGCGGCCCCCGCTCAGGAGGAGGCCATCGCGGTGGACGGATCGACCACGGTGGGCCCCATCGCCACGGCGTTCGCCGAGTATCTCATGGAGGAGAACCCCGGCCTCAACATCACCGTCAGCATGTCGGGCAGTGGCAACGGCATCCGCTCGCTGATCAACAGCGAGGTGGATGTGGCCACCGCCTCGCGGTTCATCAAACCCAACGAGGTCCAGGCGGCGGTCGACAACGGGGTGTTGCCCATCGCGCACGTGGTGGCTCTCGATGGGATCGCGGTGATCGTCCACCCGAGCAACCGGATCGATGGCCTGTCGCTGGACCAGGTCCGCGCGATCTACACCGGCGGGATCGAGAACTGGACCGACGTGGGCGGACCCGATCTGGAGATCGTCGTTGTCAGCCGTGACACGAACAGCGGGACGTATGAGACTTTCGAGGAGCTCGTGATGGGTGAGGAGCGGGTGTCTCAGGGGGCCGAGTACGTCGGGAGCAACGGCGCGGTGCGGTCCCGTGTGCAGGAGACTCCGGCGGCCATCGGCTATGTGGGTCTGGGCTATGTCGACGAGACGGTCCGGGCGCTCGAGATCGATGGAGTGAAGGCCGATCCCGAGACGGTGATCCTGGGTGAGTATCCCATCGCGCGCCCTCTCTTTCTCTTCACCAATGGCTACCCTCCGCTCGGCTCGATGGTTCACCGGTTCGTCACTCTCCATCTGACCGAGGAGGGCCAGGAGATGGTGGAGTCGATCGGTTTCGTGCCGATGACGCAGTATTGATTCTCCGTGTCCGCGGGTTTCACAGCCCAGCCTGCGGGGCGGCGGACGCCGAGGGGCGATCTTCTCCTCAGCGCCCGCCGCCGCCTTCTCCAGCGGCTCGGTTCGCTGGCGGGGGGTGGTCTGCTGCTGGCGGTGGCTCTGAGCTCGGTTCTGGCGGTTCTCTTCATCCTCATCTTCATCACGAAGGGGGCCATGCCCTTTTTTCGGCTGCGGGGGATCGGGGAGTTTCTCACCAGCTCTCACTGGTACCCCACGGCCGAGCCCCCGGAGTTCGGGGCGCTTTCGCTCTTCGTGGGCAGCGGACTGGTGACCCTCGGGGCGTCGGCGGTGGCGGTTCCCCTGGGCATCGTGGCGGCGCTCTGCCTCAGCGACGTTCTCCCCTTCGCCGCGCGTCAGGTCATCAAGCCGATCATCGAGGTGCTGGCCGCGATCCCCTCGGTGGCCTTCGGGTTTTTCGCCCTGGTGATCTTCGCCCCGGCGCTCCAGGAGCACGGGGGTCATCTTCTGGCGCTCTCGGTGTGGATCATCGGGGTCCCTCTGGCCGGGGTCGCGGTGGCCGTGGTGAGCGATCTCCTGGCCGCCCGGTTCTCGGGGGGTGTCCGGGTGCCGGTGCGCCTGATGCTGATGCTGGGCCTGGGGGGCTTGGCGTTCGTGGGGATTCTCGCGCTCGCTCGCCATCTCGGTGCGATCCGGATCGTGAGCGGCACCAACGCGCTCAACGTTTCGATCATCCTGGGGATCATGGCGCTGCCGACGGTCATCAGCGTGTCGGAAGACGCCCTGCAGGCGGTGGGGCGGGAGCTGCGCGAGGGGAGCTATGCGCTCGGCGCGACCCGGGCCGAGACCCTGATCAAAGTGGTTGTGCCGGCGGCGAGCAGCGGCCTGGCCGCGGCGTCGATTCTCGGGGTGATGCGGGCCATCGGCGAGACCATGGTGGTCTGGATGGCCTCGGGCAACGCCGCCCAGATCCCTGAGCCCTGGTACAACTTTCTCCAGCCGGTGCGAACCCTGACGGCGACGATCGCGGGGGACATGGGGGAGGCGGACCACACGACGGGCTCGGAGCGGTATCACGTGCTGTTCGCGATGGCGCTGGCGCTGCTGGTCATCTCGCTCGTGGCCAATTTCATCACCGAGTGGATCGTGCGGCGCGCCAAGCGGAAAGTGGGGGCGTCGGCATGACTCTGCACAGCCGGCGAGTCCTCGACCGCGCCCTGACGATCATGGGCCTCGTCTCGATCGGGCTGGTCATCGCTGCCCTGGTCGCCCTACTGCTCCCCATCACCGTGAGGGGACTGGGGGCGATCGTCTTCCGGTCGACGGTGGAGTGGCGCCGCCTCCAGAGCGAGGAGTTTCAACGCGGTGACAGCGGGGCTCTCGCGGCGGAGCTCGCCGCGGCCCAGGAGGCCCGCGCGCCTGTCTACGAGATGATCGCGGCGTTCGAGGCGCAGCTCGATGAGGACCGGGAGATGCGGCAGGAGTACCGGCGACCGCTCCGTGAGGTGAAAGAGATTCTCCACAGACTCCTCGGGCCTGAGCCCGGGGCCCGCCGGGCCACGCTGCCCCGTGAGCGCTACGGCCAGACGCGTTGGGATCGGGCGGAGGTCCACCTCGAGAGGCTTCTCCACACCACCGAGTGGGTTCAGACGGACCCCTCACTGCCCGCGGAGCCGCGCCTCGTGCCGCGGGGCGAGCGATTCGCGGGGACATCGCTCGAGCCCCTGTTCGGCTATGTCGAGAACAACATCGGGGCGATGCTGCGCCCGCGCTGGACCTTTTATTGGCGATTCCTCATCGACCGCTCTCTGGATTCGCACATCTTCGGGGGGATTGGGGCGGAGGTCCTGGGGACCCTGTACCTGACCATCGGCGCGATCCTCTTCGCTGTGCCGCTGGGCGTGCTGACGGCCATCTATCTCGTGGAGTATGCGCGGCAGGGGTGGATCATCAGCACGCTGCGGATGTTCATCAACACGCTCGCGGGGGTTCCGAGCATCGTCTTCGGCCTCTTCGGGCTCGCCTTCTTCATCAACACGATCCATGTCTCGGACACCAAGAGCACCCTGGCGGGGGCGCTCACGCTGGCGGTGCTGGTGCTCCCGCTGGTGATCCGGGCCTCCGAGGAGGCGCTGCGGGCGGTCCCTCTCACCTATCGGGAGGCGGCGCTGAGCCTGGGCGCGAGCCGGTGGAAGGCGGTCGTGAGCGTGGTGCTGCCCGCCTCTCTGCCGGGGATCATCACGGGGGTGGTGATCGCCATGGGGCGGGCGGCGGGGGAGACGGCGCCGATCATCTTCACCGCGGCGGTCAGTGTGGGGCAGCCGCTGCGGCCCTGGGAGACGCTGACGCAGCCGACCCCCGCCCTGCCGTGGAACATCTACAACTTGGCCACCGAGCACCCCGCGGTGGACGAGATCCGACATGTGCAGTATGGGATGGTCTTCACCCTCGTGGCGCTTGTTCTGCTGCTGAACTTCGCGGCGATCGTGATCCGAGCCCGCGTGTCGAGAAAGCAGCGAGGATGATCCCGTGATCGATGTCCCCCCCCCTGAGAGATCCCCGGTCGGGCGGACCGATTCATCCGCGGATCGCCCCGCCGACCACGTGCGGGCCGAGGCGTTCTCGGTCTTCTATGGCGACAACGAGGCGGTGAGGCGGGTCTCCCTGGGCTTCGCCATGGGCCGTGTCAGTGCGATCATCGGACCGAGCGGATGCGGCAAGAGCACGCTCCTGCGGGCCATCAATCGCATGAACGACCTCATCCCTGGGTGCCGGACCGAGGGGCGCCTGGTCTTCGACGAGGTGGATGTCAACTCTCCGGGGGTCGATGCGGTCACGCTGCGCCGCCGCATCGGCATGGTCTTTCAGAAGCCCAATCCCTTCCCCAAGTCGATCTTCGACAACGTCGCCTATGG
>JAFGKF010000022.1 GCA_016928695.1 Candidatus Sumerlaeota bacterium | reverse complement strand
AGCTGGGGGTAATACAGAACAGGCAGGGAGTAGTCGACCTCATGCTCGGTCTCGATCCGCCTCTGGCTCGAGTCGTACATGATCGAGCAGAAGGGGCAGATCAGAATCATGCCGTCGGCGCCACGTGCCTTGACCGAGTCCAGCTTGTCCTTGGTGATCGAGAGCGCCAGGTCCTCATCCACCGCCAGGCACGCCCCCCCGCAGCAGTCGCGCTTTCCGCGGTAGGCGATCGACTCCGCACCGGTCAGCTCGATCAGACGATCGAGGCTCTTCGGATTCTCGACGGAGTCGAAGCCCTCGTAGGCCTCGCTCGGCTTGAGATAGTGGCAGCCGCAGTGGGAGGCGAAGCGCAGACCCGACAGGTCGACCTTCACCCGCTCACGGATGGCGTCCTCTCCGATCTCCTCGAGAAGAACCCGCGCGAGATGACGCACACGCACCGTCCCGCGGCACTCCTTGCCGATCGCGCGAAGACCCTCATTGACCTCTGCGAGCAGATCCGCATCCTCGGCCAGCTCATGCGCCGTCTCGGTCAGGACGCCCGTGCAGGCCGTGCAGATCGTGATCAGCTCTTCGCCGATTGCCTCGGCCTCGGCCAGCGCCGTCGCAGCCGCCAGACGCGCCTGCCGAAGATCGATGGAGCGCACCGGATAACCGCAGCATCCGGTGGCGGGGAGGTCGACGAGCTCGATGCCGAGCGCGCTGCAGACGCTGCGTGTGGAGAGCTCGAAGTTCTGGGCACGGACGGGGATCGTGCAGCCGAGGAAGAACGCCGCTCTCATCACTCGCCCTCCCGCTCATCGGTCAGCAGCGGCTCGATGTTCGCGTGGCTGTCGAGAACCGCGAGCCCCATCTTCTGGCGCCGCCTGTTGTCGAAATCCTCGATCTCATACACACGCCCGAACTGGCGCAGCGCCTCCATCTGCATCCGGAACGCCTCGGGTGCCCTGCCATCCGCGGCGGCGGCGTTGCGCAGCTCAGTGATGATCTGCGCGCAGCCCACCTCCTGGGGGCAGCGCTCGAGGCAGGTGTAGCAGGTGCTGCACAGCCAGATCACGCCCGAGTCGAAGAGCTCGCTCTCGAGCCCCATCAGGACCGACCGGATGATCTTGCGCGGATCGAATTCCGGGCGCTGCTCATGCACGGGGCAGCCTGAGGAACAGGTGCCGCAGGCAAAGCATCGGGGCAGATCGCGTCCCGCCTCTGTCTCGAGGATCTTCCGGTGAAGATCCTCGGCGAACTCCGAAGACTCACTCATTTTTAAAACCGCATCCCCTTGGTGGTTCAACGACCCGCCAAGATGCTGGATTTTCAACCGGCGAAGCTCTGTGACGGATGTCACAAAGTCCAGGGAAATCTTCTCTCGGAAACCGTCACAAAGTGGGGAGATCCGAGGCGGTGGTGTGAGGCTTCCCTTCTTCACTTGATGAGGCAACTCGTTTGATCACAGTGGTCTCTGTTTGGGGCGTCCCGGGGAGGGGGTAGAAGGGCAGTTCCGCTTGCTCCTCGCGGCCCGTCCAAGCATGATCGATCATTATGGGTGCAATTGAGCTCCTCGCATCGGGCAATGCCGCGATGGCAAGTGGGGCTCTTGCAGGGGCACTGGACCTCGCTGATCCCTCTCGCCCCCGGTCGCATCCTTTCCTGTTGGCCGCGGGTTACCCGATCACACCCGTCAATGAGGTGGTCGATTGGGCGAGTCGACATTTCGGGTCGCTGGGCGCGGAGTTCATCCAGGCCGAGAGTGAGATCGCCGCGGCTGCAATGGCCATCGGCGCGGCGGCGCTGGGCACGCCCGCCTTCACCGCCACCTCCGGCCCGGGCATGAGTCTCATGCAGGAGTCGCTCTCCTTTGCCTCGGCGATGGAGCTGGGCGGGCTGGTCTTCGCCAATGTCATGCGAGGGGGTCCCGGCCTGGGTTCGGTGCAGGGCTCGCAGGCCGACCTTCTGCAGGCGATCGGCGGCGGGCACGGAGACCGCCCAATTCACATTCTCGCCCCCTCCTCCGTGCAGGAGATGTTTGATCTCACACGCCTCGCCTTTCGTCTCTCCGCCCGCCACCGTCTGCCCGCACTCCTGCTGACGGATGGCCACCTCGCGCTGATGAGTGAGCGATTCGTCTTCGATGGGGCGAGGATCCCCGAGAGGCTGGCCCGGCCCGAGGGGGTTCAGACGACGCTCTTCGTCCGAGAGGGCACCATGGCAGCGCACGGCTGGCGCCTCAGGCAGCGACTCGAGGGAGCGGCGCGCGACGAGGAGATCCGGAGTCTGTCCGTTGCGACTCACCGCGTGGAGGAGAGCGGTGCGCCCGCGGAGATCCTGATCGTCGCGCACGGCATCTTCGCCCGCGTGGCCCGGGGTGTGGTCGACCGTGCGCGGTCAAAGGGATTGCCGGTGGGACTGATGACACTTCGGGTGCTCTCCCCTTTCCCCGAGGCGGAGATCCTCGCGGCGGCGTCACGCCACCGCGCCCTCTTCGTCCTCGAGGGAAGCCAGGGTCAGCTCCACGGCCTTGTGAGGCAGGTCTGCGGTGGATCAGTGCCCCTGGGATTGGGCTCCTACCCCGGCGGAGTGCTCCCCGACGAGGAGCAGGTCTGCCAGGCTCTCGAGGCACTGCATGCGCGGTTGACGCCGGAGATCGATCACGCCCGCCGAGCGGCACTCGAGAGCCGAGAGATGATGGTCTCGTGTGAGAGAGACCTGGTCGATCCAGGCCGTGGGGCACACGACACCCTCGGCCCCGGGGAGAATGCGCACGACATCGACATGGCGGGCGTCGGTGCGGTGCGGAAGCCGCCCTCGCCGATCATGACCGATGCGTGCCCTCCCCAGTGCCCGGGGTGCGGTCAGCCCCCCGTTCTCACGGCACTGGGGCGCGTGCTCGCTGAGGTTGCCGACCTCCGCCCCGTGGTCTACTCGCCTGTCGGCTGCGCGGTGTTCGCGGGCGATCTCTTCGACACCTCCCAGGTCGATGCCATCCAGGTGCCCCATGGCCGCGGTCCGGCGGCGGCTGCGGCCTCGAAGCGCGTGCGCCCCACCAGCCCCGTGGTCGTGATCCAGGGTGACGGCGACGCCCTGACCATCGGGGGCAACGAGCTGCTCCATGTCATTGAGCGCGGCGATCCCATCACACTCCTGATTCTCAACAATGGTCTCTTCGGCATGACCGGTGGCCAGGTCTCGGCCACCGCGCCCCACGGAGCACCGGGGCGAGAGGGGTGGCCGCTGGATCTCTTTGCGCTCACCGATCACCCGGGCGTCGCGTATTTCCGCCGCCTGATCGCCGCCGACGCCCAGGGCATCGCCGCACTCGAGGAGGCCCTGCGCCAGGCGCTGGCCCACCAGATGACCGGCCACGGTCTGAGCGTGATCGAGGTTCTCGCCGCCTGCCCGACGCACCAGTCGGATGAGAGCGCACGGCGGCATGTGCATGAGGTCCTCGCCAAGGTGTTTCCCACCAGCCGTCGTCGAGGAGACGACTTCGAGAGACCCATGGAGGCACTCCGTGGGGCCCTGAGTCAGAGTGCAGAGGAGGGACAGGATCAGACGGAGGGATCAGAGGCCCTTCGGGAAATGCTCCGGGAGCAGTTCGCCCCTCCTCCCGCGGCAGGGGAGTTCGGACTCCCGAGCCCACCCCCCTCTGTGAATCTCTTTCTCTGTGGTCGTGGGGGGCAGGGCATTCAGCTTCTCGCGCATCTGCTTCAGGGGGCGCTCATCGCCGCTTATCCGGGCTCGACCCTGCTTCCCTGGTATGGCCCCGAGGTGCGGCGCGGGGTGACGACCGCGTCCCTGCGTCTCAGCGCCGAGCCGAATCTCAGCCCGGTGATCGCTGCGGGTGAGGCCGACCTCTTTCTCTGTCTCGATGGAGAGGGCCTCGCTGAGCGATCTCACCTGATCCGCCGCCCCGGAGGGCTGATGGTGTGCGACACTGATCTCTGCCCCGAGCCCCCCCAGGGGGAGTGGCGCTCCCTGCGGGTTCCCGCAACGGCTCTCTCGCGACGCGGGTTCGGCTCGGCGAGTCATGCCAACATGATTCTGCTCGGCCATGCACTGCGGGCTCTCGATCTTTTCCCCCTGGAGACCCTGCGCGGCGCGGTCGACTCACTCTGCCCTGCGCCCGAGGAGAACTGGCGGGCGCTGACCCTCTCGGATGGCTGAGATCCGATCGGGGCCTCAGAGCGTGCACATGTCGACGTTGTCGAAGTTGCGTCCGTAGAAGCTCATGTAGCCCACCTTGCGCTCGAGGGCCTCGATCACGTAGCGGGCGAAGTTGATCTTCGTGAACTTCTGGGCGCTGCCCAGTCCCCCGGGGCTGAAGACGTTGATCTCCATCAGCTTGTCGCCCACGATGTCCAGCCCGACGAGGAACATCCCGTCCTGCACGAGCTTGGGCCGCACGATCTCCGCGATGCGGAGATCATTGTCGTCGATCTTCGCCTCGGCCAGGCGCCCCCCCGCGTGGATGTTCGAGCGCATGTCGCCCCCGGTGCGCACACGGCGGAAAGCGCAGTGCTTCCCCTTCACCCGCAGGGGTCGACCGTTCATCACGAAGAGCCGTGTGTCCCCCTCCTCGGCGGCGGGCAGGTACTCCTGAGCGATGACGTAGCCATCGCGGCTGACAGCGTCGATCATCTGATTGAGGTTGGGCATGTCGTCGGGTCGGACAAGAAAGACGCTGGCCCCCCCCGATCCCTGGAGCGGCTTCAGAACCGCAGTGTCACCCATCTGTCGAACGAAGTCCTTGATCTCGGATCGGTCACGCGTGATCAGCGTCTGGGGGCGGACCTCCTCAGGGAAGAGCTGGAAATACATCTTGCTCATCGCCTTGGCCAGTCCGTTGGGATCGTTGACCACGATCACCCCGTGGCGCATCGCCAAGCGGGCAAATTCGAGCCCGACCATGCTGGCCCAGGGCCTTGCGATCGCATCGTCCGAGGGCACGTTGCGGAGCATGAGCACATCGAGGTCATCGGCGCGGATCCGCTCGGTGCGCGCTCTTCTCCCCTTGAGATCAGCGATGAAGCTGTCCAGCGAGCTGTATTTGGCCTTGGGTGTCGTGCGGGCACGAGCCGCGATGTGGTCGTCCGGGTCGTAGGCCAGGTCGCCCACGCCGATCACCCAGGCCTCGTGACCCATGCTCTGGGCTGTCGTGCACAGGCGCGTTGTCGTGTAGCCCGCCTGCTCGGTCATGACGTCGTTGACCAGAAATCCGATGCGCATGGTCTCATCTCTCTTTCAGAAGATCGAAAATCGTGAGCCCCCTGCTCAGGAGCCTCAGGCGCTCCTGAGCGCCGGGGGCGTCGAGGTGCCGCGGCCTCAGAGGGGGCTCGCGGAGCACTCGCCGATCGCGCAGCTCGCGGATGATCGCCCTGTGATGCAGGGCCATTTTCCCGACATGGAGCTCATCGAGCGACCCTCCTGACGCCAGGTGACTGAGGATCCCGATCAGACCCCGCAGATAGATGGCATCCTTGGTCAGCCCCCCACCCCGATACACCCGGGCGGTGACAGTGAACGCCGTCTTCTGGTCGAACTCCCAATCCCTGTCAAGCGCCAGGAAAGTCTCCACAAAATCCGCCCCGTCGAGCATCATCCGAACGGCGACGACGCGCCCCGCCAGCAGCCTCAGGCGGGGGCGGCTCAGACCCCCGACGAGATACTCGGCGAGGACGGCGAGCCCCTCCTGCAGCTCCTCATAGCCGGCCAGGCCGAGCGCCAGGAGGCGCAGGGGCTGGGCCGAGCCGTTGGCGTGGGTCAGCACATGGGTTCCCACCTCATGCTGAAGAAGCGCCTCGGCCCGCCGGGCGGGGATGCGTGCGCTGCGGCCGATGAGCAGATTGCCCCGTGAGACCATGAGCCCCGCGTAGATGTCGTCACGCACCTGGACTGTGGAGGTCATGGTCGGCAGCACCGCCCGCTGGCGTGCGATCTCCTCGCGTGCGAGGGCGGCAAAGGCCTCCGCGTCCAGGTGACCACCGTGGGCGTCGTCGCGGGTGCGCATGGGGGTGCGCCGGATGAGCTCCTTCGCCTCGGAGTGAAGCACATCGCTGACGCCCCCGTAGATCTGCTCGCTGCCGTGGCGGAACTGCCAGCGCCCGCGGTCGAGCAGCATGGTCAGCTGCCGATCGAGCTCCATCTGCTTCTCACGGAACAGCTGCTCCAGCGCGGGGTCCTCGATCCGCTCGAGGGGGATCGAGAAGAGGCGGCGCTTCATCAGCGCGGGGTCGAAGGGGATCGGGCGATAGTGAAAGGCCGGTGCGCGGCTGTAGCGCGAGGCGCGGAAAACTCTGAGGGCATCCTCGATGTTGACCGGTGTCACCTGGAGCAGGAAATCGAAGGCCTCCGCGATCTGGGCCAGGCGCCCGTCGATGTCCCACACCGCCTGCGCCACTCGCCGGCGACCCAGCGCCTGATAGCTGACGGGTGTGTGGCTCGTGCGCGCCAGAGCGAACGCGTGGAAGGAGCGCCGCAGGGCCCGCGACAGCAGGCGCCGCATCCTCCGGAGAACCAGCGGGAACACCTCCCCCGTCGCCGGATTGAGATGGATGGGGCTCAGGGCGAGCCCCAGCGAGTGGCAGGGGATCTGCTCGGCCACGCGGCGTGGAATCAGAGGCGTGAGATGGGGTGGATGGCTCTGCCACGAGGTCAGCCGCTCCACCCTTGCACTGCGGCGGTGAATGCGGATGCGGCGCAGCTGCTTCTCCAGGGTGTCGGCCGCCTCGGTGACGGCCATGGCGGGGGGGGTGATGATCTGGAAAACCGGCTGTGAGAGGGTGACGTCGGAGTTGCTCTGCCCCGCCCCGAGCTCGGGATTCGACCAGATCTCCAAGATCAGGAAATCACCCATCTCCCCCGCCATCATTCGGGCGATGCCCTCGGCCAGTCGGCTCAGGCCCGTGTGGATCCCGCGGCCGCCGCTGGCGACCAGATGGGCCGCCTCGCCCTGGATCAGCTGGTCTGTGCCCGGCTCGGGGTGCGAGGCGGCGGTGCGGTGCACGCAGAGAAAGGGCAGATGGCGGTCGACGTGGAGACGCCCTCCGCCGGGGAGATCGCAGCGGACAGGCTGCTCCCTGCGCAGCGTGGTCAGCACTCCCTCGATCAGCTCGTCGCCGATCATCTCCCGGGCGGGTGCCTTGCCGATTTTCACGCGGATCGGATCTCCTCGAGGATCCCCGGCACACAGCGCCGAAGGGCCTCGCCGATGGCCTCCAGCCAGAGGGGATCGGGCACACCGGTCCACTCGTCCATGAAAATCTTCTTGAACTCGAAAGAGATCACACCGGCCGACTCCGGGAACTCCGTGTGGGTCCAGTGGGCGAAGTTGCCCCCGCCGAACTTCACGTTCTCGCGGACGTCGATCCGCCCCGTGGGGAAATCGAAGGCCCGCAGGTCCGCGATGAGGCGATCGATGATCCCCGCCCAGCGCGAGCGATCCGTCATCGTGCGGGTTCCGATGATGATGTCGGGATTCTCCTCGGGGGCGGCGGGTGGTGCCTCGGGTCCACCCCGGCGGTGATTGTAGGAGTGGAGATCGAGGACGATGAACCGCCCATGCTCACGCGCCATCGACTCGAAGAGAGTCCGCATCGCGTCGTAGAACAGATCGCGCTGCGCCATGGAGCGCGCGAGGATCTCCTCGGGGATCGAGTTCTCCCACACGCGGAGTCCCCACGCCTGATCGGGTGTCATGTAGACCGCCCGCTCGCGGGGGCGATTGAGGTCCACCTCGAAGCGCGACCGCAGCCCGATGACCTGCGTCGGAGCCACCGAGGTCCACACGTCGGTGAAGGGGTCCTCCTCGCGCAGGCGCCCCTCCTCGTCGATGGCCATGAGAGCCTCGACCTCGGGGCGCACGGCGTGGCCCGCGTGGATCGCGGTGGCGACGAGGGGGCCGTCATCCCGCAGCAGAGTCCAGATCTGATCGGTCATCTCGTGCCCTGTCGCTCCCATGGTCTGCCTGTGGTCTCAGCCGCCGCTCGCCCAGAAGCCCTGGCCCCGAAGCGCTCGCCCCGGGCGTGCCCTGGTGACCTCGTCATCGAGAACCACGGGCTCGCCATTGACGATCACCGCGTCGAAGCCCTCGCTGTGTTGATGGGGGTCGGTGAAGGTCGCGCGGTCAGTCACCGTCCGGGGATTGAAGACGACGATGTCAGCCCGCATCCCCTCGCGCAGAAGCCCGCGGTCGCGGAGGGCGAAGCGCTGGGCGTTGAGCGATGTCATCTTGCGGATCGCCTCCTCCAGTGTGATGTTGTGAAGACCACGCACATAGCGGGCGAGAACGCGCGCATTGGAGCCGTAGCCGCGGGGATGCGGCACACCGCTTCCGAACCGCCGCACACTCGAGTCGCTGCAGACCCCGACGATGGGGCAGCGCATGATCCGCATCACGTCATCCTCGGACTGCGAGTGAAAGATCATCCCCGCGCCCCCGGCCATGAAGAGGTCGATCACGGTCTCGGTGTCGTCCTCGAGCGTCGGCTCGGGGGTGCCCCGCCGGATCGTCACGTCGCGGATCGAGAGACCATTGAGCGAGGGATCGCTCTCGCAGCTGGCGATCTGCGCCCAGTCGAGATCCTCCAGGCCCCGACCGCGGTACCGCTCGGCGATCTCATCGCGCACCCGCGCGCGTGTCTCGGGGTCGGCCAGGATCTCCACCGCGTGATCGTCGCCCTCGGCGCGGAGCCAGTCGGGGATCATCACCCCCAGCCCCGTCGAGGACGCGGGGTAGGGATACTGATCGAGCGTCACGTCCTGCCCCTGCGCGCGGGCACGCATCACGAGCGCCAGGGTCGCCCGCGAGGCGGCGGGGACATGGGCCCCGGGCTCATAGTCGGACCCGAGGAGGTCGTTGATCAGCGGGTAGGCCGACTCCTCGAACATGGCGTGGCCGCGCACCTTGAAGTGACTGATGTGGACCGGCACATTCGCCTCTCGCCCGATGCGGAGCGCTTCCTCGATGGCCGAGAAGATCTCCTCAGTCTCGCTGCGCATGTGCGTCGCGTAGAGGCCGCCGTGCCGCGCGACAACCCGGGCCAGCGCGATGATCTCCTCGGTCTCCGAGTAGGTGCCCGGGATGTAGATCAGCCCGGTCGAGAGACCCATCGCCCCCTCGCGCATCGCCTGGTCCACCAGCGCCTCCATCGAGGCCAGCTGCTCGGCTGTCGGGTCGCGGTCCTCGCGCCCGATCACCCTGCGGCGCACGGTGTTGTGACCGACGAGCGTCGCGATGTTGGGGGCGATCCCCCCCTCCTCGGCGCTCGCGAGAAACTCGGCGACGGGCCAATGATTTCCGCCGCAGTTGCCCGTGATCAGCGTGGTCACGCCATCGCGGATGAAATTCTCAGCCAGCCGATTCTCCAGCAGCGAGGAGTCCGCGTGGGTGTGCGGGTCGATGAAGCCGGGGCAGACCACGCGCCCGGTGGCGTCGATCACCGTGTCCGCCTCGATCTCGCCCCTCGTGAGGGCATCTGCCATCGGTCCGATGGCGGTGATCGTGTCGCCGTCAACGGCCACGTCGGCGCGGATGCCGGGGTTTCCCGCGCCGTCGATCACCGTGCCCCCTGTGATCAGAAGATCGTGATGCACCGGCGCGGCGATCAATCCCACTGTGCACATCGCGCACAGGGCCAGAGCAGTGATGAACCTCATCCCATCTCTCCCCCTCGGGTCAAAGTGGCGAAATCCTAGAGCAGCCCCCACCTGGGTGCAAATCCGAATCGCGCAGCGGCGCGCCGAGCGGCACTCTTTCCCTTGCGGCGCCCAGGGTGGCCCTCTAGCATCCCCCGCCACTCCATCGCCCGATTGGGTCAACCGCGCTGAGCTGAGATGTCCACCCCCTCCTTCGACGCCGCCGAGTCCTCTCTGAGGCCCATCCCCGCCCCGGCGCTTTGGCCCTCGGCCCTCCTGCTGACGGGCTCGGGGTTCGCCGCGCTCGTCTACGAGGTCGTCTGGACACGTCGCCTGACCTACGTGTTCGGCGCCACGCTCTATGCGGTCGTGACCGTCTTGGCCGCCTTCATGGCGGGCCTGGCCCTCGGCGCCTGGTGGTGGGGGAGGCGCGCCGACCGCATGCGGCGCCCGATCATGGTCTACGGTCTTCTCGAGCTCGGAATAGGTGTCTGCGCACTGCTGTTCCCCCTCGCTCTCGAGGTCATCACACCGCTCTGGACCTGGGGCTACCGCGCCCTGATCGATCAGTGGCCGCTGTTCCTCGGCCTCCAGCTGCTCGTCGTCGGCGGTCTGCTTCTGATCCCCACCTTCCTCATGGGCGGGACGCTCCCCATTCTGCTCCGATCGCTCTCGGGGCGCTCCGGCTCGGTGGGGGGGCATGTCGGCTGGCTCTACGCCGCGAACACTTTCGGCGCGGTGGCGGGCGTCTATCTCGCGGGGTTTCACCTGATCGGGCACCTCGGCATCCGCGACACCGAGTGGGTCGCCGTCTTCGTCAACCTCGGCATCTGCCTCGTCGCCCTGCTGGTCGATCGCATGCGCGCTCCGATGAACCCGGGTGAGGTCACCTCACTGCCCGAGACCCCCGTGCCTGAGCTGCCGAGCCCCTCTTCCTCAGCGCGCGCTGCCGTCGCCGTGCTGTGGCTCTACGGCCTCTCGGGGGCGCTGGCCCTCGCGTACCAGGTGCTCTGGAACCGCGGCCTGATCTTCTGCTTCGAGCTGATGAAGAACACGACCTATGTGTTCTCCGCGATTCTCACCGTCTACCTGATCGGCCTCGCCGTGGGCAGCGCGGTGATGAGCCCCGTCGCGCGCCGCGCGCGCGATCCCCTCGCCATCTTCGCCGCGCTCCAGATCCTCATCGGCGTCACGGTGATGATCAGCGTCAGCGTGCTCCAGATCGAGAGCCGTGCGATCGACGCCACGCGCTTTCTCGACGCCGAGCAGCGCATCCTCTGGCTCCCCGCCGTCCTCAACATCTTTCTCAAGACGGCGCTCGTGCTCGGCATCCCGACGCTGCTTCTGGGCATGTGCTTCCCCCTGGCCAACGCCGTCTGCATCCGGGGCTGGGAGGGGGCCTCGCGGCGCGCGGGCAGGCTCTACGCCTTCAACACCGCCGGCGCGATCCTCGGGTCGCTCGCCGCGGGCTTCCTGGTGATCCCGATCTGGGGCATCACGGGGTCGCTGCTCGTGCTCGCGGGCGTCAATGTCGTCATCGGACTCGTCCTCGTGCCGATGATCCCCACCGCCACCCGCGGTCAGCGCGTGATCCTCGGTCTGCTCGGGCTCATCGTGCTGTGTGGCGGGTGGACGGTCATCGGCGATGCGCAGCTCCACCAGGTCAACCCCGAGGACAAACTCATCCACTACGACGAGGGGAGGCTCGCGACCATCAGCGTCGTCGAGACCCCCGACGGATACCGCGAGCTCTTCGTCGACAACAACGGCGTCGCGGGGACGGCCCCCTACATCCTCACCGACCAGAAGTCGCTCGCGCACTTCCCCGCGCTGCTCCTGCGCGAGCCCCGCAGCGCGCTGACGGTCGGCTTCGGCTCGGGCGGAGCCTCCTACTCCTACTCGCTCTACGAGGAGATGGAGGAGATCCACTGCGTCGAGATCACCGAGGACGTCCTCGGCGCCGCGGACACCCTCCTGGAGTCCAACCGCGGGTACACCGTCGACCTCGTTCAGGAGAGCCCCAACCGCTGGCGTCACCCGACGGACCCACGCTATCTGCTGATCATCGACGACGCGCGGAGCTATCTCCAGCACTGCGGCAGGCGCTACGATGTGATCGCGACCGATTGCACCGACCTGCGCTACAAGACGAACGCGAACCTCTACGACCTGGAGTACTTCGAGATCTGCCGTGACGCGATCACCGAGGACGGCATGGTCGTCGTCTGGATGCCGCTCGGCGGGCTCAGCGATGAGATGTTCCGCTGCGCGGTGGGGACCTTCCATGAGGTCTTCGAGTACACCTCGATCTGGTTCATGAACAACGCGCCGACCCACTACGTGCTCTTCATCGGGACACTCGGGGAACAGGTCTTCGACATCGGCGTGATGCGCGAGCGCCTCGCCCGCAGCCCCGGTGCGGTGGCCGATCTCGAGGAGATCTCGCTGGCCGATCCCTTCAAAATCCTCTCGTGCTTCGTCACGGACGAGCGTCGGCTGAGCGAGTGGGTCGATGGCGCGCCCCTCAACACCGAGGATTTCCCCATCATCGAGTTCCAGGCCCCGCGCGAGGGATATGGCCAGCGCCCGCTCATCGCCAACACCGAGTCGCTGCTGGCGCTTCACGAAAGCGTCGCGCCGCTGGTCCGCGGCCTCAGCGCGAGCGACGAGACGGTGCTCGCGCGCTACGAGGCCGCCGTCGAGCCGCTCGTCGAGGGGCTCAACATCCGGCGGCTCGGGCGCGACATGGCCGCCGCCGCCCTGAAGTTCCGCGAGGCCTTCGCCATCAACCCCGACGACGTGGCCGTCGAGAGGCTCCTCCAGTTCGAGCAGCTGCGACGCATCGCATCCGCCGATCCGCTGACCTTCGTGGACTTCTATCAGTGGGAGGTCTGGTTCAACGCCCACATGCACCTGATCTCCGTCGAGCAGGCGCTCGGCGACCTCGAGGAGGGCATCGCCCTTGCCCGTGCCCCACTCGAGCCCCTGGCCGTCGCTGTGGCCAATGCCCCCAATCCCGTGACCGCCGCGCAGATCCTCGAGTGGCGCGTCCTGACCCTCTCACGCCTGAGGGATCTCCTGATCGCGGACGACCGCCCCGACGAGGCGCTCGCCGTTCAGCATGAGATGCAGCGGATCGAGGGCGAGCTCCAGGGGATGCCCCGGCTCCGCTGAGCCCTGCTCTGCCCGCCATCTCAGGGGAACCCCCCTCACCACCGCGCTGTCACATCCCTGGGGCCGACCCCCGCAGGGAGGTGCACACAATGCTCTGGAGATCCATTCCCCTGGCAGCGGCGATCGCGCTGATCGCCACCGCCGCGGCGGCACAGCCGCTCCTTCAGTTCGGTCAGACCATCCACGGGCAGCTCGATGGCTGCGATCCGCGTCTGAGCACCGGGGAGCTGTGCGAGGAGTATCTGTTCCACGGCTGCGTCGGGCAGCGCGTCTCGATCCGCATGAGCTCCAACGACGTCGACACCTATCTGATCTACATCGCCCCCTCGGGGTGGCAGCGGGACAACGATGACTTCCGTGGCACCGACTCGGGGCTCGACATCACGCTGCCCTCGACGGGGATCCACCGCATACTCGCCACGACCTATCAGCCCGGGGAGTGGGGAGGCTACACGCTCTCGCTCACCGGAGACGGGCCCCCATGGCCCGGAGAGTCTCCCTATCCCACGACTCCGGGTTGGGGAAACGCGCCGATCAGCTCCTCACCCCCCTCGGGCCAGACGCTCTGGGGGCGCCTCGATCCCGCCGACCGCCGCCTGGACACAGGCGAGTTCTACGAGGAGTTCACCGTCGAGGTCTGGCCCGGACAGCGGCTCTCGATCCAGCTGGACTCGGACGACTTCGATCCCTACCTGATCGTGATCGATCCCTCCGGCCGGCAAATTGACGACGACGACTCCGGGAACGGTCTCAACTCTGCGCTCGACCTGACGATCTCCTCGGGGGGGACGCTGCGGATCCTCGCGACGTCCTTCAGCGAGGGGGAGATGGGGGCCTACGCGCTGAGCGTCCTCTGATCAGCGCGATGCCCTGCGGCGGCCCCGGGGCAGCGCCTTTCGCGGGGAGCGGCGGCGCGGGGGCGGCTTCGGCTCATCCCGGGGCAGGATGTCTTCGATGGTGGTTCTCTTCGACTGCTCGATGAAGCCGATGATCAAGTCATCGAGGCTCCGGTGCAGTGGGCACAGCGTCTCGCAGTGCCATGGGAAATCCAGGGGGCAGGTCACATAGGGCCGAATGGGATCCACCGCGTCGATCACATCGAAGATGGAGATCTCGGAGGGGGGGCGCGCCAGCGTGAATCCACCGTGCAGCCCCCGCTTGGACTGGAGAATCCCCGCGCGCGTCAGGCTCTGCATCACCTTCGCCAGGTAGCCCTGGGGGAGGTGAGTCTCATCGGCGACGATCTGAGTGGTGCAGGCCTCCCCGGCGTGCTGGGCGAGGCAGACGACGGCGCGCAGAGCGTACTCGGCGGTCTGTGAGATCAGCGATCCAGCGGCCATGCGCCAGATTCCGACAAAAAGACAACAATGTCCAGTTTATTCTGCGGCCGCGGGACCCGGGATCTCAGGTCCGGGCCAGCGCCAGGCTGCCCGACCTCACCAGCTCGTGGATGCCGTAGGGCCGCACCATCTCGGTCAGCGCCGTGATGCGATCCTGGGTGTCGGCGATCATGAGGGTGATCGCCCCCGGGCGGACGTCGACGATCCGCGCGTCGAACAGCTCGGCGATCTGGGCGATCTCCCCCCGGGTCTTGGGATTCGACTTCACGCGCAGAAGCACCAGCTCGCGCTCGACGTGCTCCTCGGCGGTCAGATCCTGCACCCGGATCACGTCGATCAGCTTGTTGAGCTGCTTGTTGACCTGCTCGAGCACGCGGTCGCTCCCGGTCACGACGATCGTCATCCGCGAGATCGAGGGATCATGCGTCGGGCCGACGGCCAGCGACTCGATGTTGTAGCCCCGGGCGGCGAAAAGCCCCGCGATGTGGGCCAGCACGCCGAAGCGGTTCTCCACCTGGGCACTGATCACGTGTCTCATCAGATCAGCTCCATTCCACGCATCATCTTTTTCACACCCTGGCCCGCCGGGATCATCGGCCACACGTTGTCCTCGCGGTGGACGGAGAACTCGAGCAGCACCGGTCCCGGCGTCTCCTCGGCCCACTGAATCGCGTCGCGGATCCCCGCGCGCCGCTCGACGCGCTGCGCCTGCCAGCCGCAGGCCTCGGCCATCGCCACGATGTTGGGCAGATAGGCCTGGCATTTGCCGCTGCCCGGATCGCGGCACACCTTCTCGCAGATGCTGCGCCGGCGCAGGCAGGTGTACGAGTAGTTGCGGCCGTAGAAGAGCTGCTGCCACTGCCGCACCATGCCCAGATACTGGTTGTTGAGCACGGCGACCTTGACCGCGATCTCGTTGAGGGCGGCTGTCGTCATCTCCTGCATGTTCATCTGGATGCCGCCGTCGCCCGAGATGCACCAGACCGCCCGATCGGGCGCGGCGACCTTCGCCCCGATGGCCGCGGGGAGGCCGTAGCCCATGGTGCCCAGCCCACCCGACGAGAGCCAAGAGCGCGGCCTGAGGTGCGTGATGAAGTGGCACGCCCACATCTGGTGCTGTCCCACGTCGGTGACGGTGATCTTGTCCGGCCCCGCGATCTCGTCGATCGCCGAGATCACCCGCTGGGGGTGGATCTCGTCGTCCCCGAACTCCTCGCGCAGCGGGTGGTGCTTCTTCCAGGCGAGCACCTGCTCCGCCCACTCGCTGCGCTCGGTCGGCTCGACGAGCTCCAGCAGCGCCGCGAGGCACGCCTTCGCGTCGCCCGTGATCGGGATGTCGACCTGGATGTTCTTCGAAATCGACGACGGGTCGATGTCGATGTGGATCACGCACTCGCACTGGGGCATGAACTCGGCGATCTTCCCCGTCACGCGGTCGTCGAACCGCGCGCCCACCGCGATGATCGTGTCGCACTGATCCACCGCGTAGTTGGCGTACTCGGTGCCATGCATGCCCAGCATCTGGAGCGACAGCGGATCGTCCTCGGGGAAGGCGCCGAGCCCCGTCAGGGTCGTGGTCACCGGGATCTGGCAGCGACGCGCAAGCGCGGTCACCTCCTCGGATGCCCCCGCGATGACGGCGCCGCCGCCCACGTAGAGCACAGGGCGCTTGGCGCGCATGATCGCCTTCGCCGCCTTTTGCACCATCGGATGCGAGGGGCTGATCTTTTTCTCCAGCCGGTCGGGGCGGTAGCCGCGGATGTCGACCGACTCCGGCCAGTGGAAGGCCGTCTGCGCCTGCTGAACGTCTTTCGGGAAGTCGATCACCACCGGGCCCGGACGCCCCGTCGTCGCGATGTGGAACGCCTCGCGCACCACCCGCGCCACGTCGCGCACGTCGTTGATCAGATAGTTGTGCTTCGAGATCGGACGCGTGATACCCACGACGTCCGCCTCCTGGAAGGCGTCGTTGCCCACCATCGTCGTCGGAACCTGACCGGTGATCACCACCAGGGGCACCGAGTCCATGTTCGCCGTCGCGATCCCCGTGATCGTGTTGGTCGCGCCCGGCCCCGACGTCACGATCACCACACCCGCCTTTCCCGTCACGCGCGCATAGCCGTCGGCCATGTGCGTCGCACCCTGCTCGTGGCGCGAGAGAATGAACTCGATCGGCGAGCGGTTGAGAAAGTGGAACGTGTCCATGATCGCCCCGCCGGGGTAGCCGAAGGCCACGTCGACGCCCGCGCGCATGAGGCTCTGGACGAGGATCTCCGCGCCGGAGAGCACTTGGCCCTCGGTGGCCGGCTCCAGCGGGGGATGCTGTGGCTTGGGGGTTGTCTCGGTCGTCATGGCGGTCGATCTCCACTGCGCCCTCGGGCGCCGTCTGTGAAAAGGCACCATTCCAACACTCTGACCATCCGACAAGATCTTTTCTGTCCCCTTCGGTTGACGCCCCGGGGCGCCGGGGCTATCTCTCACGGGATGAGTCAAAGACATCGGTGATCACAGATCAACAGGAGCGACCCATGGGAAAGATCGACGACCGACTCCGGGAGCTGGGCATCGCCCTCCCCGACACACCGAGACCCGTGGCGGCCTATGTGCCCGCCGTGCAGACGGGCAACCTCGTCTTCACGGCGGGGCAGATCCCGCTGGTCGAGGGGAAACTCTGCTGCACTGGCACGGTGGGGAGAGATCTGACGCTCGAGCAGGGGACCGAGTGCGCGCGGATCTGCGCGCTCAACGCGCTGGCGGCGATCCGGGGACTGATCGGAGACCTCGATCGCATCGAGCGCGTCGTCAAAATCAACGGCTGGGTCGCGTCCGCCGACGACTTCACGGACCAGCCGAGGGTGATGAACGGCGCGTCCGAGCTGATCGCGCAGATCTTCGGCGAGGCGGGGCAGCACGCCCGCGCGGCGCTGGGCGTCAACGCGCTGCCGCTCGGCGCCCCCGTCGAGGTGGAGATGATCGTCCAGATCAGCGGATGATGCGCCGCCAGGGATTCTCTGGACGAAAGCGATCGGGGCGGGCACGCTGAGGACGCCATCGGGGCAGGGGCGGAGGGCGCTGCTCTGCCACCCCCATCACTCTTGGCCGAGGCTCTCAGCGGATGCACTCCCTGGGTGTCATCAGCACCGCCGCAGGCACAGGCAAGACGACTGCGATCGACGCCCTTGTCGGTGAGGCCGCCACGCGGGGGCGTCGGCTGGCGATCTCGTCGGTCGGCCCAAACTCCCAGGCGAGCGAGGGGGTTGAGATCCGCGAGGGGACCCTCGCGGTCACCGCCAGCGCCTGCGTCGAGGCCGCGGCATCCCACGGCGATGTGGTCGAGTCCCTGGGCATCCCCTCGCCACAGGGCGAGCTCCTTCTCTGGTGTGCCTCTGCGCCGTGCGCCATCCCGCTGCTGGGCCCCGCCCGATGCGGTGAGTTCACCCGGGTTCTCCGGGCGCTCAACGGCCACGTGGACATGGCTCTGATCGAGGGCTCTGTCGAGCGCCTCCTGCCGATGATGCTCTGCGACACGCTCATGATTGTCACCGGCGCGGCGCGGCAGCCCGAGCCCGAGAATCTCGCGGCGGAGACCTATGCCCTGGTCGAGCTTCTCTCGCTGCCCGGCGACCCGGATCCCCGCACAGAGTGTTTCCCCGAAGGCATCTCGCTCCGCACGCTCCACGGGGAGCTCACCGTCGCCGCCGACGTGCCGCTGAGCGTCGAGGGCGCCGAGGCGGTCCACGCCTCGCTGGCGGAGGACGTGACCCAGATCCTGCTCCCGGGCCCGCTGGGGCTCGAGTCGCTGGCGACGCTGGTTGCGCTGATCCTCCAGACGCCGCACCGCCCCCGCCTCACAGTCGAGGGGGGAACAGTTCTCCTCCTGGCCGGGCGTCCCGAGACGACCCTTGTCAGTGTCACCGACTACCTGCGCGCCGGCGGTCAGTTCACGGCGGCGCACTCCACCGGTGTGGGAGTGGTCACGGTCAATCCCCACTTCATGGAGCGGGTGGGATCGAGGTCTGAGCCATGCGTGGTGGATCCGAGGCACCTCCGCCGCGCGGTGGCCAACTCGGTGCCTCGCCCTGTGATCGACGTGGTCCGCGATGGATCGGAGACCCTGTGGGAGGCGGTCGAGGCCGCGTTGGTCTGATCCGAATCACACTTCAGCCCGCTTCAGCGGGTGCCTCTTGGCCACTGGCTTCAGCCAGTGGCCTGAAAGACCGTCACGTCAAGGAAACCATTGAACGGTGATGGCGCCCTCGCCGGTATCCGACTCGCACCCTCACCCCCCGGCCCCCTCTCCCGAGATGGGAGAGGGGGAGAAGCCAATGTGGGAGAGGGGAAAAAGACAGTTTTTCAGTGCGGGTACCAGACGCGCACACCGAAGCGGTCGCTGAGATCGTCGTAGCCGACGATCTCGATGCCACGCTCCTCGAGGAGTGCGGGCAGACGCGGGTCGCAGAGAGCATCGGTCTCCGCCTGGCGGTGGATGTGCATGTCGGGGAGTCCCGTCACGTTGAGGTCGCGCAGCACGGCCATCTCGGGGACGTCGAGACCCGGATGATGAACCGAGAGGTAGATCCCGGGCTCCTCGAGCTCCGCGATCTGCGCGAGGAGGGTGTCGGCTTTCGCCTCGGGCGAGGCGCTGTAGATGGAGAGCCCACCACGCTCGCCGTAGGCGCGTGAGACGCCGAGGCCGTAGTCCCGCGCGACCTGCTCGAAGATCGCCCGCATCTCCTCGGTGTCGACCGCCGCGCTCATGTGGTGGTCGATGTACGAGAGGTTGAGACCGCAGGCCAGTGCGAGGTCGACCTGGGCGCGGAGCTCGGCCTCGAACTCCTCGAGGTCCACCCCGTGCTCCCGGAGCTGTGCCCGTGTGCCGAAGAAGTGGCCCCTCTCGTCGACCAGAGACGGGACGTCCTCCGCGGGCAGGACGGGACCCCAGCGGTAAGGCACCCACTCGCTGTTGAAGCAGGTGTGGACACCGACCGAGATCTCGGGGTGCTCTCTCAGGATCTCGACCGCCTCGTCCAGCCAGGGCGAGATGACCATGACCGACGCCGCGCTGACACACCCCGTCTCCGCGATGCGCCGAAACGCCGTGTTGACGGCGTGGTTCATGCCGACGTCATCGACCCGGATCACCATTCGGATCTTGCCGTCGCCGTAGAGATCGATCTGCTCCGCATCCTCGGGGATATCCATGGCGTATCTGTCCTCCGCCTCCTGCACGGCACAGGCCAGGATCGGCACCGCCAGCAGGCTCAACAGCAGCGTTCTCATCTTCAGAGGGTCCTCCCTCAACAGAGGTGTCTCTGATGAGATCACGCTGGACTCAATTCGTCAACGCCTCATCCCTTCACCCCACCCTGGGTCAGGCCGGAGACGATGTAGCGCTGGGCGATGACGAACATGATGATGACGGGGAGGGTGATCATCACCGATCCGGCGGCCATGAGGTTCCACTGGATGTTGTGCTGCGACATGTAGGCGCTCTGGAGCCCGACGGGGAGGGTCTTGTGGGCGTCGCCGACCATGAAGACGAGGGCGAACATGAACTCGTTCCACGCGGTGATGAACGAGAAGAAGGCGGTCACCGCCATGCCGGGCAGCGCCAGGGGGGTGACGATGCGCCAGAAAACGCCGAAGACCGAGAGGCCGTCGACGATCGCGGCCTCGTCGAGCGTGAAGGGGATCGTGTCGTAGTAGCCCTTGAGCATCCAGATGCAGAAGGGGAGGGCGACTGTGGTGTAGACGAGGATCAGCCCGAGATAGGAGTCGAGCAGGTTCATGCTCCTGAGGATCGCGTAGAGCGGGACGAGCAGGATCGCACCCGGGAACATCTGGGTGATGAGAAAGAGCGTCAGCGAGGCGTTGCGACCGCGAAATTTGAAGCGCGAGAGCGCGAACGCGGCAGTGGAGGCGAAGAAGAGGCCGATGGCCGTCGTGCCCAGGGCGACGACGACCGAGTTGAGGAACCAGCGCGCGAAGATCCAGCCGTCGGTGCTCACGACCTTGTGGTAGTTCTCCGGATGCCACTCGGCGGGGACGATCTGGGGGGTGTAGACGTCCGCCTCGGGTTTGAACGAGGTGATCAGGACGTAGTGGATCGGGAAGATGGCGATCGCGCACGCGATGATCAGCACCGCGTGCGTCCCGATGCGTCGCCTTGGCTCACCGACGATCACTGCCACACCCTCTCGTGAGCCTTCAGTGCCCGCAGGTACGCCCACGCGAACGCCAGCAGCAGCGACAGGATGAGCACCCCGTGGGCCGCGGCGAGCCCGTAGTCGCTGTTCACATAGAAGCGCCGGAAGGCGAGTGTCGCGAGGATCTCGACCTGACGCCCGTCGCGCCCCTGCATCAGGTAGATCACGTTGAACATGTTGAAGGTCCAGATCACACCGAGCAGCGTCGCCGTGACCGCCACGGGCTTGAGCAGCGGCAGGGTCACGTGCCAGAAGCGCTGCCACCGCGAGGCGCCGTCGACGACCGCCGCCTCCATCATCTCGTCGGGAATCGACTGAAGCCCGCCGAGCAGAACGGTCATCATGAACGGCACCCCGAGCCAGACGTTGACCACGATGCACGCGGTCATCGTCCAGCCCGTCGACGAGAGCCAGGGGATCGGGTCGATGCCGATCACACCGAGGCCCGCGTTGATCACACCCTGCTGGTTGAAGAGGAAGCGCCAGACGAACGCGCTGACGAACACGGGCACGGCCCAGGGCAGGAGGAGGAGAATGCGGTAGATCACGCGGCCGCGGATGTCGCGGTTGAGAAGCAGCGCGAGGCCGAGCCCGAGGATGAAGTGGAGCGTGACGTTCGTCACTGTCCAGATGATGGTGTGGATGAGATAGCGGTAGAAGTCGTGCGCCTCGTTCGAATGCTCGGTCGGGATGAGGATGTCCGCGTAGTTCTGGAACCCGACAAACTGCATGATCTCGGGATCGGTGTCGGGAGGGGGATCGAGGGTGAAGGGGCCGCGGTGGCCGGGCAGGAGAACTTTTCGCACCAGTGCATCGGGATCATCGGCTCGGCGGATACTGAGAACGACCGTGTGTGTCCCGACGATGGGAATGGGACCGCGCTCCTGCGTCACTTCCAGCACCTCGGTGAGACGCGACTCGAGCTGCGAGAGATCCTCCAGGGGAACGCCCTGGACGGCGACAATGGTGTCCTCCTGCGTGATCCCCGCGCGGTCGGCGGGATAGCCGGGGCGCACGAGGAGCTGCCAGCGGTTCTCCGAGGCGATGTGCGCGGCCGAGAGCCCCAGGTCGGGCAGCGGCACGCGGCGCACGGGGGCGGGCTCGTAGCGGAGCACGACCTCGCGCGAGGCGTCGCCGTCGGCGACACAGAGCGTCAGGCTCCGCTCCGAGGCGGGATATTCGAGTGCGCGGCTCTCGGCCCGCTCGAGTGAGCGGCGCATCCTCTGGAGACGCCGCTGCGCATCTCCGCTGAATGTCTCCAGCCGATCTCCGCGTCCCGTGGCCGGATCCGGTGGGATGAAGAGGCCGGCGAACTCCGTCTCCGGCGTCAGGCCTGCGCGGTCGGCGGGGCTGTCCCGCTCGATGTGGAGCGAGATCTCGCCGGTGTTCTCATCGCGCTCCAGGCTGAGCCCCGTGCTGAGCTGTGTCGTGATCGCCGGATTGTAGTTGGTCAGGCTCAGTGCGATCGTCTGCACGAGCGGCCAGAGGACAATCGCCCCCATCGCGACAAAGGCGGGCAGAAGGAACAGCAGGGGGGCGAAACGGGATCTCATGGGGAAGACGAATTGAGAATGGAGAATGGTGAATGAAGAAAGCGGTGTCTTCGCCAACCTCTTGGAGATTGCCCCATCACGGTCTTCATTCTCAATTCTCTATTCTCAATTCTCCATTCTCAATTCCCCATCAGCTCTCTCCATCCGCGTTCGACCTGCATCAGGGCCTCGGCGGGCGTCAGGTCGCGGCGGAGCGCCGCCTGGAATCCGGCGTTGAGGGGATCGAAGAAACCCCCCACCTCGGGCCCCACGGGGCGCGTGCGCGACGACGTGGCGAGGATCTCACCAAAGCCGGTGAGGATCGGGTTCGCCTGCACCTCGGGGAAATCGTAGACGCTGCGGCGCGTCGGCAGCAGATTGTTCGCCACCGCGAATCGCGCCTGCTGCTCGGGCAGAGTCAGCCAGTGGATGAAGAGGTACGCCGCCTCCGGCTCATCGCAGTCCGCGCTGATCACGTACACGTGGCCTCCGATCGGCGAGACGTGCACATCGCCTCCCTCGCGGTGGGGCAGCGGTGCGACCCCGAGGTTGGCGGGATCGCCGAAGGCATCGCCCTGCAGCAGGTCCGCCGTGCACCAGGGGCCGTTCATGATCGCTCCGACCTGTCCGCTCTTCAGCTGCTCCATGCGGTTGTTGTAGTCGTTCGCGATGTCGAAGTCCGCGGGGATCACCCCGGTGTCCTGGAGGTGAAGCACATACTCCAGACCTGCCACGGCCTCGGGCTGGGAGATGAGGGGCTCCCGCGTGTCGGGGTCGAGCATGTCGCCACCGAACGACCACAGGAAGGGGAGGAAGAAATAGCAGTCGCTGATCGCGAAGGCGAACGCGTGTGTGCCGGGGTGCACCTCGGCCCACGGGCCGCTGATCGCCTCGAGCTCCTCCCACGTCGTGGGCGGCTCGAGCCCCGCCTCCCCATACATCGCGCGGTTGTACAGGTACGCCAGGCAGTCGGTCACCTGCGGCACTCCCCAGATGTCGCCATCGTACGTGAGGGGGACGAGTGTGTTGGGGAGGAAGTCCTCGCGGTCCTCGTCGCTGAGGAAGCCGGTGACCTCCCAGAGATAGCCGAGGTCGGCGCACTCGGCGACCCACATGATCTCCACGCGCATGATGTCGGGCCCCTCGCCCGCATTGCAGGAGACCAGGAACTTGTCGCGCGCGCCGTCGAAGGGCTCGTAGGCCATGTCGACGTCGATCTTCGGGCACAGCGCCTCGAAATCCTCGACCATACCGCGCAGGGTCTCGGTCTCCTCCGCGTTGTGCGTCTGCCAGAAGGTCAGCGTGATCGGCGCGTCCAGCGCCGCGATCTCGGCCGAGACCTGGTCGAGGTCAAGCTGGGCCGAGGCGCCCATGGCGAGCGCGAGCATCAGTGTCAGTGCGAGTGATCGCAGCATGGCGATTCCTCCTCTGTCCTCTGAGGGGCACCGATGAAGATCACCTCGCCCCCAGTGTTCCGCAAGCTGTCTCTCATCGCCCCCGCTTCGAAGTCGGCAGATCTGCCACGACCACATCGAGGGCTTGAAAATCTCTGCCGCGCGCCACCTGCAATGTGCTGCGGAGTTGCAGCTTCTCTCCTGGCAGCAGGGGCATCCTGATCTTCCGGCTGTCAATCACACCGAGGAGAGAATCGGTCACTGTGCGATCCATCTCCCCCACCTCCACACTCCATTCGACACCGGCACCTGTCATCGCGTTGCGCGCCCCATTCTCCGTGATCTCCAGGCTGCGGCGACCGAAGAGCAGGATGGCGAGGTAGGAGGGCACCCACTCGCT
>JAFGKF010000194.1 GCA_016928695.1 Candidatus Sumerlaeota bacterium | reverse complement strand
GAAAGCGCGCCGGGCGCAGCGGAGGTAGATGTCGAGCTCGCGAGGCTCGAAGGTGAAGATGGGCCGCCCCTTGAGGTCGGACAGGACCTCCGGGTCGATGCTCAGGTCCTCGCAGATCAGCCTCTCGCCGTCGGTCAGGGGCTGGTCGAAATAGAAGGGGCCCGACCAGTTCTGATACGAGCAGGCGGCGAACGAAAACGTCAGGGCAAGGGCAAGCAGAGCTCTTTGTGACATGGGCATCCTCCTCCACAGTCCGGAGACTGGGCTCAATGATCGTTCCTTCGACGATGGGGATTCAAGTCCGGTTTTCGATCAATCTCCTCGTCCCGCCCGGCCAGGTGCTCGGCGGCTCGCAGGTGGAGGAGTCGGCGCAGCACGTGGCCGATGTCGTCGACGGTCAGATAGATCACGGGGATGATCAGCAGCACGATGACGGTGGCGAAGGCGAGGCCCCAGCAGATGGCCACGGCCATCGGCTTGAAGATGCCGGGATTGCCCGTGATCCCGAGGACCATCGGCATCAGGCCCCCGATCGTGGTGACGCTGGTCATGAGGATCGGCCGCATGCGGATCTTGCCGGCCGCGATGACGG
Source organism: Candidatus Sumerlaeota bacterium (assembly GCA_016928695.1). GTDB lineage: Bacteria > Sumerlaeota > Sumerlaeia > JABWBI01 > JABWBI01 > JAFGKF01. The sequence goes on along the minus strand of JAFGKF010000194.1, from coordinate 5,758 downwards.
CGCGCAGGCGGCTGCGGTGTCGGCGCCTGCCCCGGTTGATGAAGTCGATGAGCACCAGCGAGTCGTTCACCACGATCCCGGTGAGCGCGACGATGCCGATCATCGTGGGGAAGGTGAAATAGTCTCCACTGATGCGGAGCCCCACCATCACGCCGATGGCGGCGAAGGGGATCGTCGCCATGATGATGAAGGGCTGCACAAAGGACTGAAACTGCGCGGCCAGGATCATGTAGATCAGGGCGAGGCCGAGCATCAGCGCCTTGACCGTGTCGAGGATGGACTGGCGATTCTCCTCCTCCTCCCCGCCGACGTGATAGGTGTAGCCCGGGTGCTCGGCCAGGAGGTCGGTGATCCGCGGCTCGATCCAGGCGTAGACCTCGGAGGGGGCGACCACGGCGTTGTCGACGTCCGCGGAGATCGAGACCGCGCGGGTGCCATCCCGATGGCGGATAGTCTCGAAGCCCTGGTCGATGTCGAGATCGACCACCTCGCGGAGGCGGGTGCGGCCCCCGAGCTGGGTGCCCAGCGTGAGGCTGAGCAGGTCCTCGGGATCGGCCCGCCGCGCCTCGGGATGGCGGACAACGATCTCGACGTCCTCGTCCTCGATGGTGATCTCGGCGGCGGTGATGCCGTCGAACGCCGCGCTGATCGAGGTGAAGATCTCGTCGGTGGGCACGCCGTAGAGCGACCGGCGCGACTCGTCGACGCGGACGCGGAGCTCCTCCTTGCCCAGCGTGAGATTGTCGCTGACGTCCGTCACGGCGGTCGCGGAGCCGAAGTGGACACTCGCCTCACGCAGCAGGTCCTTGATCTGGTCGGCGAGATCGTCGAGCAGCACGAGGCTCTCACCCAGCAGCCGGATCTCGATCTCGGCGCCCGTGGGTGGCCCCCCCTGCCTCTGCTCGAACGCGACGCGCTGGATGCCCTCGATCCGCGCGAGGAGAGGCCTCAGCGCGTTCATGATCTCGGGCGTGCTCCGCTCGCGGTCGCCGGGCATGGTGAGGAGCACCTGCATCTGACCCAGGTGGGAGCCGAAGACCCGCTCATACTGCACGTCGTTGAGGCCCGACACGGCCAGTGTCCCGACGAGCTCCTCGGGGGGGAGCGCTGTCTCGCAGATCTCGCGGATCCGCTCGAGCACCTCCTCAGTCGCCTCCAGGGGCTCGCCGTTGGGCAGCTCGAAGCGGATGGTGAAGAAGTTGAAATCGTCCGACTCCGGGAACATCTCCACGGGCGGGATGAGCACGGGGATGGTCGCCAGGAGTCCCCCGAGAAGCAGGAGCGTGAGCCACCGCCAGCGCAGGCAGAGAGCGAGCAGCCAGTGATAGATGGTGTAGAGGACGCTGAGGATGGGGTGGTGGTGCCGCCTGCGCCTCGGGACGGAGCCGTGCCGAGCGATGTGGCAGGGCATCATGAAGAAGACCTCGAAGAGCGAGGCCGCGAGGGCGAAGATGACGACGAGTGGGATCTCGCGGATGAACTGACCCATGATGCCGGGGACGAGGAGAAGAGGGGCGAATGCGGCCATCGTGGTCGAGACCGAGGCCGTGACAGGCAGTGCGACCTCGGACGCTCCCTGGAGAGCGGCCTCGGCGGGGGGGACGCCGTCCTCCATGTGACGCTGGACGTTCTCCAGCACGACGATGGCGTCGTCGACGATGATGCCGATCACGAGGATCAGTGCGAACAGGCTGACGCCGTTGAGCGTGAGACCCGCGAACTGGATGAGAACGAAGGTCACCAGGAAGGCGAAGGGGATGCCGATCAGGGCGAAGATGGCGTTCCGCCAGCCGATGAAGAGAAAGAGGATGGCGGCGACGAGCAGCAGGCCGATCATCGCGCTGGACTCGAGCACGTAGATGCTGTTGCGGATCTGGCTGCTCGTGTCGATGAACAGCGTCACCTCGCACTCGTGACCGCGCTGGGCCCGGAACCGCTCGAGAACGGGCACGATCTGCTCGAAGAGGGTGATCAGATTCGAGTCCTTCATCCGAGAGACGGTGATCTGAAGGCAGGGCTCGCCGTTGAGAAAGACGCGGTCGGTCGCCTCCTCGAAGGTGTCGACGACCTCGGCGATGTCGCCCACGCGCACGAATCCACCGCCCTCGCTGCGGGCGAGGATGATCTCCTCGAGGTCCTCGGCCCCCTCGGCCTCCCCCAGGGTGCGGACGATGTACTCGCGCGTGCCCGTGTCGATCTCGCCGCCGGGCACATTGCGGTTCTGAGAGCGGAGGGCATTGACCACCCCCGAGAGGGTGAGGCCATGGGCCTCGAGCGCCACGGGATCGACCTCCACCCAGAGCTCGCGGTCGCGGTACCCCTCGATCGTGGCCTCGCCGACACCGGGGATGCGCTCGATCAGGTCCTGGAGCTCCTCGGCGAGGACGCGGAGCCGATCGAAGCTCCCCGTCGAGCCGACCGCGATGATGAAGGCGGGGAACGAGGAGGTGTCGAGCCGCTCGACGAAAGGCTCCTCAGGCACCTCGGCGGGAAGATTGCCGACGCGATTGACGCGCGACTGGACCTCCTGCTCGGCCTGGATGAGGTCGACCGTGTCGGGCTCGAACTCGACCAGGATCACCGAGCGCCCCTGAGTGCTGGTGGATGTGATGCGCCTGAGGTTGGAGAGGCCCTCGAGCTCATCCTCGATCTCGTTGGTGATCTGCGTCTCCACCTCCTCGGCGGAGGCCCCTGGCCAGATGGTGTAGACGAGCACCGCCTCGAAGGAGACGTCCGGATCGAGAGCGCGCGGCAGAGAGATGTACGCATTGACGCCCAGCAGCACGGCGAGAATCAGGACCAGCTGGACAATCACAGGCTGACGGATGCCGAAGCGCGTGAGACGCATGGACCCTCAGCCCCCTCGGGTCACTCGCACGGGCACACCGTCGCGCAGGCCCTCGGCGCCGCGGACGACGATCTCATCGCCCTCGCCCAGACCCTCGGTGATCTCGATGGTGTCGCCGTGGCGATCGCCGAACTCCACCCCGCGGAACAGGGCCTCAGGCGAGCCGGTCTCGCCGGTGACGATGGTGAAGACCCCCGCCGACTCGAGGCGGGCCACACGCGCCTGGATGGGGATGACGAGCATCTGGGGCCGCTCCTCGAGCACGAGCCGGGCGCGGGCGATCATGCCGCCGAGCAGGCGATGCCCCGGATTGTCGATGGCGACCTCGATGGGAAAGGTCAGGGTGCCGGGGTCCGCGCTGGCGCCGAGGGCGTGGATTGTCCCCTCGAAGGTCTCTCCCCTCAGGGCGTCGACGGCGATCTGGACAGGCTGACCCACGTGGAGAGGCACCCGCTCGTGCTCGGTGATCTCGGCGATGAATTTCACGCGGTCGCGGTCGGCGATCTCGATCGAGGGGGTGCCGAAGGCCACATTTTCGCCGATCTCGATCATCCGGCGGGTGATCTCGCCGCTGATCGGGGCGGTCACCGTGCAGTCGCCGAGCGCCTCGCGGGCCTGGTTCAGATTGACACTGGCCCGGCGCTCGGCCGCCCGGGCGACGGCGAGCGTGCGCACCGCGCTGTCGAGGTCGCCCTCGGTGGCGACGCCGCTCTCGGCGATGCGGGCGACGCGGGCGTGACTGGCCTCGGCCTCGAGCAGGGTGGCCTCGGCGCTCTCGAGCGCGGCCATGGCCTCGTCGACGGCCAGCTGCGCGTCGGTCGCATCGATCCGGAAGAGAAGGCTCCCCTGGCTGACCCGGTCACCCAGCTCCACCGCCAGCTGCGAGACGATCCCCGTGGTCTCGGGGGCGATTGTCACCTCCCGCCAGGGGGCAAGGGTCCCGACGACCTCCGACGCGATCACGATGTCCTGGCGCTGCACCTCGCCCACGGTCACGGGCACGAGATAGGCCTGGGGGGCCTCCACGGGATCCTCCGTGCAGGCCACGAGGGTGGCGATAATTGCTGCCACCGATAGCCCTTGCCAAATTCTCGCGGTCATCGTGAAATCCTCGGTGCCATGACAGATTTCCACGGCCATCAGCCGGGCCGGGACGCTACGCCGATCCCCTCGCCAGATGCAACCCCTACCTCGGGGATGCGGCCGCTGCGCGTCGGACTCGCCCAGATCAACACGGTGACGGGCGACATCGGATCAAACGTCAAAAAGGTCCTGCGGACCCTGGAGCACGCGGCGTCGCTGAAGGTCGATCTCGTCATCTTCCCGGAGATGACGCTGACGGGCTATCCGCCCCGCGATCTGCTCGACATGCCCGCGTTCGTCGACGAGAGCCTCAGGGCCCTGGTGAACATCGCCGCCGAGTGTCGTCAGATCGCCGCGATCGTGGGCCACGTCGAGCGCAGTGGCCACGCCGAGGGCAAGCCCCTCTTCAACGCGGCGAGCCTGCTCTCGCACGGCACGGCGAAGACGATCTGCCGCAAGACCCTGCTGCCGACCTACGACGTCTTCGACGAGGCGCGATGGTTCCAGCCGGGGACGGTTCACACGCCCCACCGCTTCGGCGGCTGGCTGCTGGGCACCTCGATCTGCGAGGACATCTGGAACAACTCCCTCCACCACAGCCACCGCCTCTACGACATCGATCCGATCGAGCGCCTGGTCACCGCGGGCGCGGAGGCCCTGATCAACATCGGCGCCTCCCCCTACCAGTGCATGCGGCGCCAAGCGAAGACCGCCATGCTCTCGAGCACGGCGAGGCGGCATGGCCGGCCTCTGATCGTCGTCAATCAGGTGGGTGGCAACGACTCACTGATCTTCGACGGCGGATCGGCGGTGTTCGACGCCGAGGGACAGCTCGTCCACCAGGCGCCGCACTTCAGAGAGAGCTTCGACGTCATCAACCTCGATGGTCTGCCCGCCCCGATCGTCGCGCCGGAGGAGACGATCGCCGACATCCACAGCGCCCTGGTGCTCGGCCTGCGCGACTACGTCCGCAAGTGCGGATTCAAAAAGGTGCTGGTCGGACTCTCGGGAGGCATCGACTCCGCGGTGACCTGCGCGCTGGCGGTCGAGGCGCTCGGATCGGCCGCGGTGACCGGCGTGACCATGCCCTCGGTGCACTCGAGCACCGGGTCGGTCCAGGACTCGAGGGCGCTGGCGCAGAATCTGGCGATCACCTGCCACACGGTGCCCATTCCCCTGCTGGTCGACGCCTTCGGCAAGGCGCTCGTGCCCGTCCTCGGCGAGGGCGATCTGGGCGTGACCGACGAGAACATCCAGGCCCGCGTGCGCGGCGTGATCCTGATGGCGATCTCCAACCAGACGGGCGCGCTGCTGCTCACGACGGGCAACAAGAGCGAGCTCGCGGTGGGCTACTGCACGCTCTACGGCGACATGGCCGGGGGGCTGGCGGTGATCAGCGACGTGCCGAAGACGATGGTCTACGAGCTCGCGCACCACATCAACCGACACCGCGAGGTGATCCCGCAGGCGATCATCGACAAGCCGCCGTCGGCGGAGCTCCGCCCCGGCCAAAAGGACACCGACTCACTGCCACCCTACGACATTCTCGACCCGATCATGCGCGCGCACGTCGAGGAGCACCTCAGCGCGGAGGCGATCATCAAGCGGGGCTACGACGGGGCGACCGTGCGGCGGATCCTCCGCCTCATCGCCGGGGCCGAGTACAAGCGCCGCCAGGCCCCGCCCGGCCTCCGCGTCACCAGCAAGGCCTTCGGCGAGGGCTGGCGCATGCCCATCGCGCGGGGGAAGCATTGATATGGAGTGCGGCGGCTTGCCGCCGCGGATTTGATTTGGAGCGCCGGCGCCCCCGCCGGCATCGGGTGCCGG
>JAFGKF010000193.1 GCA_016928695.1 Candidatus Sumerlaeota bacterium | reverse complement strand
GGGCCCGCGGAGAGCCACTGTGGCGAGGCCTCGAAAACCGAGGTGAGACCCCGCTCCACGGCGGGGAAGATGCCCGCGGTGAACGAGCGGAAGGTGAGACTGATCGGATCCATCAGGCCGACCTGATTCACCCCCAGAGCGGCGCCGACGAGCATCAGAATCAGGATGATGTACTTCCAGCGCTGCCGGGGGGAGGAGGCCATGCGCTGGGCGACGTTCGGCAGGCGGCTGAGGCGCCGGCGCAGCCAGCCGGCGAACTGACTGAGCGCCCCCATGGGGCAGACCCAACCGCAGAACACGCGCCCGAGCAGGGCGGTGACCAAGAGCGTGCCAAGCCCCCACAGCAATGCGGTGTGGACCTGGCGTGTGGAGAGGGTCGTGCTGATCAGATGGAGGGGATCGATCTGGAAGAACAGATCGACGGGGGCGGGCACGTCGTTGACGACGTCGAAGCGATCGCGGGGCAGCTCGGTGTTGAGCAGAAGCCAGAGGAAGGCCACCAGACAGACAATCTGGCTCAGACGCCTGAGATTGCGCATCAGGGTCCCTCTGCGCTTGCCACCTCTGGGAGGACTCATCACCCCGCCGTCAAACCTCCGTTCTCACCGGGTTGCACTCTCGCACAGGGAATTCGGCTCTGCAACGCCCCATTGAGCGAAAACCGCTCATTGGAAACAGCGCTGGCCGAAGACCTGACCCCGCATCTCCTCCGCGATGCGGCGAATCGCCTCGGCGGCACGCTCGGCCACGGGGCCATCGGGGCGATGGAAGACGAAGTCGCGCATCCGGTGCCGCTCTTCGGCGAATGTCTCCGGCGAGCGTTGCATCGCACTCAGCGCCTCAGCCAGATCCTCGCCGGATCGAACCACGGGCCCGCAGCGGTGGAGATCCGACCAGTCCCCCCTCTCGATGAGAGCGCGTGTCTCGCGGTCGAGATCTGCGCGGCCGTGCAGATGATCGAAGAAAACAACTGCGCGGTCGAGCAGCAGGAACTCCTCGCAGACCGAGGAGTGATCGCCCACGAGGATGTCCGCCGCCACCATGGCGAGCGTGGGCTCAGTGTCGGGGGGCAGCATCGCGGCGTGGGGGCGACCCGCGATCTCCTCTTGGACAGCCGGGATCATCCTCGGAGCCTCTCTGCGTCGAATGGTCCAGGGGTGGAGCTTGACCACGAGATTCCATTCGCGCGGGACGGCCCTGACGATCTCCAGGCCATGATCGTTGAACGAGCTCAGCCCCGACCAGGTGGGGGCGTAGAGGACCGTCGGGGCGGAGGGGTCAAGATCGTGCGCGCGGCGGAATCCCTCGACATCGTGGGGACCGCGGACCAGATGGTCGGAGGGGATGTAGCCCACCACCTCGCACCGGACGGTCTCGAGGAGCCCTGCGCGCTCGAAGTCGCGCCGCATGCGCTCACCGGCGAGGAGGCAGAGATCGAAGTAGCGCGTGTTGCGCCACTGGGCGCTGAAGCCCTTGGAGGAGACCCCGTGGAACACCTGGACACGGGGGCCATTGACCCGGTTGAAGAAATAGGGGTGCGAGTTCGCCCCGATGAAGACATCTCCCTCCATGTCGAGGGCGCACCGGGAGACATATCGCGAGCTGGAGCGCCGGAATCTCCGGCAGGCCAGGTGGGGTGCTCTCTGGCGCATTGCCCTGGCGATGCCGCGCTCATCGGTCCACATCACACCCCCCAGCACCTCCATCAGGGGGATGAGCTTGGGAAGCCCCGGCACATAGTGGGCAAAAAAGACTGGCCTGAGCGCGGTGTCCATGGGCGAACGCGGGAGAATAGGAAGCGCTCAGAGCGCTGTCAAATGCGCGGAGTCACTCATAGTACAGATCGAGATCCGGATTGGCGAACTCGAACCAGCTCTCCCCCATGACCTGGTTGGAGATCTGTCCCACGGCGACATCGACTGCGAGATTCCCCTCGGAGGTGCCGGCCACTCCCGGGGGATTCACATCCACCGTGTTCAGGACATGGCAGAGGGCGGGGACGAGTGACTCGGCCTGGGCGATGGCGCCGCCCATGCGCACCGCGATGTATCGATCGGGGCCGAAGGGGGCGACGATGATCCAGTGAAACCAACCCTGAGTCGGGGCCGTGTTCCCGCTGACACAGGTGAGGATCGCCCCCTCCCCTCCCAGGTCCACTGCATCGATCTCGCGCGCATCGGGGAGAGAGGGGGTGAGCGCATTCCTCGCCACGAGCCGGGCTGCCGCGAGACAGCTGCCCGAGGCCCGGATCTCGTCATCCATCGGGAGAACGGCCAGAAGAAGACCGGGGGGACTGGTGGCGGGATTGAACGCCTGCTCCCAGGTCGCGGAATAGCCCGGAGGCCGGAGGAAGAGGAAATAGGAGCCCTCCGCCGTGGTCTCGTCCCCGAGCCAGTCCGCGGGGTACTCGAAGGTGAGGCTGCCATCGTTTGCACGGTAGGTCTGTGTCTGAGCGAGGGGGGGGACGATCTGCGTGGGCTCGAGGAGTTGGAGGCGCCACTGATCGCGGAGTGCCGCTCTCTCCGCCTCCGAGATCTGGAACCACCGAGTCCGCATCGCCTCCCAGATCGAGGGCAGCTGCATGATGGCGCTCTGCATCTGGGGTTCGATCTCGCCCCACGACTGCTGCAGATAGGCGCGCACCCGCTCCCGCTCCGCGGGGGGCGTGACCACCGAGCGCCCCCAGGCCTCGGTGCGGATGGCATCCATCATGTCAAAATACGCCGCGACAGGGTCGGGCTGAGCCCAGGCAGATGACGCGGCGAGAGTGAGAAGGCAGATTGAGACTCGAATCATGATGTTCATGGTGATCCCCCGGTGACCCAATGGGTCAAGGTCATTCCACGCCTGATGCCGGCGAGGGCGCCGGCGCTCCATCTTCAAACGCGAGGGCACTGGTGCTCCATCAATCCCCCTCCTGGATCCAGTCCTCATAGACTCTCCCCATCTCGAGTGTGCCGGCCTCCCCCGCGAGGGGTGTGCCTACAGTCAGGGCGTGGATGAGGCCGTTCATCTCACCGACGAGAACGGTGTGGAGGATCCGGTTCTCGGGATTCGTGTGCACCCGGATGTCGATCTGTCCATCCATGGCGGTCCAGTGGAGGATGTCGCCCTCCTGCCAGTGCTCGAACTGCACGTCCCGCTCCAGGCGCGGGATCATGCGGACGGTCGTCGCGCGATAGGTGCCCCCCGTGTCGCTGACCACCCGCTCGCCGTTGAAAGTGATGTTGCGGTCGTCGTAGGCGACGACGACGAGGTGGTTCTCGGGATTCCGGTGAAGCCACTCGAGCAGCTTCGCCCCGTGGTGATACTTGTCGGAGTAGGCGTAGTTGGCGTCGAGCAACGCGATGCGGGTGACGCGGTCGGGGATCTCGCTCTGGCCGTTGATGTGGCCGAAGATGAGGCTCCCTCCCCCGCTGTGGCCCGTCAGCGCCCAGGTCTGGTCCTCACCGAGTCCCGCGGTGGCCTCCTCGAGGAGCTGGGCGATCAGGGCATTGGACCCCTCATGATTCTGCCGCCAGGAGGGCCAGGAGCGCGGGCTGGCCTCGAGGTACACGACGACGAGATTGCGGTCTGTGATGAGCTGCCGCAGGTGCCTGATCTGCGCCCCGATGTGCTGGATGTCGAAGTGCCAGTCGAGGCCCTCATACATCCTCTGCCCGATCGTCTGCTCGATCGTGTTGCCATTCGGCAGCCCATAGAAGACGACCTGGGTCGGGCGATCGGGGTCGAAGTCCGCGGGGGCGTTGACGACGTATCGCGCATCGGGATCGAAGGTGGCCTCGCGCACCCACTCGCCGAAGTGGGGACTCTGGGTGAAGCCCTGAGATGACAGATCGGGCTGCGCGACCGTGGCGCAGCAGCAGAGCAGAGTGACCAGGAGGAACTGTGGGACAATTCGCATGGGATGAGCACCTCAGGGCTGGGTCAGATTGGTCACTGAGGGCGATCTCGTCAACCACCAGGGTCAGATCCAGCTGCAGCCGCTCCAGAAGATGTCCCAGACGAAGGCAATCTCGTCGGCCGTGGGACCATGCCCCCAGGGAACGCCCACGAAGAGTATCCAGTCCTGGAGGCTCCTGACACACCCGCCGCCGATCATCTCGCCGCTCTCGACAAGAGCCATGCCCTGCTCTGTCGGCAGTCCCCAGAGGATGGGCTTCAGCTGAATCTCAAAGCTGTCGGCGTGCACGAAGACGATCATCACCGGGAGCAGCGCGATGCACAGGGCGAGCCCCAGCACTCCGATGATCACGGGGACCTTTCCCCTCTGCCAGAGCAGGCTCCTCACCAGGAGATCGCAGGACCCGATGAGGATCGGGGCGAGGAGGAAGCGCCCCATGCAGACCAGAAAAAAGGCGAAATAGAGCACAGGGATCATCAGGACCATCGCGAGCAGGGAGAGGGCCACGGATCCCAGGCGTGGATGCTCACGGAGCCAGGCCCGGATCGCAGGAAACGGGGGGAGATCCAGGAGATCCATGTCACCGGCGCGGGTCTTTGGGGGGTCTGCCATGGCTGCCGTGGGCTCTCCAACCCTCGGTCTGTCAGACGGAGCGAACCGCTCCTCAGGTGACCTGTTCGGGGGCCAAGGGCATCTCCATGGCTGACAGTGCTTCAGTTGAGTGAGCCGCGGGAGGGTCCCCCCGTGTTTTTCCACTTTGGGCCTTGACGCTGCGCCGAGGTCATGGTCATGTCTGCGCGACCGATTCGGATCTGTTCTGGCTACTGGAATCATTGGCTTCGACTCTTCCCAATTGATCACCAACACAGAGGCACACGGGTGCCCAGGCGCAGAGCGCGCACGTCGCGCAGCGCCTGTCGGAGAGAAACATGAAGAAACTGTACGTGGGCAACCTGTCGTTCGGCACGACAGAGGCCTCCCTCACCGCGGCGTTTGCCGCCCATGGAACCGTGCACAGCGCGGTGATCGTTCAGGACCGCGACACCGGCCGCTCCCGCGGCTTCGGATTCGTGGAGATGGAGGATGGCGCGGACGACGCCATCGCCAAGATGAACGGCACCGAGCTCGATGGCCGGACCCTGACCGTCAACGAGGCACGCCCCCGCGCCGAGCGGGGCGGTGGTGGCGGCGGCGGCCGACGCGACCGTCGCTGGTGAGGCATCTGCCCCAGACAGCGATTGGGGGCGGGAGGGCCAGGTGCTCTCCCGCCCTTTCTCTTTGCCCTGAGACCGCACCTCTGAGCGGCGACACTGGTCAAATGGTGCCCCTTGCCGGTTGACGGTCTGGCTCTCACGGCCCACGATTGATTTGACAGGTGTGCCGGTCTCGTCGCCGTCCCACGGGGAACTGAGGGGGAGGAATCAGGGTGGAGGGAGGGACGGCATGCTCAGGCATTCATGGTTCCCGATTTCACCTCGATGGACCGTCTCTCTGTCTTTGCTGATCGCGGCGACATGCGCCCAGGGGGCGGTCATTCAGTCCAACGGCACCGGG
>JAFGKF010000192.1 GCA_016928695.1 Candidatus Sumerlaeota bacterium | reverse complement strand
CGGCGGAGATCGGGTCGAGGCCGGACGTCGGCTCGTCCAGGAACAGGATCGGGGGATCGAGGGCCAGCGCCCGGGCGAGGCCCGCCCGCTTGCGCATGCCGCCCGACAGCTCCGCCGGCTTCATCGTCACGACGGAGTCGGGCAGGCCGACCTCGGCCAGTCGGGCCAGGACCGCGCGCTGCATGTCTTCCTGGCGCGTGTAGCCCTGTTGGCGCAGCGGGAACGCCACATTCTGCCCCACCGTCATGCTGTCAAACAGCGCCGCGTTCTGGAACACGAACCCGAACCGGAGCCGCTGCTCCGCCAACTGCCGCTCGCTGAGCCGCGCCAGGTCCTGCTCGTCAAACAGCACGCGCCCGCGGGCCGGTCGCACCAGGGCGATCATGGCCTTGAGCAGAACCGTCTTGCCGCACCCGCTGCCGCCGACGATGAGCGTCACCTGGTTCTGTGGGATCTCCAGCGAGACGCCGCGCAGAACCTCGTTCTGACCGAATCGCCTGTGAAGATCGCGGACCTCGACTCTCATGGCGCCTCAGAAGATCTCCCCGATGTAGACGAACCGCGTCACGAGGTAGTCCAGGATCAGGATCATCGTCAGCGAGATCACCACCGAGTTCGTCGTCGCGCGCCCCACCCCCTCCGCACCGCCGCGGGCGCGCAGGCCCGCGTGGCAACCGACGGTGGCGATCACCGCACCGAAAATCCCGGACTTGAGGAGACAGCGGTAGAAGTCCACCAGATCGACATTGTCGGTCAGGTTGGTCCAGAAGACGCTCTGTGGCGTCATCAGGTAGGTCGTGGCCACCATCTGCCCCCCCATGATCCCGACCCAGACACAGAACACGGTCAGAATCGGATTCATCAGCATCGCCGCGACGATCCGGGGCGTGACAAGGAAGCGGACGGGGGAGATGCCCATCGAGCGCAGGGCGTCGATCTCCTCGGTCACCTTCATCGTCGAGATCTCGGCGGTCATCGCCGCCCCCACACGCCCCGCGATGATGATCGCGGTGAACACGGGCCCGAACTCATTGACCATGATCACGCCGACGAACCACCCGATGAATGACTGATAGGTGTCGGGGTTGATGATCGCCATCTGCAGACTGATCACCATGCCGGCGAAGAACCCGGTGAACGCCGCCAGCGGAAGGGAGCGGTAGCCCATCTCCGCCATCTGGGCCAGCAGGCGTCCGGGCGCGCGGAAGATCGCCCCGATCCCGGCCATCGCCTCGAGCCAAAGCGCCACCATCTGTCCCGTCTGGGCAAACAGCTCCTCGATGAAGTCGATGATGGACTGGAGTGGGCGCAGCATTCGGTTCAGTGTCCCTCCCCGGAGTTGAACCATGACCAGCGCGTGCCGTCCAGATCGGATGTTCTCAGGACGAGCGGACCGAACAGCGAGGTGCGCACCTCAGAGCCCTCGCGAATGCGGCGGAGGATGAGTCCGTTGTAGTCGGAGTGAAGGGTGCCGTCGGCGTCGACTTCGCGGCGATAGACCCGGCGGAAAACCCGGAGCCAGTGGGAGCCGTCCTCTCTCCGGCCTGACTCGACGAATCGAAAGAGGGCGCCCCAGGAGCGCTCGTAGGGTCCCGAGCGGGTGATGAAGAGCGGGAAAAGCCAGTGGGTCTCCCGTGAGCCGTCGCTCCGCTCCCGCCGCAGGAAAAGGGGGAAGACCCAGGTTGTCCGCCGCCAGCTCTCGTCCGAGTGCTCCGTGGTCATCGAGCGGATGAACAGCGGCAGAAGGGCCCGCACATCGCGGCTCCTCTCCTCGCCGTGACGTTCCCAGTGCGTGGCGATGGGGAAGAGCAGATAGCGGAGGCGACGTGTGGGTGTCTCGCGGCGCCCCGCGAGCGGCATCAGCTCCAAGGCCCGGTGCGTCTCGCCCCTCCGCCAGCGGAAGATGAACCACAGCGCGCGGTCCTCCACCCAGCGGTGGCGTCGGTTGACTGTGTGCATCCAGAGCGGCCAGGCGACCGTCCAGGTGTCGTGCCCGGGAGTGTGATAGGTCCCCCACAGGGGCCATCGCACGTTGAGGCGCGTGTCGCCGATCTCCCACCTGAGGCGGAAGGGGAGAAAGAATGTCAGGTTGTTCGGGCGGCCGTCGGGGAGCTCGCCACGCCGGAAGTGCCCCAGGGGCCAGAGAAAGAAACCCTCGAGCCACTTGCCCTCCTCGCGGCTGGTCCCGAAGAGAGGCCATGCTCTCAGCCCGTGAAAGGGGCCCCCGCGGGTCCATGCGAAAAACGGCCACAGCACCGTGTCGGTGATGGCGCCCGACTCGCGTCGGCTCCGCGACCACAGGGGGAAGAGAACGAAGCGGACCTCATCTCGTCCCCAGAGGTCTTCAAACTCCCCCCAGAGGGGAAAGAGGGCGTGGAAGGATCGGGGGCTCGACCAGAAGATCGGGAAGAAGAGACGTGTGTCCTGGGCCCGCCACCACAGGGGAAACAGAATGCGGTACCCCTGATCGGGATCGGGACCCGTCTGCCCCGCATACCAGAGGGGAAACAGAGTCAGGCGCCACGGGGCCAAATTCGGTGAGGCGTGCCGCTTCCAGTTGAGCACCGGGAGGATGCGGAGGTGCCAGCGCTCACGGTCCGGCTCCCCAATGCGATCTCGCCGGAAGTGAACCAGTGGCCAGAGGATGTCGAGCTCCCGCCAGCCCTCGTCCTCATTCTCCTCCCACGCCATCAGCGGGCGGATGGTTCGCAGCGTGTGTCTTGGCTCGTGGCTCCACTCCACCAGGGGCCAGAGCAGGTCCAGCTCGGAGCGGTCCTCCTCCTCAGAGGATTCGTGGCGCAAAAGGGGGAAAAGGTCGATGTTCCACGCGGCGCGGGCGTGGGTTGGTGTGGCGAGAAGGCAGAGGGCTCCTCCGATCAGGAGCAGCGTGTTGCGAACCTGGATCACGGGCCCACAGTGGGGCTGTAAACAGAGCAGGGTCAAGGCGAAACAGCCCTGACCCAGCAAGAGAAGCAGTGGGGTGTCGTCGCTCAGCCGGTCATCTCAAACTCTTCACGTGTCATCTGGGATGGATTGACAATCTCCTCGCGGTAGACCTTGAGGATCATGTTCTCCACCATCTCGCGCACCTCGGCGTTGATCGGATGTGCGACGTCACGGAACTTGCCATCTTTGCGCCTGCGGCTGGGCATGGCGACAAAGAGACCCTGGTGGCCTTGGATGACCTTGATGTCGCTCACCACGAATGCATCGTTGAGGATGACCGTGGCGAACGCCTTGAGCTTGTCGTCCGGATTTGGAGGAATTCGGACGGCGACTTCGGTGATTTTCAGCCCATTGTACATGATGTCCCTCGCCATAGCGGTGGTTTAGCCCTGGTCTGCGGGCTACACTGGCACAGCTGTCACTTGGACCGCAACAACGATGCCGCAAAAAAGCGAAAATCCCGTCCTCTTTCCGGGATTATCAACTCTGTGCGAAGTTCGCCGATGCCGACCACGGCACTTCCCGACCCAGTGGGCCACACGGGTCTCAGTCCATGCGACTTGAGCAGATCCATCGCCTCACTGATCTCCGGATGGCGTTTCACCAGGAAGGGAGCGAAGTCGCTGTGCACCGCTT
>JAFGKF010000191.1 GCA_016928695.1 Candidatus Sumerlaeota bacterium | reverse complement strand
CGCAAGATCATCACGATCGAGGACCCGATCGAATACCGGATCGAGGGGGTGACGCAGATCCAGGTCAACCCGCCGATCGGCCTGACGTTCGCGCGCTGCCTGCGGACGATTCTGCGCCAGGACCCGGACATCCTGATGGTGGGCGAGATCCGCGACACGGAGACGGCGCAGATCACGATCCGGACGGCGCTGACGGGCCACCTGGTGTTCTCGACGCTTCACACGAACGACGCGACGAGCGCGGTGACGCGTCTGCTGGACATGGAGATCGAGCCGTTCCTGGTCTCGTCGTCGGTGATCGGGATCATCGCGCAGCGTCTCGTGCGCGTCCTGTGCCCGGAGTGCAAGCGGCCGTTCGATCCGCCCCCGAGCGCTCTGAAGAGGGTCAACGTGGCGCGGGAGCCGATCGACGGGGTCGAGTTCTACCGCGCGCAGGGGTGCGAGACGTGCCGCTACACCGGGTTCCGGGGGCGGACGGCGATCTTCGAGTTCACGCAGATCACCGAGGACTTCCGTCGGCTGGTGGTCGAGCGCGTCGGTGCGAACGTGCTCAAGCAGCAGGCGCTGCGCGACGGGATGACGACGCTGCGGCACGACGGCTGGCGGAAGGTCCGCCGCGGCATCACGACGCTCGATGAGGTGCTCCGTGTGACGCTGGAGGATGAGCACGCGATCGATGAAGAGGTCATCTGAGGGCGGGGTCTCCGAGCATGGGAACATTCTCCTATCGCGCCAAGGACCGGAAGGGGGCCCCGATCGAGGGGGTGATGGATGCCGAGAGTCCGTCGGCGGTGACGTCTCGTCTGCAGACGATGGGCTACTTCCCCCTGAGCGTTCAGGAGGTGGGTCGCCGGCGCCGGGAGATCTCGGCGCTGGGGGCGCTGCGGCGTCCCCGCGTGGGCGATCTGGCGTCGATGTATCGCCAGATGTCGGATCTCCTGGGGTCGGGCATCACGCTGGTGCGGGCGCTGACGACGGTGGCGGAGCAGACGCCGAATGAGCAGCTGCGGGCGATCCTCGAGCAGATCAACGCGGACGTCTCCGGCGGCGACTCGATGGCGCAGGCGATGGCCAAGCACCCGAAGGTCTTCCCGCGCCTCCAGTGCTCGATGGTCCGGGCGGGCGAGGCCGGCGGGATGCTGCCGAACGTTCTGGAGCGGCTGGCAGACTTCGCCGAGCAGGAGGAGGAGCTGCGGTCGAAGATCTGGTCGGCGATGGCCTACCCTCTGGTGATGATGGCGGCGGGGGCGGTGGCGATCGTGGTGCTGATCACGGTGGTGATCCCGCGGATCATCAAGATCTTCGAGGACATCGACCAGGCGCTGCCGGGGATCACGGTGTTCCTGATCTGGGTGATCGACACGGTTCAGGCCTACTGGTGGGCGATCCTCGGGGTGATCGCCGTGCTGGTGGTGGGGTTTTGGAATCTGGTGCGGACCGACGAGGGGCGCCTCCTGGTCGACCGGTTTCTGCTGCGGACGCCGGTGCTGGGGACGGTGATCCTCAAGCGCGAGGTGGCGAAGTTCGCGCGGACGCTGGGCGCGCTGATCAAGAACGGGGTGACGATTCTCAGCGCGCTGGAGATCGTGATCGACGTGATGAGCAACCAGGTGATCCGGCGCGAGGTCGAGCAGATCCCGCTCGACGTCACACAGGGCGAGGGGATCAGCCGGACGCTGCAGGGGAGCAAGATCTTTCCGCCGGTGGTCGTCAACATGATCGCCGTGGGGGAGGAGACGGGCCACCTCGACGATGCGCTTCTGCGGATCGCGGACAGCTACGAGCGCCAGGTGGACCGCAGCGTCAAGACGCTGACGAGCCTGATCGAGCCGCTGATCATCGTGGCGATGGCGGTGGTCGTGGGGTTCCTGGTGATCGCGATGCTGCTGCCGATCTTCTCCATCGACGTGGCGGGGGCGTGACCGTGGACGTGCGCGATCGCCGTCTCCCGCCCACGCGCCGCCGGGCCACCCGCGGCATGACGATGCTCGAGCTGATGGTGGGGATGGTGATTCTGGGGGTGCTGCTGGCCGTCACGGTGCCCCGGATGGTGACGGGTCGTCAGCTGGGTCCACTGAGGGCGGCGGCGCGGGACATCACGGCGCTGATGCGCTACGCGCGGTCGACGGCGGTCTTTGGGGAGATCGAGGTGGAGCTGCGGTTCCGTCCCGAGACGGGGCAGTACACGCTCGACTACGATCCGCTTCAGCTGGAGGTGGAGCGCCGCGCCTCGCGCCGCTCGCAGAGCCGCAGTGCCCGCCCCAGCCGGCGATTCGAGGAGATGGTGCAGCGCCGCGCGCAGCAGTGGCTGGCGGTGCGGACTCTTCCCCAGGGCCGGGGGGAGACGCCGCTGGTGCGATTCGCGGCGGTGGAGACGGAGCTGGAGGTGGAGAGCCGGCTCGAGCGGCGCGACATGCTGCCGGTGGTGGTCTTCTATCCCGACGGGACGGCCTCGGCCGGGCGGATCATCCTCGAGACACCGGCGGGGCAGCGGATGTCGATCAATGTCCTCACGGCGACGGGGATGCCGTCCCTGACGCCGGGTGACATCCGCGAGGATGACGCTGGGGACGAGGGGGTGGTGTCGTGATCCTCTCTCTCGCCGGGTCATCGGGGCGGCGCCGCGCGTTTGTCCTTCTCGACGTGATCCTCTCGATCACGATTCTCTCGGTCGTGGCGCTGACGGCCCTGCGGTCCTTTCACCTCTCGCTGCGGTCGGTGCGCCACAGTGAGATCGCGGAGCGCGCGGCGATGTACGCGGACGCGAAGCTCCAGGAGTTCGAGCTGGCGGAGCCGACATGGGAGACGGCCGAGGGGTGCTTCGCCGATGACCCCTTCTACGTGGACGCGGAGATGTTCCCCGATGCGGGGGAGTTTTTCTGGGAGGCGGAGGTCGACGAGATCGCGATCGGCGATGGGCTGCTCGACTATCCCCACGTGCGGCTGGCGCGGCGCGACGAGGACAAGACCCGTCCGCTGACCCAGGTTCGGCTCCGGGTGTATCACGACGATGGGCCGGGGGGCCAGAGCCGCCGGATGGTGATCGAGATCGACACGTTTCTGCTGGGTGCGGAGCGGTTCACAAATCAGGCCCGGAGGCTGAACGAGCTGTTCTGATGCGAGCGCCGAGCACGCCGCCGAGCCTGTCCCCGCGGGGCTTCACTCTCCTGGAGATCCTCCTGGCCCTGGTGATCTTTGGTCTGGTGACGCTGGGGATTCTGACGACGTTCCGGACGGCGTCGCGGGCGTATGAGCGCAGTGGCCGGACGATGGTCACGCTTCAGACGGTGCGGGCGGTGCGATCGGCGCTGAGCCGCGATCTGCAGTCGGTGTTTCTGGTCACCGAGACCACCTATGGCGCCTCGCTGCCGCAGAGCGAGCAGGAGGAGGGGCACCTGGGGGTGGACACCGCGCTGATCGAGGCGCGTGCGCGGGCGGAGGAGCGTGGAATCGTCGACTACTCCCTGACCGAGATGCGCGACGTGCTGGATGAGGAGGACTTCGATGACCCCAGTCTGTCCGCGGATCTGCTCTTCCGTGTGGAGGACGGGGGTGAGCTGGACACGGTGGTGTTCATGCGGCGCCTGCGGTCGCTGGACACGGTGCGCGCCATGCCGTGGGGGCTGGTCCGCCTGACCTACCTGGTCAAGGGGGAGCAGCTGGTGCGATCCATCGAGCCGGTCTTCTTCGAGGAGCGGCCGTTTGTCATCTATCCCGATGAGACGCTCGAGGAGGCGGAGGCGCGCCACGAGGCCGAGCGGGTGCGGGTGGAGCCGCGCGAGGAGACGGTGGTCGAGGGGGTGACGATGTTCGATGTCCAGTGCGTCTTCTGGGCCGATGGCGCCTGGGTGTCGACGCCCGAGTGGGACTCGGAGCTCCGGGAGCAGCGCAATCCCTACGTGGACAGCCCGATCGAGATGGGCGATCCGTCGTATGACGCGCTGACACGGACTGTCAGCGGTCTTCCTGTGGATGGTCTTCCGGCGGCTCTGGAGGTTCATCTGGGGCTGCGCCACGGGGTCACGGGGCGACCCATGAACACGCGGATGCTGATCCCGATCCACCCGGCCCAGGAGACCTGGATTCCCCCCGATGAGCGTCTGCTGGAGGGTCATGTGACGGCCGGCGAGAGGGGGCGAAGCCGATGATGGGCTGCCTCAGCCGGTCCCGCTCCACCCGCGGCCTGGCCCTGATTCTGACGATGTGGCTGGTGATCGTTCTGGTGACGATGGTGTACTCTCTGCTCTGGGATGTGCAGGTGGAGATCCGCCTGCGGCGGATGGCGATGGATGATCTGAGGGCGCAGTGGATGGCCCGGGCGGGGGTGGCGAAGGCGATCGCCGACCTGTCCAACGACATGGCGATCGAGCGGAGCGAGGACAACGTTCCGCTCGACGCACTGGGTGATGTGTGGGCCTTTGACAACGATGACAAGACGGACATCTCGCTGTCCGATGAGGACGATGCGCCGACCTTCACGGTGCGGGTGGTGGACGCCGAGCGGCTGATCAATCTCAACACGGCACCGCTGGAGGTGCTCATGGGTCTCTTCGAGGTGCTGGGCGAGGACGACGAGACCGTCACGCGGCGCCGGGCCGAGGCGATCATCGACTGGCGCGACGAGGACACCGATCCCGCCTCCTCGCTGGCCGAGCCGGGCTTCCAGGAGCGGCGGCACTGGAGCGAGGAGCTGAGGGACGAGGAGGGTCTGGATTGGGAGGGGACGCTGCACAACGGGCGCTTTCTGACGGTCGAGGAGCTGCTGATGGTGCCCGGGATCACGCCCGAGCTCTTCTATGGGCCCGGGGATGACGGTGGGGAAGCGCAGAGAGAGCGGCACTCGCGGCGGGGGCGTTCGGCCGAGCCCGGGCTGGGGCTGCGCGACTGTGTGACAACTCTCTCCAACGGCCAGATCAATCTCAACACGGCGATCCGCGAGGTGCTGGGGGCTCTGGCGATTGCGGGGATCGGGTCGGTGGCGGACTGGGAGAATGTGGCCGATGCGATCATCGAGCAGCGCGATGGGAGGCGTGAGGACGACAGCGACGACGACGACCCCTTCCTCAATGTGGGGGAGCTGGCCAACGTCCCCGTCGCAACGGGCTTGCAGAACTGCGGGGTGGGTCTCAATGTGCGCAGCCAGAACTTCGTCATCACCTCCACGGGGCGGGCCGGCTCAGCGCGCCACACGATTGTCTGCGAGGTGCGGCGTGACTGGGAGGTGTACGTGCACAACACCATGGCGGATCTCTATGGGGGTGGGAGCAACTACGCGACTGCGAATCTGCTGAGGATGCCCTCGCAGTTCATCGCGGAGCCCACGGAGGACGACCAGTCGAGCCGGGGAGACCGCAGCGCGGGAGGCCTGCTGAACCAGACGGTGGAGAGAGCCGCGGTGAGAATCGTGACCTGGGTGGAGAACTGAGACCGATGCCGACAACACACCTCGCGCTGGAGTTCACCGATCACCGGATCCGGGGGGCGCTCGCCACGGTGGCCCGGGGCAGTGCGACCGTGGGGGATCTGTTCGAGCTCGAGCTGCCCGAGGTCGCGGAGGGGGGGGCGCAGGGTGCCCAGGCCACGACCGTCGACGCCGCGGCATCGGTGGGGTTGGCGCTGCGCCAGGTGCTCCGGGGCAAGGGGGGCCGGGTGCAGCGGACGTCCCTGATCCTGCCGAAGGCGGAGGTGACGACGCGGATGGTCACGCTGCCCTCGACCGATCCCGAGGAGCTCGGTCGGATGGCTCAGTTCGAGGCGGAGCGGCACATCCCCTTCCACCCCGAGCGCCACATTGTGAGCCACCACGTGGTGGCGTCCGACGAGATGGAGGGCTCCCGGGTTTTTCTGGCGGCCGCCGACGAGAGGGTGATCGACCGTGCGCTGAGCACGCTGCGGGCGGCCGAGGTCGCCGTCGATGTGATCACGGTCGGCCCGGTGGCGGCGCACGGGGCGCTCCTGCAGGCCGAGGGCGAGGCCACCCGGGAGCGGGTGCTGGCGCTGATGGTCGTGGGGCCGGAGTCGACCGACATCAGCGTGATGCAGCGGGGGGAGCTGCTCTTCTCGCGGTCGATCAAGGTGGCCCGCGGGGAGGACGAGGAGGCCGCAGCGCTGGGTCAGCGCCTGGCCAGTGAGCTGAGGCGGACCCACGAGTTCACCCGCCGCGAGTATGACTGCCCCTCGCTCGATGAGGTGCTGGTGGTGGGGGAGGCTGCGCCCGAGCATCTGGCGCAGTCGCTTGGTCGGCACCTGCGCATCCCGGTGCGACCCGTGGATCTGAGCCGCTTGGCCGCGCGGTGTGCAGAGGGAGTGGGCAATCTGAGGGCCGTGTCGGAGCACTTCGCGTGCATCGGGGAGGTTCTCCTCCCGAGGCCCGAGCGGGCGCTCTCGATCAACCTGACGCCTCCGGCCTACATGGCGGGTCGGGCGGCGGCGGCGCTGCGCCGGGTGGCGGTGGCCACGGGGGCGCTGGCGCTCGTGGCGGTGATTCTGACGTTCATCTACCTGCGGGTCTCGCAGGCGGCTCTGGATGAGTCGGTGCGGGCCCACCGGCGCCAGGAGCGGAGCCTGAGGCCCCACGTGGAGCGGATGCAGGATCAGCAGACGCAGATCGCGATCATCCGCTCCTACGTGGACGAGCGCAACTCGGCGCTGGCGATCCTCGATTTTCTCAGCGGTGTCGAGGGGATGCCGCCACGCAACACGGAGACGAACATCCCGTCGGTCCGCTGGGCGGTCAACGACTTCGAGTACGACCGCGAGGACGGGACGCTGGTGCTGACGGGTTACACGCGGACGTTCAACGACATCCAGGAGCTGCGCCAGATCCTCGAGGGGACGGGGTTTTTCAGCCGCGTGACGATCGTCCGGCGCGAGGAGAAGCCGCTCTCGCACGGGCGGGGGACGGTGCATGAGTATGTCTTCCGCTGCGAGCTGGCCCAGGGTGAGCTCCCGCGGGCCCGCGAGGGGGAGACAGCCCGCGGTGCGCGCCGCCCGTCGCACACCGGGGCGTTTCTGGAGGGCAGCCAATGAGGCGGCCGATGACAAAGCGCGAGCAGGTGATCGCCGTGGTGGCGGCCATCGCGGTGGTCTTCTATCTCATCTACCGCGCTGGGCTGGGGTCGATGCTCGACGAGCTCACCGTGGCCCGGAGCGACCTCGCCGGGCTCCGGGAGGAGTGCCAGACGCAGCGGGATCAGCTGCGCGACTTCCAGGCGGTCGCCGAGGAGTACGAGAGCTATGCGAACTACTCGCTGCTCGAGGCGGAGGGTGACCCCGCGGACGTCTTCAGCAACTATGTGTTCAACACGCTGATCGAGTGCGGGGTCCCGAGCCCGCGGCTGAGCCCGACGGAGGAGGAGGAGATCGAGGACGTCCCCAACTATGTCCAGATCCTGCTGCCGGTCGAGTTCACGGCGGAGTTCGATCTGCTGGTCCGGGCGCTGGGGACCTTCGCCCGCCAGCGTCTGCTGATCCGCTCGCTGGACATCAGCTCGACGGTTGACGACAACGAGGCGCCGCTGAGCGTCAAGCTGACCCTGACGCGGTTCGTGCGCATCGCCGCCGAGGAGGGGGAGGAGAGCGAGGGATGAACGCGCGCCTGCTGTATATCATCGATGCCCTGCTGATCGTGGCGATCGGCGCGCTGGTCTACGCCATTCTGACGACCTCGGCCGTGGAGCCGCCCCCGCCCCCGAATCTGGCCGCGGTGACGCCCTCCAATCCCGGCTCGATTCCGACCGAGACCCTCTACATCGCCAGCGCGGCCCACCCCGACCTCGGCACGAGCGACATCTTCGGTGTCCCCATTCCGATTCCTCCCCCTCCGCCGCCCCCCCCTCCCCCGGAGCCGGTGCCGCCGACGCTGGAGACGATCATCGCGCGGCTGGAGATGTACAGCTGCATCGCCGGGGAGGTCGAGTTCGAGGACGGGCTCGATGGCCAGCGCTACATCGTGAGTGTCGGCGACGTCGTTCAGCTGCGGAGCAACGTGGGTGTGGAGAACGTGGACATCATCGTCGAGGCCATCGACCCGTACGAGTTCCGCGCCGACTTTTCCCTGCAGTGGCGCGACGAGCCCCGGCAGGAGTGCTCGCTCTACATGTTCGAGCCGCTGGAGTGACCCTGAGACAAAACCGCCCCCTGAGGACTGTGGAGGTCCCGTGCCATCATGAGAAAGATCAAGACTCTCACCCCGATTTCCCCTCGGCCCCTCGCCACTCTGGCGCTGGCGCTCGCTCTGCTGATCGCGGGGGGCGCCTGGGCTCAGGAGGTGGGCCCCGACGACACCCTCGGCGCGCTGTCCCTCGATGAGCAGGACCTGGAGCCGGTGGGGGACATGGGCCCCGAGCCGACGACGAGCTTCGGCGGCCGCGACGCGACGATCACCCAGTTCCTGCACATCATCGAGCGCGACCTGGGGGCGACCTTCATGGCCCACGGGGCGGTGGCCGAGGAGATGCTCCCGCGCGTGGCGGTGCAGAGCGCGACGCTGGACGACCTGATCGGGCGGTTCAGCAGCGAGTACGGCTGGCGCGTGGTGCCCGACGAGCTGGAGGAGAACGTCTACCACCTCTACACGGAGGATGACTACAACACGCTGGTTCTGCCGACGCTGGTGATCGAGAAGTCGTTCTTCCTCGAGAACATCACGGCGGAGTCGACCGCGGATCTCGTGCAGGAGATCCTCAGCGAGGTGGGCAGCCTGGCGGTGATCAGCCGGACCAACGAGATCATCGTGACGGACCTGCCCCAGTACGTGGAGGCGGTGGAGCGGCTGCTCGAGCGGATCGACCAGCGCCTGATCCTGCGTGTCTTCCGCATCCGCCACGCGGACGTTGAGGATGTGGAGACGGCGATCGAGAGGCTTCTGTCGGCCGACGGGCGGATGGAGGTGGACTACCGCAACCACACGATCATCGTCGAGGACCTGTTCCGCAACATCCGGCGCATGGACCTGATGGTGGAGATCCTGGACGTGGGGACGGAGCTGCGGACCTATCCGCTCAACTACCTCAGCGAGGACGATGTGGCGGTGCTCGAGGATGCGCTTCTCGACATCGTCACGCCCGACGCTCTGCTGACGTTCGACGAGCGGACGGGCCTGGTGATCCTCGACGACATCCCCGAGGTGCACGAGCGCGCGGCGGCGATCATCGAGGCGTTCGACACGCCGACGCGGCAGATCATGCTGCAGGCGGAGCTGATCCAGGTGAGGACGACGAACACCCTGAACATCGAGACGCAGTTCGACGTGGCGGGGGACCTCTTCGCGGGGGCGGCCGACACGAACGAGAACTTCACCACCCTCGGCAATGTGCCCCGGGGCATCACGCAGGCCAGCGTGGCCGAGGGGCTGGGATTCGGCGACGTCCGGGGCACCTTCCCGGTCTTCTCGCTCGACTCGGGGGGGATCAGCTTCGAGTACCTCTCATCGCACTTCCGGGCGATGCTCACGGCCTCTCTGGCGAACTCGGACTCGCGGCTCCTGCTGAGCCCGCGCATCCAGGTCAAGGATCAGGAGACGGCGGTGATCGACGTCGGCGGTGAGGTGCCGTTCGTCACGACGACCTTCGACAACTCCTCGAGCGGCAATCGGACGTTCACCCAGCAGGCGGTGCGCGAGGGCCTGCTGCTCGAGGTGACGCCGTTCATCACGAACACCGGCTACGTCGAGCTCCAGCTGAGGCTCGAGAACAACGATGCGACGGTGACCGAGCGCAAGGTGATCGACGGGACCATCGAGGTGGTCGACCGGCGGACGCAGCAGGTCGAGACCGTTCTGATCATCCCCGACGGCGCCACGCGCGTGATCGCTGGGCTCCTCTCGAGCGCCGACCAGGAGTCGCACTCGGGTGTGCCCTACCTGAGCAACCTCCCCTACGTCGGCTGGCTCTTCGGCAAGACGAACAACGAGGAGGTGCGAGACAACCTGATGATCTTCCTGACGCCGACGATCATCGTCGAGGCGGCCACCGACTTCGAGTGGCGGCCGCACTTCGACGAGCGGCCCGTCTCCAGCCGCTTCGCCACGCCGGTGCCGGAGGATCTCGCACCGGTGATGCCGCCGGACGTCGAGATGATGTTCCCGGCGATCCCCGACCTCCCGCCGGAGGTGGCCGAGGAGATCCTCTCCCAGTCGACCTGGCTGGAGGACGAGGCGATCCTCGACATCCCGCCGATTCTGCCCGAGGGGGTGAATCCCATGGAGGAGCCGGTGCCGATGCCGCCGCGGGGACCGGGCATCGCCGCCGAGGAGATGGGCGCGTTCCGCGGACCCCCACCGCTGCGGGCGGAGCCCACGTCTCCCGAGGAGGGGATGTGGGGCGAGGAGGATGAGCTCCTGACGCTGCCCCTGGTCTCGGAGGATCTGCGAATCGGGGAGGATGGCCAGCCCGTGACGACCTTCCGCGAGGGGGGGCGTCCGGTCATCCGTGGGTCGCTCCCCACTGAGGGAAGCGTGGGCCACACCACGGGGCCGGTCACCACTCAGCCGCCGGAGGACGAGGAGAATCGCCAGCGGGATGAGCCCGACCGCAGACCGCCCCGAAACGAGACGAATGTGCGGTGAGGGGGCTCAGCCCTCGGGGGGGAGATTGAGGCCGAGCATCGCGAGCGGCCTGGGCTCAGGCGATTCGCCGCCCTCGAACGTGACGGCGATCCCGCTCAGGCGGTAAACGGTCACCCACTGCGTGCCCACGCGGAAGAGGTTGCCCGGCCGGTGGGCGAGCACCTCGGTCAGCTCGGGGATGGCATGGACCCGGATCACGGCGTCGGCGCCGATGCGCTCGGCCTCGGCTCGGAGCTCGGCGACGCCCCGGGTCTCCAGATCCTCGCGGCGGTGGCTGTGGGTTGAGACGATCGCCAGGGGCTGGCAGGGGAAGTCCAGATCGAGGTCGGTCAGGAGGATGCGCTCGTCGCCGGAGAGGGAGTCCACGCG
Source organism: Candidatus Sumerlaeota bacterium (assembly GCA_016928695.1). Taxonomy (GTDB): domain Bacteria; phylum Sumerlaeota; class Sumerlaeia; order JABWBI01; family JABWBI01; genus JAFGKF01. The sequence continues at coordinate 11,276 of JAFGKF010000191.1, read as the reverse complement.
GGCGACGTCTGGTGGCAGAGTGGGCGAGACCTGCCAGGCCAGAGTGGTGATGGGGAGATGGTTGCATGCCATCGTCCCGAGGGCGCACAGGGCGACGAGCAGGGTGAGGCAGCTTTTCGCGTTCATGGGCGAGTCTCCTGAGAGTCCGCTCTCTCTCTGACTCTATCGGCGGGCCTCGATCTGCGCTTGACCGAGCTCGAGCAGGGCCTCGGCGTGGCGCTCCCAGGTGTGGCGCTCCAAGACGCGGGCCAGGCCCCCCTCGCTGAGTCTCCGGCGGGCCTCGGCGTCGCCGAGCAGCTGCGCCAGGGCCTCGGCGAGGGCGCCCTGCTCGCCCGCCTCGAAGAGGCGGCAGGTCACGTGGTCATCCATCACGGCGCGGATGTTCTCCGTCCCCGGGGCGATGAAGGGGATGCCCATCGCGCCATACTCGAACATCTTGGTGGGCGTCGACCACTGATGCGCGCCGGGGACGACGCCGAGGTCGAACTCGGCCAGGATCTCGGGAACCTCTCTGTAGGGGCGCGATCCGAGGAAGAGTGTGCGCTCCGCCAGGCCCATGTCGGCGGCGAGCTCTCGGTACTTCTCGGTGTGGTGGGGGGATCCGCCGAGAAAGAGCAGCCGCATCAGGGGGAATCTCTCCGCGATGCAGGCCGCCGCCCCCAGAAGCAGGTCGGTCCGATGCCAGCCGGTCAGGGCGCCGAGGTAGCCGACAACGGTGTGCTCGGGTGTCCATCCCCACTGAGCGCGCTGCGCGGGGTCGCGCGGCCGCGGATGGAAATGGCCGGGATCGACGGCCATCGGCAGCGTGTGGATCTTTTCGGCGGGGATGCCCCAGGCGCGGCAGGCGGCGGCGAGCTGCGGGCTGACGGTGATCAGGCAATCGGTGCGCTCGAAGGCGCGGCGCTCGCGGCGCGCGGCCCACCGTGGGTGGTGGAGCCGGTCGCGCTGCTCGTCGCTGAGCAGGGCGTTGGTCTCGAGGATGTGCCCGATCCCCAGGCGCTTGGCCAGGGCCGTGGCGGCACCGGTGTAGAGGCTGTGGCGCTCGTAGATCAGATCGGGCCTGAAGGCCTGGGCCACGCGCGGGAGCGTGCGGGCGAAGCGCCGGTCGGTGAGCAGGCCTCGCAGGTCCGCGCCGAGCAGCTTGTGCCTCAGCGGCGGGACGGTGGTGCACTCGATGTCGAGCGTGGGGTCGCGGTCGGGACCCAGATCGGCGCAGACGAGGTGGATCCGGTGCCCCATGTTCACCCACGCGCGGCAGACCTCGCGGATGTGCGTCGAGGCCCCCTTGCGGCCGAAGGCGGGGATGCCCGCGTCTTGGCAGACGTAGAGGATCCTCATCGTGGGGTCCGCTCCGCGAGTGTGGCCTGAAGCCGCTGCCAGGCCTGATCGCCCCGGAGGCGATTCCACTCCGCGGTGTCCGCGCTGTATCTCTCGGCCTTGCGCCAACACGAGGAGACGCGCTCGAGGAGGTGAAGCGCCCGGTAGAATCGGGCGTGGCGTCGCCAGCGCTCACGCCATCGCTCGGAGGAGGCCGCGAGGCACTCCTCGATCACAGAGTCGAACGATCCGGGCTCGAGCTGATCGAAGCAGTCATGGCCGATCACGAGATCGATCTCGAACGGGGCATACATCACCGTTCCGAAGTCGATCAGTCCCACGTGTCCGCTCCCGTCGATGAGGAAGTTCGCGGGCTGTGGGTCGCCGTGGATCAGGGCGAAGGGGCGGGTGTCGCGCTCGGGGGGTCTCATCGCCAGGATGGGCTCGGCGAGATCCCCGCCGATCTCGCCGGGGCGTTGCATGCGGATGCGCTCGACCAGCAGGGGTATGCGTCTGTCGAGCCACGCCTCCCAGGGATGATTCCTGTTGTTGCGGCGCCATGGGCGGCCCGCCGTCTCGCTCGTCTCCGCGTGGAGGCGCAGGAAGATGTCGACCAGCTGGCGCCGGATGCTCACGTCGCGGAGGTCGGCGGGCTCGATGTGGCGTCCCGGGAGGAACTCCTCCACGGTCACTCTCATGGCGAATCGTCTCGCCGTCTTGGTCGAGAGATCGCAGTCGATCAGCCGCGGGACGGGGAGCCCCAGTGTGTGGAGATGCTGCAGGAGCTCGACGGTCTCCGCCGCCTTGTCGCGCCCGCGCTCGATCTTCCAAAAGCGGGCGATGAGTCGGCCCCGGTCGAGATCGACACGCCAGATCTCGGAGTTGGTGCCCTCGGCGATCTCTGCGAAGCCGACGATCTCTGCCCCCCGATCGCGGATGGCAGGGCGCTGTGGGAAGATCTCGCTCAGGTAGGCGTGGGCGCGCTCACTGAGGGGTCGGCGCAGCGCCCGGCGGGTCAGTGGGTTCCAGAGGCTCATTCACTCGCTGGGGGCGGTGTCGCTGCGTGATCGCCCCACGCCTCCCCTCGATCACCGGATCAGCTCGACCATCTCGCGGACGGCGCGCTCGAGGCCGACGAAGAGGGCGCGGCTGATGATGCTGTGGCCGATGTTGAGCTCGACCATGTGGGGCAGGCGGGCGACGGGCACCACGTTGACCATGTTCAGCCCGTGGCCCGCGTTGACCTGCAGGCCCAGCGCGTGCGCCGCGAGGCTGGCCACGCGCAGGCGCTCGAGCTCGGCCGCCTGCTCCGAGCCGCGGGCGTTGGCGTAGGCCCCGGTGTGGAACTCCACGGCCTGGGCTCCGACCTCCCTCGTGGCGGCGATCTGCGCCTCATCGGGGTCGATGAAGAGGCTGATCAGGACGCCTTTGTCTCTGAGGGTCTTCGTCGTCCACTCGACGGCCGCGCGGTTCGCGACGACGTCGAGCCCGCCCTCGGTGGTGACCTCCTCGCGCTTCTCGGGGACGATCGTCGCCTGGTCCGGCCGCAGATCGAGCGCGATCTTCGTGATCTCCTCGGTGGCGGCCATCTCCAGATTCAGGCGTGTCTGGACGACCTCGCGCAGGAGAAAGACGTCGCGGTCCTGGATGTGGCGCCGGTCCTCGCGCAGATGGACGGTGATGCACACCGCACCCGCCATCTCGCCGATCAGCGCGGCGGCGACGGGGTCGGGCTCGGTGCCACGCCGCGCCTGGCGCACGGTGGCGGTGTGGTCGACGTTGAGGCCCAGGGTGGCCATGACGATAATCCTCCTCTGGATGTCGCGCCCTGCGACAAACGAGCATCCCACCGCTCAGGCCGTGGGGAGGCAAGGGAAAAGCGGGGGGGGCGATTTGATATACGGTGGCTCTGCCGCCGCTTTGGAGTGCGCGAGCTTGCTCGCGCTCTGTTCCGCGGCTGCTCGCTGCCGCGGGGTCCTGAGGGAGCAAGCTCCCGCATTCGAGAGCGCGAGCAAGCTCGCGCAGTCCAGAGAAAGGCGATCAGAGCTCGGGGGTGGTGGCGATCGGCGTCAGGGGAAGGAGGCCGTTGGTGAGCGGTGGCGTCGGCTCGGGGGTGGGCGTTGGCGGCGTGGTGGCGACGACCTCGACCTGGACCTGCGGGGGATCGACGCTGCGGATCGAGAGCGCGCTGCGCAGGCTGTCGCTGATCCCCTCACGCCAGCGGGCCTCGGCTTGGAGCGAGACGCTCATGGCGCGATCGACGACTTGGTGAAGCAGGGGGGCGCCGACGACGAAGTCGGTGGAGGCGACCTGCGCCGTGAGCGAGAGCGGCCCCTCGATGGTGACGGTGAAGCGGCGTGGCTCCCATCCGACGAGCTCGAGGTTGGGGCGCTGGAAGGTCAGGCGCGCCTCGACACCCGCGATCTGCCGCTCGACGACGTCCTCGGCCACGGTGACGCGGACCTCGCCGGTCAGCGACCGCCCCTGCGCGGGATCGATGGGTCCGCCGGTCGTCTGGCGGACGCCGGCGAGGCGCAGGCTGTCGGGCAAAGGGATGTCGGGTGAAAAGGTGTGCTCGCCGGCGGTGAGCCCCGTGAGATCGTTGGGCTCGGTGGGCAGGAAGCGCTGCTTGTTCGCGAAGGCCTCGAGCGAGGCGGGCGAGCCTGTCAGCCAGACGCGCTCAGGCTCGACGCGGGTCTCCCCCTCCAGGTGATGGTGCTGCGCGGGCAGACCGACGAGGATGGGTCGGACGGTGAAGGTCTCGGTGATGAGCCGGGCGCGGACGGTGATCTGGCGGGGAGAGACCGAGAGCCTCTCGATCAGCTGGGGGGAGAATCCGAGATCGGTGACGATGTCCACGTCGTCGACGCTGATGGGGTAGTCGATGGTCGCGGCGGTCTCGATGCCCGCGCGGGAGGCGACGCCGCTGATGTCGACGCGGAGCTCGAGATCGCTGTCGCCGACGAGCTCGCTGAAGTTCGCGGGGACGCTCAGGCGGAGGTTCGCTGTGCTCTGGAGAACGTCGATCTCGACGTTGGCGGGCACCCCCGTGGGGATGATGGCGATCTCGCGCGAGATGATGGCGTCCTCCTGATTGCTGGCGATGAACCACAGGAGGAGGCCGAGCATCAGCGAGATGCCGATCAGCGCCAGCTCGGTGAGAAAGCGCGGGCGGACGGCGGTGCGTGTCAGGTCAGGACGCATCGGCCTCGACTCCCAGGAGTGCGGCGAGGCTCTGGCTGAGCGTCTCGGGTTCGATGTTGCGCTCGAGGCGGCCGTCGGCGGCGATCGAGATCTTGCCGGTCTCCTCGCTGACCACGAGGACGACGGCGTCGGTCTCCTCTGACAGCCCGAGGGCGGCGCGGTGGCGCGTGCCGAGGTCGCGCGCGAGCCCCTCGTGGGTCGTCAGGGGGAGGATGCACCCCGCGGCGGCGAGGCGGTCGCCCCGCACGATCAGCGCGCCGTCGTGGAGCGGCGCGGGGGTGGTGAAGATCGTCCGGATCGTCTCGGCGCGGATGATGGCCTCGAGCGATGTGCCGCGCTCGATCCAGGGGCGGAGGGGGACGTCGCGCTCAAAGGCGATGAGTGCGCCGACGCGGCGGCGCCCCATCTCGGTGGCGGCGCGGACGATCTCGCTCAGCGCGACGTCGGGGCGGCTGAAGAGCGAGCGGATGAGGCGCAGCCGGCCGAGGTCGGCGAGGCCGCGGCGGAGGTCGCTCTGGAAGATGACGATGACGACGAGGACGAGGACGATGCCGAGTCGCTCGATGAGAAAGGCGAGCGCCTTGAGCTGGAAGGTCAGCGCGAGGAAGTAGGTGACCATCGCGAGCAGCAGCAGGAGGACGAAGCCGCGCTGGGGCACCGTCGTGCGGCCGCCGCGGATCAGGCGGAAGACGAAGTAGAAGAGCGAGGAGACGACGAGGATGTCGACGGCGTCGCGCAGCCCCATCTGCGAGAGCATGCGGAGGATGTCACTCATCGCCCGTGCCCCCCCTGCCCTCGGCGATCGCCTGCCAGACGGTCAGCGACTGGCGCGCGGCGGCGACGTCGTGGACGCGCAGGATCTGCGCGCCGCGCCCCCAGGCGAAGAGATGCGCGGCGATCGTGCCGGGCACGCGCTCGTCGGCCTCGGCGCCGGTGAGCCGCCCGATGAAGGACTTGCGCGAGCAGCCGACGGCGACGGGTCGGCCGAGCGTGAGGATCTGATCGACGTGGCCGAGCAGCTGAAGGTTGTGCTCGAGGGTTTTGCCGAATCCGATGCCGGGGTCGATGGCGATGGCGTCGCGCGCGACGCCCGCGGCCTCGATGGCCTCGGCCCACGCCTCGAGCTCCTCGGCGACCTCGGCGACGACGTCGCGATACTCCGGCGCGTCCTGCATCGTGCGCGGCTCGCCCCGCATGTGCATCGCGATGTAGCCGGCGCCGTGCTCGGCGGCCAGCCGTGGCAGGTCGGGGTCCGAGCGCCCCGCGGTGACGTCGTTGACGACGAGCGCCCCCGCCTCGAGCGCGACGCGCGCCACGGCGGACTTCGCGGTGTCGATGCTGAACGGGATCCCGGATTCGGCGAGCGCCTCGACGACCGGGCGAATGCGGAGGATCTCCTCCTCGGCGTCGACTGGCGCGGCGCCGGGCCGTGTGGACTCGCCCCCGACGTCGATGAGATCGGCGCCCTCGGCGATCATCCGCTCAGCATGGGCGATCGCATCGCGGGGGGCCGCGAACTGTCCCCCGTCGCTGAATGAGTCGGGGGTGACGTTGAGGACTCCCATCAGAAGAGGTCGGCTCTCCAGAGGCCAGATGCGGCCCCGTGTGAGCCACTGACGGGCGGGGCGGAGGACAGTGCGTGTGGCCATCATCAGATCCGTGTTTCACTCAATCTCCACAGCTTTTGAGCCGCGAACAAGGGGATTTTGCGAAAACGTGCACAGTGGCTCGAGGGGCGCTCGGAGGGCTCCAGTCTTGACGGCAGAGCGCCTGAGCTGGGACACTTCCCATGGAGGTCTGACAGGCCGTGGGCAGGATTTTCACATCTCCGTTGGGGTTTTGCATGGTCCTCTGCACCGCGCTGGCGGGAGTGCTCGGTGCGGGCCCGGCGGAGGAGTGCGCCTGGGCCTTTCTCGACGCGATCGTCTTCCAGGACGCCGCCACGGCGTGGTCCATGCTCGATGACGACAGCCGGGCGGGCCAGACGCCCGAGGGGCTGACGGCCGCTCTCGCGGCGCTTCCAATCATCGCGGAACGGGCGGAGATCGTCGGGGCCGATCCCGAGAACGGGCAGTGGCGGGTCCGCTTCCGGCTCCATGGAGTGCATCGGACATCGGGAGAGCCGATGACTTGGCCGGGGACGCTGCGCGTGGTCGGCGCGGATCCCGCCGCCCTGCGGATCGCCTATCAGCCCCCCGCTCCCTCGGTGGATCCGATGATCGGCTCGGTCGGCCAGGCGGCGCGGCAGATGCTGCCGGGGCTTCCCCCCTCGCAGGTGATCGACGGCGTCACGGCGCAGGACGTGCTCGATCGCGCGGTGACCGCGCACGGCCAGATCCGGTCGATGCGCATGGGGGTTTCGATCCGCGGCACGGCGATGGGCCAGGCGATCTCGCTCGACGGCGATTTCCTGTACAGCGCGCCGGACCGGATGCGGCTGGACCTGGGGCAGGTTCTGTTCTTCAGCGACCGCGGCGGGGCGACCATCCACATGGTGCCCGCCAATGCCTACTTCCGCCTCCCCGGTTCACTTTCGGGCGGGCTCTCGGGCCTGACACCGGGTCTGGGCGGCTTCGCCGCGGACACGCAGGCGAGCCTGGTGGGGCGTGAGAGCGTGGCGGGGTTCCCCTGCTGGCATCTGGTGCTCGCGAGCCCGGGGCAGGGGATGACGACGCTGATGGGACAGATGGGGCTGATGCACGTCTGGCTCGACGAGCAGACCTATTTGCCACACCAGGCGCGGGCGGGGGCGATGGGGATCTCTGTCGAGATCCGCTTCCACTCGCCGACGATCAATCCCGAGGGAATCGACCCCGGAGTCTTCACCTTCCGTCCACCTCCCGGGGCGATGGAGATCCCGATGATGCTGCCCGGTCTTCCCGGGATGGGGGGAGGTTGATCGATGGATCACCCCTTCACCCAGCCGGTGCAGGGCCATGAGGTCACCGAGGCGGAGCTCGAGGCGTTCCGCCGCATGATGGAGGCCTCCATGGCGCTGCAGTCGTGCCGCGAGGTGGAGATGGCGAGCCACGTCATCGCCGAGACGCTCCACCGCGGCTTCGGCTTCGACGTCGCGGTGCTGGCGCAGGTCGAGGGTCCGATCTTCCTTCTGCGCGGCCACACCGTGGTGCCCGAGGGGGCCGTGGATCTGCGGGGCATCGACTTCCCACTGCGCACGTCGGCGCACGTGTGGGCGCGGATCGCCAACGCCGGGGGATTGATCCACTCCGACCACGCCCACGGCGGCGAGGAGCGCCTGGCGCCGCTGGGCATCGAGGGTGAGGTGTGGCAGCCGGTGTGGCTGCCGCTGATCGCCCGGGGCGAGCCGGTGGGTCTGGCGGTGGCGTTCAACCGCAGCGACCGGGGGGCGCTGAGCCTCGGGCAGCTGCGCGTCCTCGAGCTCTACGCCAATCACGCCGCGCTGGCGCTGGGGGGCCTTCGGGCCACGACGGCCGAGGGCGAGACGGCTCGCGATCCCCTGACGGGTCTTCACACGCGCCAGCAGTTCGACTGCGCGCTCGAGCAGGAGGTGCGGCGATTCCGCCGCTACCGGACCCCGCCGGCGCTGCTGATGATCGACCTCAACGACTTCAAGTCGTTCAACGACTCGCACGGCCACCTGGCGGGCGACGAGATTCTCCGGGCCGCCGCCAAGCTGGTCGAGGAGAACGTGCGCGAGACCGATCTGGTGGCGCGCTACGGTGGCGACGAGTTCGTGGTGCTGATGCCCAACTCCAGCGACCAGCAGGCGCGGGCGGCGATCAAGCGCATTCTGACAGCGGTCGTCACCCGCAACCGCGAGATGCGCCATCACCCCGAGCGGCAGTTCACGCTGACCATCGGCCACCACGTGGCCACCGCCGACACCGCCGAGCGCGTGCTCGAGGTCGCCGACAAGTCGATGTATGACCGCAAGGACGACGGCTCACGCCGCCGCCTGCTCGACCAGCTGATCGCGCCGCGGGGCGCCCCGGTGGGGCAGCACGCGCGGCTGATCTTCGGGCTGATGAAGACGCTGGGCAGCCGCGATCCGGGCCACATCTGCCACGCCCGGCGCGTGATGGGCTACTCGGTGATGATGTGCGAGCGCCTGAAGCTGAGCGCGCTGCAGACCGAGCAGGTCGCGATGGCGGCGATCCTCCACGATCTGGGCAAGGTCGTCATCAACGCCGAGATTCTTCGCCGCCCCGGGCCTCTGACACCCAGCGAGTTCCTGCTGATGCGGTCGCACCCGGTCGTCACGGCCGACATCCTGGCCGAGCTCACGTTCCTCGAGCACCCGCTGCGCCTGATCCGTCATCACCACGAGCGGTGGGACGGGCGGACGACCGGCGAGTTCCCAGGCTATCCCAGCGGCCTCAAGGGGGAGACCATCCCGCTGGGCTCGCGCATCATTCGCATCGCGGACACCCTCGACGCTCTGACGACGGATCGGCCGCACCGCTCGGCGGTCAGCTTCCCCCAGGCGCTCGAGATCCTGAGGGAGGAGGCGGGGCGGAGTCTCGACCCCAATCTGGTGGCGAAGTGTCTGCCGGTCTTCAAGGCCCTGGGGGGTCCCATCGATCCCGACACGGTCACCACTCCCCTGTCGATCTGACGCGCCATGGGCCAAGTTCTCCGCCTCGCTCTCATTGCCCTCGCTCTCGCGATGGCCGTCGGGGCGATGGCCCAGTGGATCTCGGCGACCGAGCTCCAGCTCTCGCGTCATCTCATCTCCCGTGCGGGCGAGGATCTCCCGAGCGATGAGGCGATCGCCCGGGCGGTGTATTTCCTGACGCAGGCCCAGAAGATCTGGCCCGTGCGATCCGAGCCGGCCTACGAGCGCGCCCGCGCGGGCCTGGTGGCGAGGAACTCGCAGGCCTCCATCCACTGGCTCGAGCAGTGCGAGGGCCGGGTGCCGAATCTCCTGCGCTGGTCGCAGGTGGCGGCCAACGCCTATCAGACGCGGGGGCGGCTCGAGGAGGCGGAGGAGGCGCTGACGGTGGCGCTGCTGCTCAACCCGCAGGCGCCGGTCCAGGAGTGGGAGGGCCTGGAGCGGCTGCGGCAGATGCTGGGCGACTTCGAGGGGGCGGAGGAGATCGCGCAGCGTCTGGGCCGGGGCACGGCCCCTTGACGGCATCTCGCCTGGGCGTAGACTCCCGCTGTGCCTAGCCTGACCATCGAAACCCCGGAGCCGCTGATCGAGCGCCTCGAGTCCGCCGTCTGGGAGGACTGGGAGGCGTCGGGGCGTGTGCTCGGTCAGCCGCTCGATCCCTTCGACGACGCCGACGAGACCGGGTGGTGTGTGGTGCGCTCGCCCGGCTGTCATGTCTCGGTCAGCCGCGAGCCCTTCATGCTCTGGCTCAATCCGCTGGAGATCCGGCTGCTCGAGTGGCCGCGCGAGCGCCGGACCCGCCCGCGGCCAAGCGCGTCGCGTCTCATTGAGATGATGCCGAGTGTGACCGAGGATCTTTTGGCCATCGCCGCCCGGCGGCTGGGGATGGGGGGCAATCCCACGGCCCAGGCCCACGCGTGGCTGCGCGATGTCGACTGGAATCTGGCGCTGGTGGACCCGGAGACAGGGGCGATGGCCCAGAGTCTGATCGATGCGTGGAGCACCCAGGGCGGCGCCGAGGAGCGCCTCGACATGGAGATGGAGGAGGCGCTGGCGGCCGAGACCCGCCAGTGGATTGAGTGCTCGCGGGCCCAGGCGCTGCTGCTGCGCCTGATGCTGATGCCCTCGGTGGCGGCCGACGCCGTCGTCCGCACATCGGCGCGGGGCACGCTCGAGCGGCTCGAGTCACTGCGCGAGGAGGTGCTGAGCGCCTCCTCCCCCGATCACCGCCGCAACCCGGAGTTCGCCGAGCGGCTGCGCGAGGCGCTCAGCGTCTGGCTGGCGCTGATGGATCGCTGCGCGCGCACGCTGGTGATCCCCGGCGGGCAGCATCCGTTTCCCACGTCGGCCTCGGGCCAGGTGATCGACCTGCGCTTCCACTTCCCCCCGCGTCTGCTCTGGCTGTGGATCCGGAGGGCGCGTCGCATCGCCGAGGCGCTCCGCTCCGGGCGCATGGCGTCGCACATGGAGATCGATCTTCTCAGCGTGGAGCCCGAGGCCCTCGACGACTGCCGCCTGAACATGATGGCCGACATCGTGATTCTGGCGGCGGTGATGCTCCAGTACAACCAGGGGCCGCCGGATCTGCAGGAGGAGGTCGCGGCGGTGGCCGAGGGGATCCTCCCCTGCCTCGAGCAGCCCTCGCGGGTGGGCCTCACGCCGATCGACCGCGGGCCGCGGGCGGCGCGGATGCGCGCGCTGCTTCCCCGGGCGCTGTCGATGGGGCGCGAGATCGCGCAGCGCCACCTCTCGCTGGCGCTGGGCAATTCGCAGCAGCTGATGACCCTGCGCATGGCGGAGAACGGGCCGCTTCACCACTGCTTCCCGTTCAAGCTCGGCCCCGAGCAGCCGCTGCCCTACGCCCACCTTCTCGTCGCGGAGTCGTTCAGCCAGGTGGCGCCGATCTTCGTGCCGTGAGGGGTCACTCCGTCACCGGGTAGTTCTCCAGCGTCCAGCGGGCCTCGTCTGCGGCCTGGCGGAGTCTCTCCTCGAGCCTTTGCATGCGGTGGCGCCGACGGCCATCGAGCAATCCCGCCTGCGCCTCTGGCGGTCTCACAGCCAGCAGGGGAATCATCTCGGGCACTCGTCGATAGAACCACCCCGGATTGTCTGAGATCAGAAGCCGATCAATCTCCTCCTGAACGACCATGCGGTGACGCTG
>JAFGKF010000021.1 GCA_016928695.1 Candidatus Sumerlaeota bacterium | reverse complement strand
CAGGCCGACGCAGGTGATGTGCCGGAATGGGAATTCCGGCACGATGGGGGAGGGATGGATCTGCGGCGAGCCGCAGGACTCCACATCGGGGGCGGATCACTCCTCGCGCAGGAGGGTGTTCCAGTAGGCGTCGTCGACGAAGCGCTGCCACAGTGAGCGCGGTCTCTGACCCGAGCTGCGCTGCAGCATGACGGGCCAGCGCGGGCGCTGGGGCGCCTGCCGCGGTTGCATCCCGCTCTCCTCGGGCAGCCGGTTCCCCTTCTTCGAGTTGCAGCGGACGCAGGCGAGCACGACGTTGTCCCACGTCGTCCGTCCACCGCGCGAGAGCGGGACGACGTGGTCGATCGTCAGCTCCTCCCGCGGGGGCGTCCTGCCGCAGTACTGGCAGCGGTGGTGATCGCGCAGGAAGATGTTGCGGCGGGAGAACTTCACCTCCTGCGGGGGACGGCGCGCGTAGCTGTGGAGCACGATCACGTGCGGCACGAGCAGGCTGAAGTTCGCGGCGCGGATCATCTCGGGGTCGGTGCGAGCCGCGCTCAGCTCGCGCCACTCGTCGAAGCTGTGGGTCTGAAACGAGTCGTCGACCACACGCGCGAGTCCTGTGTAGAGCAGACCGATCGCCCGGCGCACCGTGCAGAAGTGTATGGCGAGCCAGTGACGGTTGAGGACAAGAACGCTCTGGTTCAAGAGGGCCATCTCAATGCGCACTCAGGCGATTTGCCGCACCATAGGCAATTCCCCCCCCTCTGTCCAAGGAAAATTCGGCGGCCGTGCCTGAGAGCCCTCTCAGATCTCGCGGCCAAAGGGGCCTTGCGAATGCCTGTTCAGATGACCATGGTTCCCCCCCGATCGACCCGAGGGAGATGACCCATGGCGACGCTCTTCGATCCCGTCAGAATCGGCCCGCTGGAGCTGGCCAATCGCACCGTCCGCTCCGCCACCTGGGAGGGGCTCGCCGAGGACGACGGCCGGGCAACCGAGCGCCTCGGCGACATGATGGTCGAGCTGGCCGAGGGGCAGGTCGGCCTCATCGTCACCGGCTTCGCCTATGTCCAGTGGGGAGGGCAGGGGACGACGGGGATGATCGGCATCCACAGCGACGAGATGATCCCTCCGCTCCAGGCGGTCACGCGCCGCGTTCACGACGCCGGCGGCAGGATCGCCATGCAGCTGGTTCACTGCGGGGGGCGGTCGCGCTCGAAGATCACGGGTGAGCCGGTGCTCGCCCCCTCGGGTGGACCCGACGAGCTCTACCCCGAGGAGCCGCGCGAGATGACGCCCGGGGAGATCGAGTCGCTCGTCGAGGCCTTCGGCGAGGCCGCCCGCCGGGCGAGGGCGGCGGGTTTCGACGGCGTCCAGCTCCACGCCGCCCACGGCTTCCTCCTCAACCAGTTCCTCGGGCCACGGACCAACCGCCGCACCGATGAGTGGGGTGGGTCAATCGAGGGCCGCTCCCGCGCGCTCATGGAATCGTATCGCCGCGTCCGCACGGCGGTGGGCGAAGACTTCCCCGTGCTCATCAAGATCAACGGGCAGGACTTCATCGAGGGGGGCCTTGAGATCGACGACACCGTCGAGGTCTGCCGCCGTCTCTGCGACGAGGGGATCGACGCCATCGAGGTCAGCGGCGGCACGGCCATCAGCGGCGCGCTGGGTCCGGCGCGCGAGGAGATCGACTCGCCCGCGCGCGAGGCCTATTTCCGCCCCGAGGTCACGCGGATTCGGGAGGCGGTCACGTGCCCGGTCATCCAGGTCGGCGGGATGCGCAGCGTGGAGGTGATCAACGACGTGCTCGGGTCAGGCGAGGCCGATCTCGTCGCCATGAGCCGTCCGCTCATCGCCGAGCCCGATCTCGTCCGGCGGTGGCTGAGCGGTGACCTGCGCCGGAGCCTCTGCTCCTCGTGCAGCAAGTGCTTCGGCTCCGCCCGCGGCCACGGCCTGCGGTGCATGGACGGCGCGAAAGCGAGGCGGGCGGGGAGGGATATATGATTTGGAGTCCTGCGGCTTGCCGCAGATTCATGGGCAAGCCCATGGACTCCAAATGGAAGGACACTCACACAAACAGGCTCTTGATCCCCAGCTCCAGGGCGACGAGGGCGCCGAGGCCGATCAGTCCGCCGACGGCGAGGAACCAGATCGCGCGGGTCAGCCGCATGCCCATCGTCCAGGCCAGGAGCGTCGACGTCCACATCCCACATCCCCAGAACGGCAGGGCCGCGAGCAGCACCACGCCCACATCGCCCAGTGTTCCGAGCCGTCGCCACAGGCGTCTGTGCTCGGCGCGCGCCTCGCGCTCGTCGATCCATCGATCCACCCCGGGGATCCTCATCGTGTTGCGGGCGACCGCCGAGTAGAGCCACCACCACAGGGGCACCTGGGCGCAATCCCATGCGAAGGCGACCGGCGCCGCGATCCACAGATTCATCCCGAGGGCGACGGCGTAGGTGATCGACGCCGTCCGCCCCAGGGTCAGGTGCAGCCCGGTGAAGACCCACCAGTGGTGCTGGTTGAGGCTGTGGAGAAACTCATGCATGGCCCGAAAAAGAGAGAGGCGACGCTGACGCTCCGCCCCTGACGTCGTCAACCTCAAATCCCCCATTCACCGATGTTGACAGATCAGCCCCCCCGGGGTGCAGCATGGGGGGCCATGCTCCAACCGCTCTTCCCCACCCGCCCCTGGCTCTGGTTCGGCCGGCTCGCTCTGCTCGGCCTGCTGCTCCTCACCGCCGCGGGTGGCGCGGGGGTGGGGCTTCTCCTCGCGTTGATCGACGAGGCGCCCCCCTATGAGGAGTTCGAGGATTTCTCGCCCGCGCTCGTCAGCCGCGTCGTGGACCACACCGGGGAGGAGACCGTGGCCCAGTTCTACATCGAGCGGCGGGAGTTCGTCTCGCTCGACCAGATCCCCTGGCGTCTGATCAACGCCTTCCTGGCGATCGAGGACGAGCGCTTTTTCCACCATGTCGGCGTCGATCCGCACGGGATCGCCGCGGCGGTTTTCTCCTCTGTGGTTCATGGGTCGCGGCTCCGGGGAGCCTCGACGCTGACGATGCAGCTGGCACGCAAGACGCTCGAGGAGATCAGTGACGAGCGATTGATCGAGCGCAAGATCCGCGAGGCGCTCGCCGCGCTGCAGATCGAGTCGCGGTACACGAAGGAGCAGATCCTCGAGTTCTATCTGAATCAGATTCCCCTGGGCAATGGGCTCTACGGCGTTCAGGCCGCCGCCCGGGCCTACTTCGGAGTGGGGATCGACGATCTCACGATCGCCCAGTGCGCCACCATTGCGGGAATCGCGAAGCTGCCCGAGCGGTTCAATCCGCGTGACGCCCTCGCCAACGCCGCCCGGGGCCGCCCCTTCTACTATGGCAGGGGCCCCGATGATGCCACGGCGCGGCGCAACATCGTGCTGGGCAACATGCGCGACCTCGGCCTCATCTCGGACGAGGAGTATCTCCTGGCGCGCTCGGAGCCGATGCGGCTCGGATCACCGCCCGACCGCGGCAACCGCGCCCCCTACTTCATCGATCTGGTGCGCCGCCAGATCCTCGCCGATCCCGATCTCGGCTACGACACGCTCTTCGAGGGGGGCGTGGTCATCCACTCGACCGTCGATCTCGAGCTCCAGGCGCTCGCCGAGCGCACGCTGAGCGCGGGTCTCGTCAGCGCCGAGGCGCTGTGGCAGAGCCGCAAGATCGAGCGCCTGTGGGACGAGGAGGAGCCTGACAACTTCGGATGGCGCGTCGACGAGGGGGAGCAGCGCCTCGTGCGGATCGCGGAGGTGACGGAGACGGGGCTGATCCTCGAGCTCAACGGTTTCGTCGGCGACGCGCCGCTGCCCGCGCGGCTCCCCCACTTCGATCCCAGCAGTATCATCCAGCCCGGCAACCTGATCGAGGTCGTGATCCTCGAGACTGACGGTGGGCAGCGGACGTTCCGCGCGCGCGTGGTCGACGACAGCCACGTCCAGGGCGCGCTCGTCCTCATCGATGTCCCCACCGGCGAGATCCGCGCGCTCGTCGGGGGTGAGAACTGGAGCGACGACCACGCCGCGGGGCAGTACAACCGCGCGATCCTCGGTGGCCGTCAGCCGGGCTCGTGCTTCAAGCCCTTCGTCTTCGCCGAGGCGCTGGAGCAGGGCATGGCGCCCAACCGCATGTTCAACGACGAGCGCGTCGAGTTTCACACGCCCGGGTCCGAGCCCTACGTCCCCCGCAACTTCGAGAACCGGCACTTCGGGCCGACGACGCTCGTCGAGGCCCTCGAGCACTCGCGCAACGT
>JAFGKF010000190.1 GCA_016928695.1 Candidatus Sumerlaeota bacterium | reverse complement strand
TCCGAGGAGATGGCCATGATCGCCACCTCTTCGGGATCGATCTCATGGCCGAACGCGACGAGGTCGGGGAACTCCGCGATGCAGGGGGGGCACCAGGTCGCCCACATGTTGATGACCACGATCCGGCCCCGCCGCGCCTCCATCTCGGACTGCAGCTGCGCCGCCGTCAGAGGGGTGATCTCCGGCGTGGCGGGCGGGGCCGTGGTCTGGGCCCCACCCGTCGCCGCCAGAGAGATCAGGATCAGGGAGAGAGTGGTGCGCATCGGCGCGATCACATGCCGACGCGCTTGATCGTGCAGCCGCGGGCGATGGTCTCGGTCACGGCCGGCTCCTCGCCCGCCAGCAGCGCGCTCAGGGCGTTGCGGAGGTCGTGATTCTGGGCCTCGCCACGGCCCCGGTCATCGATGCGGCCGTGGAAGCGGATCGTCTGGTCGGAGTCGACGACGAAGACCTCGGGGGTGCGCAGCGCGCCGTAGGCGTCGGCGACGGTGTTGCCCTCATCTCGCAGCATGGGCATGGCACCCATCTCGAAGTCACCCAGGAACGCTGCGACGTCCTCATCGCTCTCCGTCACGTTCGAGTTGATGCCGATGAAGGCCACGCCCTGCTCGGCGCACTCCGCCGCCATCGCGGGCAGGTCCTCATCGTAGGGGCGAACCCAGGGGCATTCGATCGAGTGCCAGACGACAACGGCCAGTTCGCTCTCAGCGAGCACGTCGGCCAGCGACACCACGGCGCCCTCGGGATCGAGGATGTTGGGGAGGGCGAAGTCGGGAGCCTGGTCGCCCGGGGAGAGAGTGGGAAGGTCCTGGGCCATCGCCAGGGGCAGGGCCAGGAGAGCCAAAGAGAGCGTGAGAGAGGTCCGGATCATCAGAGATCTCCTCTGGTCAAGTTTGGTTCTGTTGAAATATGACGATGACACCCCTGCCATTGTTTCAACTGTGAGCCAGGTCACAGGTCAAGGAAAACAGGGGACTGGAGAGCGGCTCAATTCGCTGGAATTGGTTTCCCGACCCTGCTCATGGGGCCGTCACGGTTCTTGCGGCGCAAGAACTCGCGCCAGCCCCGATCTCTCTGGGCGCCGCTACCCCGGGTTTCGCTCGCTTCGCTCGCTTCACCCGGGGCTATGTTCTTTCGCCCCTCCGGGGCTGAGTGAGGTTGTGAAACCATCTGTAATACGTGGAGCAGTTCACGCCTTTGCCTCGGCCAATCGGAATTGAGGGGCTGCTCGCCCGCCCGGACGGCATCGCGGATCTCCCTGGCGACACTCTCGGCTCTTCCCAGGTCGACTTCCCGCAGGGCCTCCAGAATCTCGACATCTTCCATCCCCTGCCCCAGAGCCGTCCATGTCAGTGAGCGCAGAGGCCTCCCCTCGGGATCCTGATAGAGAAGAATGCCCCCCATCTCCGCCGCGCTGACGGGTCCCAGGGTTTCGAGCGAGTGCGTGTCGATGACGCTGAGCAGACCCGGTTCGCGCTGCCGCGCGTCGTTCCAGGCGTTGACGCTCCACAGCTCCATGCCCTCCAGGCCGAAGGCCCAGGCGACGAGGGGTGTGGCGCGCGGCGCATCGAGCGACGTGGTGATCCACGTCCGCACCATGCTGTCGAGTGTGAACCATCGCGGGCGGGACTCGATGGCTTCGAGTGGCGCATGCCTCAGCACCGCCATGTTCACCGCGCCCTGGAGATCCGCGGGCCAGCTCGCCTCCAGCTGCGGGATGACCTCGGTGGTCGAGACGTACAGCGGAAGGCGCGGGGCGTGCTCACGGACCAGCCGCGCGAGCTCTCCGACCTCCTCGCAGACTGCGACGCGCTCGACGGTCGCATTCGGCTCGTCCCACAGGTCGAAGACCGCCTCATCGCGCCAGCCGTTCGCCTCAAGGTGCGCCTCCAGCTGCGGGAGGTGATCGCGCCAGGCCTCCTCCCAGCGGCGCGTGCCATGGCGCAGTCCCCAGTGATCGATGCGATCGGCCTGGAACCCCATCAGGCCCGGTGGTGTGAAAAACGCCGTCATCCCCAGCTCGTCGATCGCCACCCGCGCCGCCGCGTCGAAGCGCGACCAGTCGACCTCGACACCGTCCTCGGTCATCTCGACTTCCGGTGGCGTGAGCAGCGCCACCCCGATCCGGTTCTCCGCGAAAACCTCCATCCAGCGTCGCAGATTCTCCGGTGATTGATCTGCCAGATTCCACGCGTAGAGCTCGAACGCGGTGCGGAGCGAGGGGCGCGCGGGCAGGGTCCAGTCCACGATCTCGATCTCGATCGGCACATGGAGATCGCCGATCTGAAGCTTGCCCGAGGCCATTCCGGGCGTCGCATCCCTCGACACGCGGGCGGTCAAAAGATAGCCCTGCCCCTCGCGCGAGGGCTCGAGGACCTGGTCCTCTTCGAGGGGGATCAGGATCTCGGGCGTCGGACCGATGGCACCGTCGGGGTCGACGAGCCAGTCGATGTCGACGCAGCGCGTGGCCTCGAGGGTGAGATCGACACTTGGAAAAGGCGGCGGGATGAAACGCGCGTTTTCCCCGAGGACACTGGAGGGTCGTGAAGAGAACGGGAGATAGATCGTGGCCGTGTCGCTGCCGCCTCGCGGCGCGATGAGGGTGAGGGGCTCGCGTGCAGAGGGAGAGGCGGTGAGACGGGGATAGGGGCGCATGAGGGAGGGCAGCTGCCACACTGCTCCTCTTGGGTTCTCTGGGGTTCCACCGATGAGTCTCACAGGGCCACGCACATGTCCCGCCCCCTGGACATATTGCTCTGAGCCCGGGGGCAAGGTCTGGGGAGTGATCATGGCGGCAGCTCTGACTGTCTCATAGGCCCCCATGTTGTCCTCGCCACTCCAGAGATCAAACGCCGTCGCACGCCAGAGGATCACAGGGCACTCCCGGTCTCTGTCCCACTCGATCGACAGGGTCATCGGCCGCTCGGAGTTGATGGGATAGAGATGGATCTCATCCTCTGTCTCCGAACTCTCCAGAGTGAACCCTCCACCGAGGAAAAGGCGTTGGGGATAGGAGTCCGCAGGATCGCCGGGCACCTGCGCCCGGCGCCGCTCCATGTGGACCCCCCCCTCGCTGACACTTCCGCCAGTGGCTCTTGCCCGGTGCCGCACCTGTGTGAGCTGGGGAGTGAGAAACAGCCGAAGGGGGTAGACTGGCCCAATGCTCATCGCCGATTCAGCGCGGAGCTCCACTTCGATCACGAGCCACTGGTCCCCCATGTTGAAAGAGATGTTTCTCTCCAATGACAGCGCCTCATCCCTCGACGTCCAGAGGGAGGCGTCGCCCGACGAGCGATGGAGACTCTCCCTCGAGTCGAACATATCACTGTGCGACCAATTGTTGACCCAGCGCGCCTCGTCCACTCCCTCGATCACGCGCCAGCTGGAGTCCCCGCGCCAGATGAGGCTCTCACCCGATCCGCTGGGGAGGCGCAGATCTGTCAACGCCAGAAGGCGATGGGTGTCGAGGGTGATCTCGATGGGATTCTCAGGATCCATCGTCCTCAGTGTGACTGTGCCGCTTCGGTGGATCCAGATCGCGAGCGCCAGCGCAGCCGCCGCGAAGGCGATGAGCAGCGCGCGGAGCGAGAATCTCGGGAGTCGCCTCACGTGTCGCCCATGCGCTCGCGCCACAGGCGGTCGTAGACCTCCTGGGTCTGGCGGATCATGCGGTCCATCGTGAAGTCGGTGATGAGTCTCTGATATCCCGCCTCGGCGAAGCGGCTCGCCTCGTCGCGGTTCTCGAGAAGCCACGTGATGGCACTCGCCAGCGCCTCGGGATCGCGCGGAGGGACGAGGAGGCCGTTGCTCCCATGCTCGACCACCTCGTCGTTTCCTGGGATGTCCGTGCAGACGATCGGAGCGCACGCCTCGAGCGCCTCGAGAAGCGTGAGGGGCAATCCCTCCCACAGCGACGGGAGGACGAAGACCCCGACCGCGGGGAGAATCTGGGGCACATCGCGGCGCTCGCCGAGGAAAAGCAGCTGCTCCGGCCCCAGCCCCAGGTCGCGCGCCAGCCTTTCGCAGCGCGGCAGCAGCTCACCCGTGCCGATCAGGATGAACCGCCCCGGGGCGCCGCGGTCGACGCAGATCTTGACCGCGCGGAGATACGTCTCGGGGTCCTTCTGCGGCATCAGGCGCGCGATGAAGGCGACGATCGGACGGTCGGTCTCGACACCGAGACGCTCATGGGCCGCGCGCAGCTGCTCGGGCGTGGGCGGCGCCTCGGGTGTGGGGTGTCCGTTTTGTATGACAGTGATCTGTTCCTCGCGGGCGACCCCGAGCCTCAGCAGTGTCTCGCGGTGGTGCTTGGCGCATGTGATGATCGCGTCCGTGTGGCGCGCCAACCGCGTGTCGATCCGGCGATAGATCCAGCGCTTGAGAGCATTCACGCCCGGGTGGAAGGGGACGAGATGCACGGTGAAAACCGTGATCGGCACGCCGGCCTTTCGCGCGGCGACTCGCCCGATGGCGCCGGGTTTGGAGCCCTGGGGATGGACGATGTCGTATCTCCGCTCGCGAAAAAGCTGGGCCAGACGCCGCATGGCGCGCCAGTCGGCGAGCGGTGAAATGCGGTAACGGGGGATCTCGACGACATGGACAGGGACGTCGATCCGCTCCAATTCGGCGATCAGGGGACCGCCGCCGCTCGTGGCCACCTCAATGTCGTATCGGGAGCGGTCGAGACCCTGGCAGAGCGCCAGGGTGTACTTCTGAATCCCCCCCAGATCCGAGGACTTGAGCACGTGGAGGAGGCGGCGTTTTCGGGGCATGCGGCGGCAAATTCTCCCAGCGGCGGGTCAGAGAGTTCCCCCCTGCCGAACACAGATCTTGAACGCGGAGACTCAGGCGGTCAATGTGAGACCACACCCGCCGCCCAAGCGGAGGTCTTCCCTCATGAGATTGCTCGCCCTGCCTCTTCTGGCCCTGGTTGCCCTCTCCTCCACCCTGGGAGCTCAGCCCTCGATGGTCCCTGAGCTGCGGGCTCTGGTCGTCCCCGCGGACGAGGATGACGACTGGGCGGTCATTGCGGAGCTGGCGGCGGCGGCGAATTTCAACACGCTGCTGGTGACGCTCCGCCAGCAGCGGGAGGCAACGGAGTATCGCATCCCCGAGGCGCTTTTGGAGGCGGCTGAGCGATGGGGTCTGGAGGTCCAATGCCAGCTTCAGCGCCTCGTCAGCGGTGACCCCGGCGAGGACGTCTGGCTGGCCCAGGCCCATATCCGTGGCATGCGGCAGATCGCGCGCGACCACCCGCTGGCGGGACTGGTGATCGACGCCTCACGCGACGTGCCCCGCGAGGCGGTGGCCGATCTCGCGGTGGAGGCCCCCGAGCTGCCCCTGCTGGGGATCACAACCTTCTGGGAGAATGATCCGCGCGAGGGCCTGCGCGCGGACGGCGAGGCGCTGACCTGGACGGACCTCGGGCTCATCGATCAGCTGATCGCCCGCCACAGCGGGGGCGATGCCGGCGCGGTGGCCGAGGCGGCGCTGCTCCAGTCGCCTCCCCACTTCGCCGTGGCATCCGTCGTGCGCTGGCGAACGGCGGATGATGCGCTGTCCCAGATCGAGGCGATCCGCAGATATCCCTGCACAGGGATTGTGGTTCAAGACATCCGGTGGATGGCGACCGAGGACTTCCGCACGCTGCGCGATGGCCCCTTCGCCACGCCCGCCTTTCCCCCCTCGCGCGACTGGATCGCCGCCACCCGCATCGCCGTCGAGCAGGCCGCGGCCTCCGAGGATGTCCCTGAGGTCCTCGCCGAGGGGCTCGACACCTTCATCCGGGCGCTGCGGCGGGGCACCCCCTCCGAGCTCCAGATCCACCGCGTGCTCGACCACCTGATCTCCGTGGGCGACAGCGAGACGCTGACGAATCGTCACCTGGAGTTCGCGCTGATGTGCCTTCGCCACCACCAGGCCGATCAGCTGGCCCACTGATCGGCTCCGATCAGCGGACGAAGGCCCTCTCCACCGCCTCGCACATGATGTGGAGCAGAAGGGTGTGCGCCTCCTGAATCCGCGGTGTGTCGTCGGAGTCGACGACGACCGCGTGGTCGCACAGCGGCAGGGCCTGCCCCCCTCCCTTGCCGAGAATTCCCACCGTCACGATCCCGCGGGCACGGGCTGCGCGCAGGGCGCGGTTGATGTTCTCGCTCTTGCCTGAGGTGGTGAAGGCGATGATCAGATCGCCCGGGCGACCGTGCGCCTCCACCTGCCGGGCGAAGACCTCCTCCCAGCCGAAGTCGTTGGCGATGCATGTCATCACTGAGGGATCGACGGCGAGGCAGAGGGAGGGGAGCGCGTCGCGATCGGCGCGGTAGCGCGCCACGAGCTCCTCGGAGAGATGCATCGCATCCGTCGAGGAACCCCCGTTTCCGCATGTCAGGATCTTCTTCCCGCCGCGGAGGGTCTCCACGCAGAGCGCGGCGATGCGACCGATGACCTCCTCCTGCGCCAGGAGGGATCCGATCACGGCGCAGGAGCTCTCGATCTGCTCGCGGATGGAGGGGGGGGCGTCACTCATGCGGCGATTGTGGCCGGGAGAGTCTTCCCGTCAACAGGGAAAGGTGAGGTCTCAGGCGAGCTCGGTGCGCAGGACCTGCGCCTGCCTCAGCAGCGACTGGGCCGTCAGGCTCTCCTCGCATGGGTCGAAGCGCCACGCGTGGTAGCTGTCGATCAGCCGCTCCAGCCCAGCGGCGGGCAGGGAGGGACCATCCGTGTCACGCAGGCTCGTGAGGTATCGAGCCACGGTCTCCCCCGGTCGCCGGGGGCGCGGATGCGCGACCAGGGCACGGGCGATGCGCGACACCAGGATCTCATGGGGATCGGAGGGGCGGCGCCGATGCCACGGCAGACCATGCATCCGGAAGTGCCGCTCCAGTCTCCAGGCGATGAGGTTGAGGAGGACAATGAGGGCGAAGAAACCCCAGAGAGAGGGTCTCTCGCGCAGATTCCTCTGAAACTTGGCCTGGAACCGGTGGAAGACCCCGCTCTCGCCGGAGACGAATCCCACCAGGCGATCGAGCCGACCGCTTGTCCATCCCAGGAAGCGGCGGTGCCAAGCCCCCTCGTACTGGACCACGTGCTCGCGCCACTGGCTCGCCACCTGCCCCGCCATGCCGGTGATTCCACTCCACAGGCCGAGATCGGTCCGTGCCACCAGCGGTTCAGGGGGAGTGGGGTCCATCATCACCCATCCCCGCTCCGGAATCCAGATCTCCACCCAGGCGTGAGAGTCGGAGCGTCGGAAGAGACGCCCGCCCTCGCGCGTCGGCTCTCCCCCCTGAAAACCGGTCACCAGCCGGGACGGGATTCCCACGGCCCGGCACATCACGGCCATGGCCGACGCGAAGTACTCGCAGTTGCCCGCGCGCGGGTGGAAGAGGAAATCCTCGAGGGGATTGTCGCGCCGAATCTCGCTGAGATCGAGCGAGTGGCGATGGGTCGAGCGCAGATGTCGGGCGATGGACTCCGCCCTCTGCTCCGGGAGATCGGCCATCGAGACGATGTGCTCGCTGACCAGGAACTCGCGGACGCGGGCGCACAGGTCCTCGGGCAATTGGAGGTGGTCGCTGAGACGGGCCTTGACAGCGAGCGTGTCCGGCGCCTGCCCCGGCACAGACCACACCTCGTAGACGGGCCAGCGCTCCTCGACATGGCGCATTCGCCAGCGGTCACCCGACTCGTGGATC
This sequence comes from Candidatus Sumerlaeota bacterium, assembly GCA_016928695.1. Classification (GTDB taxonomy): domain Bacteria; phylum Sumerlaeota; class Sumerlaeia; order JABWBI01; family JABWBI01; genus JAFGKF01. Next base: position 9,872 of record JAFGKF010000190.1, on the reverse strand, counting down.
AGAGATCTCGTCGGCCCCTGCACCGCCACAGGCCAGGGGAGTGCGAAGATGGTCCGGAGGGCGGGGTCGAGCATCTCGATGCGCTGCCGCACCGCGTCGCTCGGCACCTCCGTGCCTCTCAGGGGCGTCATCTCGCCCGGCGTGCAGGCCACCATGGTCGACTTGATGGTGCGGCTCCAGATCCACTGGGGCCCCAGGTGGGTGAGCTCCTCCAGGGCGCTCCCGCGGAGGTAGACCCCCCCGCCCTGGGGGGAGGAGAGCCATGTCAGGCGCACCGCCTCGGTGGGGTCCTCGAGCAGTCTCTGATAGGAGCCGAGCTCGACGCGGTTGGCCAGACCGGTCAGCGCGGGATCGATGTCCGTGACCGACCGCCGCTGATGGGCCAATCCGGCCCTGGGGAAGAGCAGAAAGAGCACTCCGCCGCACATCATGGCCACCAGTGACAGACCCAGGGGGACAAGCCAGAGACGGTGGCTGGTCATCACAGGGTCGAGCGGCTGACCCGGCGGGGGATTCGAGGAGGCCTCGCGCCCCAGTCCCACCTCGCTCCACACGAGCGCCCCCACCGCACAGACGAGGAAGGGGGCCGCCAGCAGTGCGAAGAGGGGGGACTCGGTGGCCTGGCTGGTGAGCATGACCAGAACTCCCGCCAGTCCGATCATGACCCGCTGCTGGCGCGCACCGCCCGGATTGTAGGCGCAGCGCAGGAGCACCAGGATGATCAGCGCGACCAGCGAGGGCATCCTCTGGGGTGGGGCGAGCAGCCAGGAGGCCAAGGCGGGCCCGAGGGCCAGGAGAACCACTGAATCCCATGCCCTTGCCCATCCCGGCCAGGGCACCGGGCCCGGCAGCATGAGGGCAGGCCAGAGCAGGGCGATGGCGAATCCGACGAAGACAGGGCGATCCAGCCCCGGATGAAGCCAGAGCGAGGCCATCGCCATCGTCACCGCCAGCGCTGTGAAGGGGCGGAGAGGGCGGGGGAGTTCAGCCATCGGTTTGGGCCCGGGCACCATGGCGGGGACGCGACGGGGAGAGATCAGTCGGGCGGTGCAAACGGTGTGATGGTGATGATGTCTCCTGAGCTGTCCAGCCCATTGGTGGGATCATAGGAGAGAAGCAGAACCGTGCTTCGGAGCGACTCATGATGAGGCGTGGGGACGCCACTGTTGCTGAGGGCGACCACGACGGCCCCCTCATCGGAGGGCCAATTGAACCTCTCGTCGAAGTCGAGGTCTCCATCGGGTCCTCGCGAGATCAGGAGCCACATCATCAGCCCGCCCTGGCGCCAGGTGTGATAGACGTAGCGCTCCCCGCTCTCCTCTTTGCCGGCGAAGATATCGCGGGGGATCGAGGCGAGGTAGGTGACCGGCTCGCTGAGGGCGATGAGCCCCTGAGTCTCATCGGGAAAATCGTAGTTGTCGACAAAGTAGTTGTGAAGTGCGCGCGTGATGATGCGGTGCTCCTCGCGGACGCGGGTGACCTGGGTGTCGACCATCAGCCGCCGGGTGCTCAGGAAGATGATGGCGGCCAGAACCGCGACCACGATGAAGACCACCGTGATCTCAAAGAAGGTCACGCCTCGACGCCACTGGGAGATGGGCATCTCACAGCTCATTTGCACACTCAGTCACAACGTGCAGCAACAGAGGCGTCCTTGACGCCCGGGATCAGTTTGGGCAAGGCTGAGTCGCTGTGTAAATGAAAAAAAGGTCAGAGGAACGCCCGGGGGGAGAAACGGCGCCCCTCAGGGAGAATCACCTCCCGCGCTATGATTTCACCGTCGACCGACAGCCAGTATATCACGTCGTTCGGGGCGTGGCTGATGAAAATGGTGCACAGCACCGGCGACTTCGTCATGTTCAGTGGTGACAGTCTTCGACGGGTCGTCTGGGGGCGTCCCCGCTTCACCCACATCACCCATCAGATGGTGACGATCGGCATCGAGTCGCTGCCCATCGCCAATCTGACAGCTTTCTTCGTCGGCATGGTCATGGTCCTCAACACCGGCTATCAGCTCGCCCTGTTCGGGGTCAAAAACTGGGCCGCGGGCATCACGGCCATCGCCCTGGCGCGCGAGATGGTCCCGGTGTTCACCGCCGTCGTCGTCGGAGCCAAGGTGGCCGCCTCGATCGCCGCCGAGCTGGGCACCATGCGGGTCACCGAGCAGATCGACGCCATGGAGGTCGCCGGCGTCAACCCGGTCAGCCAGCTGGTGGTCCCGCGTGTCGTCGCCACCCTCGTCATGCTGCCGGTGATCACGATCTACTCGCTGATCATCGGCTTCATCGGCGGCATGATCGTCGGCAACTTCGCCCTGCACATCCCCCCTCGCCAGTTCTACGAGGGCATGATCTCCTGGCTGATGCTCTCGGACGTCTACACCGGCATCGCCAAGACCTTCGTCTTCGCCGTGATCATCGCCCTCGTCGGGTGCCACAACGGATTCCGCGCCGAGGGCGGGGCTGCGGGGGTGGGGCGCGCCACCACGGGGGCCGTGGTGGTCTCGCTCACCGCGATCCTGGTGTCCAACTACATCCTGGCCACCTGGTTTCTCTTCCTGCTCAACCAGCTCTGATCCCTCATTTTCCGATTGTTCAAGGGGCCCGCGGTGGATCACAGTCGGTGCATGCTCGGATCGACACGCCGCCGTGGTCGCTGGGCCCTGCGCCTCCTCGCGCTCCTCATTCTCCTGATCGCTGGTGCGATCATGCTCGGCCGAGCCCTGCTGCCCGGGTACGTGAAGTCGCGGGCGCTGGCCGCCCTGCGCGAGGGCCTGGGCGAGGGGGTCACCCTCAGTGCCGTCGACCTCTCGCTGTCACAGAGCCAAGTCACTCTGCGCGGGTTCGAGCTCCCCGCCCCCGAGGGCTACACCGAGGAGACCATGCTGGCCTTCGAGGCCCTCCGCATCGATCTGGAGTCGCTCTGGGGCGCCATGCGCGGCGACCTGCGATTCCGGGAGATCACTCTCATCGGACCCCGGGTGGTGGTGGAGACCGATGCGAACGAGCACATGAACCTCTCAGCCATCCTGAGCCGGGAGGGCCAGACCGACGCCCGAGAGATCACCGATCTGCCCCCGATCCAGCGCCTCCTCATCGAGCGGGGCACCCTCATCTGGCGCGATGGCACCCTCAATCCGCCTCTGGTCACTCCGATCGAGGAGATCAGAACCGAGCTCCACGGCCTGGGGCCGCTGATCGAAAATGGCGCCGGGGACCTCTCCTGCGACCTGCGGGGCGTCGCCCTGGGCGAATCGCCGCTGGCCCTTCAGCTCGAGGCGAGCCTTCCCGACCCCCATCAGGTCGACCTCGAGTGGACCCTGAGCGTCGAGGATCTGGACGTCACCCACTTCCAGCCTCACTGGTCCGAGGCGTCCGCGCTGGAGGTCGTTCAGGGGCGAGCCGATGCCCTCATGGAGGCCACCTGCCACCGCGGCCAGCTGAGGGGAACCCTGACCCTGACTTTTCACGAGTTCGAGACGCGGATCAACGAGCGCGCGGGCTCGCAGGTCCTGGGCCTCGCGCCCCAGGCGGTGGCCTCGTTCTTCTACAGCGAGCATGCCCGCGAGCCCCTGGTCATCCCCCTGCGGGGGGACATGACCGATCCCGAGTTCGACCTGACCACGGCGATCCGATCCGCGGTGCGCGATGGTCTGCACCGGCGGATCTCTCAGCTGGTCGACAGCGGTCTCCTCGTGGTCCGCTCAGCGGCCGATCTGGGGACGGGGGTGGTCAGCGGTGTGCTCGACCTCGCCGAGCAGATCCCCGTGGCGGGCGCCGCCGTCGGGGAGGGGCGCGACATCGGTGCCGGCCTTCTCGGGGAGGTGCGGGACCTGGGGCGGGGAGTCGTCCGCGAGGCGGGCGAGCTGATGGAGCGAGACGCCCCTCAATGAAAAACCCGGGGTCTGCACCCCGGGTTCATGCGAGAGACTTTTCAGCGGTGAGAGCCCTGTCTCACTCCTCCTCGAGGATGTCCTCGGGCTTCTCTGGAGCGAGATCGGAGACACGCAGCTTGTCGGCTTCGAGCTCCGCCATGGCGGCGCGGAGCGGGTCGAGGCCCTCGGCCTCCACCACGGGGCGCTCCCCATCGTTGATCTGACGGGCGCGCTTGGCGATGACGTTGATGACCTGATATTTCATTTTGCCTTCTCGGATCCTCTCGGACCAGCTCTCCTCCATGGGTCCTTGACTCAGCCTTTCTGATCGTCGTTGACCTCGAACTCGGCATCGACGACGTCGTCGTCCTTCTCACCCGAGGGCGGAGGTGCCTGGGTGTCCCCCCCTGATGCAGCGGCGCCCTGCGCCTGCTGCTTGGCATGCGTCTGATACATGGCCTCGCTGAGGCGATGGGTCGCCTGGGTCAGGGACTCGATCCCAGACTTGATAGCCTCGGTGTCCCCGCTGTCCAGCACTTTTTTCAGCTTCTCCAGCTCCGCTTTGATCGCCTCCCGCTCGGCCTCGGGCACCTTGTCCCCGTGCTCGGAGAGGGTTTTCTCGGTCTGATAGATCAGGGCATCGGCGTCGTTGCGCACCTGGGCGCGCTCGCGCCGCTGGCGGTCCTCGGACGCATGCGACTCGGCGTCCTTGACCATCCGGTCGATCTCGCTCTCATCGATCCCCGAGCTGGCCTCGATCCGGATCTTCTGCTCCTTGCCCGTCCCCAGGTCCTTCGCCGAGACGTGGAGGATGCCGTTCGCGTCGATGTCGAACGTCACCTCGATCTGCGGCACGCCGCGGGGGGCGGGCGGTATCCCGTCGAGGTTGAAGACCCCCAGCACGCGGTTGTCGGCCGCCATCTCGCGCTCGCCCTGGAGCACCTTGATGGTCACCGACGGCTGGCTGTCGGAGGCGGTCGAGAAGACCTCCTTCTTCTCCACGGGGATCGTCGTGTTGCGCTCGATCAGGCGGGTGCAGACGCCGCCGAGCGTCTCGATGCCCAGGCTCAGCGGGGTCACGTCGAGCAGCAGCACGTCGGAGACGTCGCCGGCCAGCACACCGCCCTGGATCGCCGCGCCGACCGCGACGACCTCGTCGGGGTTGACGCCGCGGTGCGGCTCCTTGCCGAAGAGCTTTTTGACCGACTCCTGGATGATGGGCATCCGCGTCGAGCCCCCCACCAGGATGACCTCGTTGATTTCCGAGGGGCTCAGGCCGGAGTCCTTGAGGCACTGGCGCACGGGCCCCAGCGAGCGCTCGACCAGCGGCCGGCAGAGGTCCTCGAGCTTCGCGCGCGACAGGGAGAGATCGATGTGCTTGGGCCCGGTCTGGTCGGCGGTGATGAACGGGAGGTTGATCTGGGTCTCGACGGTCGACGAGAGCTCGCACTTGGCCTTCTCCGCCGCCTCCTTGAGGCGCTGGAGCGCCTGCTGGCGGCTCGTGGCGTCGCTCAGCTTTCGCAGGTCGATGCCGCTCTGGCGCTGGAACTCGTCGGCGATCCAGTCCATGATGATCTGGTCGAAGTCGTCACCGCCCAGGTGCGTGTCGCCGTTGGTGGCCTTGACCTCGAAGACGCCGTCGCCGATCTCGAGGATCGAGATGTCGAAGGTCCCGCCGCCGAAGTCGTAGACGGCGATCTTCTCGTCCTTTTTCTTGTCGAGGCCGTAGGCCAGCGACGCCGCGGTCGGCTCGTTGATGATGCGCATCACCTCGAGGCCCGCGATGCGGCCCGCGTCCTTCGTCGCCTGGCGCTGCGCGTCGTTGAAGTAGGCGGGGACGGTGATGACGGCGCGCTCGATCCTCTCGCCGAGATGCGCCTCGGCCGTCTCCTTCATCTTCTGGAGGATGGCCGCCGAGATCTCGGGGGGACTGAGCTCCTTGCCGCCGGCGACGACGCGGCACATGCCGGCGTCGCCCGAGATGACCTGGTAGGGGACCTTCGTGATCTCATCGGAGACCTCGCCGTGGCGGCGACCCATGAAGCGTTTGATGGAGAAGACGGTGTTCTCGGGGTTGGTGATCGCCTGGCGCTTGGCCGGCTGGCCGACGAGGCGCTCGCCGCCCTTGGTGAAGGCGACGACGCTCGGGGTCGTCCGCTGGCCCTCCGCGTTGGGGATGACGGCGGCCTCACCGCCCTCCATCACCGCGACGCAGGAGTTGGTCGTCCCGAGATCGATTCCGATCATTTTTCCAGGCATCTGTGTCCTCCAACCTCTGGGTGCCCGCGTGGGGCACGCCCTCTGTCTTCTCCGGTTCGCTTGTCTCGCCCCTCCGGGGCTTGAATCTCTTTTGGGCCTCTTTTCCGGGGGTTGCGCGCTTCGCGCTCCACCCCCGGCTACGTCCTTGTCGCCCCTCCGGGGCGCAGATCCGCAATTTCAGGCACATCCTCGGTCGCTCCTCCAGGGCTCAAGATCGGGATCACAGTCGACTCCTCGACCGCCCCGCAGGGGCGGGAGCGAGTAGCCGGGGGTGGAGCGCAGCGGAACCCCCGGTATTCGGTGTCCTCTTTTCACCGCGCCCTGGAGGGGCGCGACATGCTCCTGGTCTCTGTGTGTCTCGCCCTCCGGGGCTTGAATCTCTTTTGGGCCTCTTTTCCGGGGGTTCCGCGCTTCGCGCTTCACCCCCGGCCACGACCTTGTCGCCCCTCCGGGGCTCAGCTCGGCCCCGTGTGTTGTCTCGTCTCTCTCCGTGTCTCTGTGGTGAAATCGGGGCGGCCGGGGCTCTGCGGCCCTCGGCCGCCCCATCTCACTCGTCACGACCAGACGATCTCCCGATCGCTCGATCGCGGGATCACATCATGCCGCCCATCCCGCCGTGCATCCCACCCGGCATCCCCTTCTCCTCTTTCTCGGGGATCTCGGTCACGAGAGCCTCGGTGGTCAGCAGCAGGCCGGCCACGGAGACCGCGTTCTCGAGGGCGGAGCGGGTGACCTTGGTCGGGTCGATGATGCCGGCGGCGAGCATGTCCTCGTACTGCTCGGTCTCGGCGTTGAATCCGAAGGCGCCCTTGCCGTCCTTGACCTTCTCGACGACGATCGAGCCCTCCTGGCCCGCGTTCATCGCGATGAAGCGGAGGGGGGCCGGGAGAGAGCGGCGCACGACGTCGACGCCGATCTTCTCGTCGCCCGTGACCTTGACCTTGTCCAGGACCGCCGCGGCGCGGATCAGGGCCACGCCGCCACCGGGCACGATGCCCTCCTCGACGGCCGCGCGTGTCGCGTGGAGCGCGTCCTCGACGCGGGCCTTCTTCTCCTTCATCTCGACCTCGGTGGCCGCGCCGACCTTGATCAGCGCCACGCCGCCGGCGAGCTTCGCCAGGCGCTCCTGGAGCTTCTCGCGGTCGTAGTCGGAGGTGGAGTCCTCGATCTGCTGCTTGATCTGGGCCACGCGGCCGTTGATCGCGGCCTCGTCGCCGCCGCCCTCGACGATCGTCGTGTCATCCTTCGTCACGGTGATCGTGCGGGCGGTGCCCAGGTAGTCGAGCCCGATGTTCTCGAGCTTGAGACCCAGGTCCTCGGTGATCACCTTGCCGCCGGTCAGGACGGCCATGTCCTCGAGCATCGCCTTGCGGCGGTCGCCGAATCCGGGGGCCTTGACGGCGCAGACCTTGAGCCCGCCGTGGATCTTGTTGACCACGAGGGTGGCGAGCGCCTCGGCCTCGAGGTCCTCGGCCACGATGAGGAGCGATTTGCCGGTCTGGACGACCTTCTCGAGCAGGGGGACGAGGTCCTTGATGGAGCTGATCTTCTTCTCGTGGAAGAGGATGAGGGGCTCCTTGAGCTCGGCGATCATCTTCTCGGCGTTGGTCACGAAGTAGGGGCTGAGATAGCCCTTGTCGAACTGCATGCCCTCGACGAAATCGAGAACCGTCTCGATGCCGCGGGCCTCCTCGACGGTGATGACGCCGTCCTTGCCGACCTTGTCCATCGCCTCGGCGATCTGCTCGCCGATCTCGGCGTCGCCGTTGGCGGAGATGGTGGCGACCTGCGCGATCTTCTCGTGGTCGCGGGTCTCGACGCTCATCTTCTGGAGCTCCTTGACGATCGCGGCGACTGCCTTGTCGGCGCCGCGCTTGATCGCCATCGGGTTGGAGCCCGCTGTCACGTTGCGGATGCCCTCGCGGTAGACCGCCTCGGCCAGGACGGTGGCCGTGGTGGTCCCGTCGCCGGCGACATCGCTCGTCTTGCTGGCGACCTCGCGGACCATCTGGGCGCCCATGTTCTCGAACGGCTCCTCGAGCTCGATCTCCTTGGCGACAGTGACGCCGTCCTTGGTGACGGTCGGGGCGCCGAATTTCTTGTCGAGGACGACGTTGCGCCCCTTCGGGCCCAGGGTCACCTTGACGGCGGTGGCGAGTTTCTCCACGCCGCGCAGGATGGACCCGCGTGCCTCGTCGCTGAACTGCATCTGTTTGGCCATGATCTCAGTGCCTCCTGAAAATTCTCTCTGAAAGATCTCGGGGCTCTCAGCCCACGATGGTTCCGTAGATGTCGCGCTGGCGCATGATCAGACGCTCTTTGCCGTCGATCTTCACCTCGGTGCCGCTGTACTTGCCGTAGAGCACCACGTCGCCGACTTTGACCTGCATCGTGACCTCGCCGTCCTCCGTGGGGCCACCGGGCCCGACAGCGATGACTTTGCCCTGCATCGGCTTCTCTTTCGCGGAGTCGGGGATGATGATGCCCCCCGCGGACTTCTGCTGTGCCTCTTCGATCGGCTCCACCAGGACCCGGTCTCCGAGGGGTTTGAACTCGCTCATAGTCACTGCCTCCCTTTGGGCGTGTCATTTCACATTGGTCGGATCTGTGACCCAGGGCTCTGGAAGAGGCAGCTTCAATGCCAGGGGCAATTCGCCGGCGAATGGGAATGAGGGGACTGAGAACAGAGGACTTGAGTGACCCCCGGGGCGGAATCTTTTGTCGCGAGACGGGTCCAAGATCCGCGACTGTTTCGTTTTGACACAGGGGTTTTATCAACCCCGAGGGGATGGGTCACATCGCGACGGCCCACCCAGATAGCCTCGGGGAGCTCGGGGAACACGGGGGATAGCGGCTTGACGGTTGCATTTCACCGCCCTCCCGGTCATCCTCCCCTCTTCACATGAGAACTGGTTTCACAACCCCGTTCTCAGGGCCGTCACGGTTCTTGCGGCGCAAGAACGCGCGCCGGCCCCAGGTTTCACGGGCACTGTCACCCCGGGTTTCGCTCGCTTCGCTCGCTTCACCCGGGGCTATGACATCGCGCCCCTTCGGGGCTGAATGCGGTTGTGACTCCCTCTGGAGTCATCGTCATTCACAGGCTGAGCGAGGTTGAGGAACCATCTGAAGTCATCGTCTCTCGCAGGGGGTATTGACGTTGGACGAGCAGAGAGGTCAGTGGAAAACGCGCACGGGCTTCATCATGGCGGCGATGGGGTCCGCCATCGGCCTGGGCAACATCTGGCGCTTCCCGTACATCGCCTATGAGAACGGGGGAGGTGTTTTCCTCGTCCCCTACTTCATCGCCCTCTTTCTGGTGGGCATTCCGCTGATGATGCTCGAGTTCGGGCTGGGCCACAAGATGCGCCTCGCCTTCCCCGGGGCGCTGCGGAGGATCGACCGCCGCTTCACGTGGATCGGTTGGTGGGCGGTGACGTTCGTGATGTTCGGCATCGTGATCTACTACTGCGTGGTGATCGCGTACTGCGTCTGCTACTTCCTGATGTCCTTCAAAACAGTCGTGGTCGAGGGGGCCTCGTATGCGGGCTGGGGGGCTGATCCCGGCACATTCTTCAAGGAGGTTTTTCTCCAGCGCAGTGACACGATCCAGGAGCTCTCTCAGGGTGCGGTTCTCTACAATGAGGAGACGGGGCAGTGGATTCTGGGAGCGATCCGCTGGCCCATCGTGGCGGCGCTTGCGGGGGTTTGGATTGTCTGCTGGCTGATCAGCTTCGCACAG
>JAFGKF010000189.1 GCA_016928695.1 Candidatus Sumerlaeota bacterium | reverse complement strand
GACCTGCTCGAGAACCGTGGTATTCACTCGCTGCCCTATCACCCAAGCGAGGCGATGGAGCGGATCGCGCGCGGACTGAAGGAGATCAGAGCGGCGGCGAAGGAGTCGGAGGGGAACTTGGCTCTGCGGGATCTCTGATCGCGGTCAGGGGGCGATGTGAACCGGTTTGACGGCCCCGATATCGCGGAGCCGTCACGGTTCTTGCGGGCCAAGAACAGCCTCTTCCGCCGAGGCGGCTGGACGCGCCAGCGACGCTTGCGGGAGCACCTCAGCGCCACCGCCCCGATGTGGATCCGCCACAGCCCCTCGCCGTTCTTCTGAAGACCGATGTGCTCGCTCGTCAGCGCTTGGCACACACAGATCTCGTGACCGCACCACCCACGAGCTCCCGCGCAATCCCTCGCCCCCGAAGGCCAGAGGGGAATCATCGGGCACTACGACCACGGTCAATCCGTCAGCGGCAACCACCCTCGCGAGCTGTGCACTCTGGGTATGAAGAAATCCCTGTTCTCTGTGGGGGCACACCCATCACTACCCCTCGACAGGAGCGAGTTGCAGGACTACTCTCAAGCCGGTGTCTGAAAGACCGGCGACGGTACATCCCATGCGTCAGGAGCACACACTGTGGAAGACTTATCAAGTTATCGGCAGGCACTTGCCAATCTCAGGGGCGTCCTTGCCAGGACGGATAGTGACCGTGAGCTGAGGGATCTGATTGAGGCGGGACCTGGTGTGATTGCGCGGTACCAGCCGCTTTTCTCTCCCGATGGGATTGACGCAATCACAGCCGAGGACTTCCGGGGCTTCCTTCTCTTTCGAAACAACTGCCACTGGTCAGGTCTCCATCGCGTAGGGCCGGGGATCACCGCTGACATGAACGCTCTGAGGAGGGCTCTACGAGAACTGACCGACGAGGAAGTCTCCATTGCACGGCGCCTTGATCGGCTCCTGCCAGGTGGAGTGGCGCGGCTGAAGAAACTTGGGAAGGCTATTCTCACCCCTATCCTGCTGATCTCGAGGCCCGATCTGTACGGGGTGTGGAACAGCACCTCCGAGAACGCAATGCTGAAACTTGGGGTCTGGCCGAGTTTCGAGCGCGGGTTTTCCTTTGGGAAACGCTATGAGATCCTGAATCAGACTCTTCTGCATTTCTCCCAGGATCTGGGTGTGGATCTGTGGACTCTGGACGCCCTCTGGTGGCGGGCGGGGCGCTCGCTGGACGAGCTCGATGATAGTCCTGACCAATCGCCCGCGGATGAGATCGATCCCGAGCCCGCCCGCTTTGGCCTTGAGCGTCATCTGCAAGATTTCCTTCTCGACAACTGGGATACCACAGAACTTGGACAAGAATGGGATTTGGTCGAGGAGGGTGGAGACATAAGGGGCTATGGCTACGAACGGCAGACTCCGATTGGCAGAATCGATCTCTTGGCTCGGCACAAGCGGGAACCACGGTGGTTAGTCATAGAGCTCAAGCGGGATCAATCCTGTGACCAAACGGTGGGTCAAGTGCTGAGATACATGGGATGGGTGAAGCAGCATCTGGCAAAGGAGGGGGAGCAAGTCGGTGGACTGATCATCGCTCACCGGGCTGACAACGCGATGCAGTACGCCCTCTCGCTCGTTCCTGATGTTTGCCTGCAGCGGTATGAGATCCAATTCAGTCTGAAAGGGGTGAACGGATGACTTCCTCATCCACGTCAATCCACTGCCCGCGGGGTCTCTTGGGCGCTGCTTCGAAGCAGAACTGGTTTCACAACCCTCCTCCCGGGACCGTCACGGTCTGGCGAAAAAGCGGCGCAGGGAGCCCCGCCCCGTTGAACAGATTCCCCGTGGGCCAGTTGAACCAGTTGTAGCGCACCACCAGCGGATGCGAGACCTGGGAACTCTGGACGACCACGCGGTCACCCTCGATGCGCGCATCGGCGGGGACGAACTCACCGTCGGGGCCTGCGATCTCGAAGCCCGTCAGGGCACCATCCTCTGCGCCCCTCGCCACCAGTCCTCCATCGGCATGATCGAACGAGAGAATCGCTCGGCTGCCCTCGACCTCCATTGCGCGGCCGACCGGACCTGAGAACACCACGTCCTCCCCGTAGACCTGAGCCCGTGCGATGAGCGCGAGACGCCGTCCCACCTCGCGCTTGTTGCGCGGGTGGATGTCTGCGCGGTCGCCGATGTCCGCGGCCACCGCCATGCCGACACCCGGCAGATCGCGGGCGGTCTCCCACTGCGCCCACTGCACATCGGTCCAGCCCTCCCAGTCGACGTCGAACCCGGCGAGCTGGACGAGGAGGAACGGGAGCTCCCGCTGCCCCCACAGGCTGCGCCAGGCGTCGATCATCACCTCGGAGAGTCGGCGGTATTCGCTGAAGCGCGCCGCATTCGACTCGCCCTGGTACCAGATCACCCCGCGCATCGCAAAGGGGGCGAGCGGATGGAGCATGGCGTTGTGGAGAAGGCTCGGTGTGCCATGGGGGATCTCGCCCACAACCATCGGGTTCTGCTGGAGCGGCATCGCGACACGGAAGAGCCAGTCGCCCGCGAGCGGGATCACATCGCTCTCATCATCACCGGGGGTGAGCATCATCGCCTCGGAGGGGCCGGTGATTCCCCCATCGCCGGCGCCATCGAACACGCGCACGGCGATGACGCAGCGGCCCGCCCGGACGAGGTGCGCGGGCACCTGATAATCCCGGGGCATGATCCACGAGTTGGGGACGGGACCCGTGCGCCCCACCTCGACGCCGTTGAAGAAGGTGATGTCGTCGTCGTCGATGGCCCCGAGGTGCAGCGCCAGATCGCGCCCCTCCCATGCCGCGGGGATCTCGAGCACGCGACGGAACCAGACAACACCGTCGACCAGGGGCAGCTCGCTCTGCTCCCAGCGGCCCGGGACGGCGATGGGACGCCACTCGGTTTCGTCGAGATCGGGTGAGGCCCAGCTCTCCTCGATGGCCAGCGGCCCGGGATCCGTGTATCCCCCCAGCTCGTTCGATTGGGCACGCCAGCGCGCGACGGCCTCCTCCCAGGTGTTGCCCTCATAGAGCCACGACCACTTCTCGAACCAGGCCTGATAGAGAGCCTCGGCATCCGCGAGGGGGAAGTCATGGAGCTGGGGCCCGAGCGGCGTCCAGGCCTCCATCGATGTCCCTCCCCACGAGCAGTTGATGAGGCCGATGGGCACGTCGAGATCCTGGAGCAGCTCGCGCCCGAAGTGATACGCGACCGCCGAGAACATCTCGACCGTCTCCGGCGTGCACTCCACCCAGCCGTCGGTGACCACGGTGTCGCGGGGTGTGGCGGCCACCTGGTGGGGAATCGTGATGAGCCGCATCCGGGGCCAGTTCGCCGAGGCGATCTCCTCCTCGGCGTTGTCCGACCACGCCATCGGCCACTCCATGTTCGACTGCCCCGAGGCGAGCCACACCTCCCCGACGAGCACATCCCAGAGAATCAGAGAGGCGTCGCCCGAGATGACCTCGATCGCATGGGGTCCCCCGGCGGGCAACGGCCCCACATGGACCTCCCAGCACCCCTCGCCATCCGCGCGCGTGACGGCGCGGTGACTCCCCACCGTCACCGTCACCTCCTGCCCCGGGGCTGCCCAGCCCCAGATGGGGACGCGGGCATCGCGCTGGAGGACCATGTGATCGGTGAAGAGGGGATGGAGTCTGAGTGGCACCGGAGCATCATCCTGGGACAGCAGGGAGAGCGAGAGACACCCCGCCATCAGAGTGAGTGCCGCCAGAGAGAGGCCGGCGAGGAGAGAGGAAGTCTTGGGTCTCATGCCCAAGCCGTATAGACCCCTCCCCCCGCGAGTGCAAGGGCTCGATCTGTTCAGGCTCAGCGATTCACCCACGTCACCTCGTTCGCCGACACGGTGGCCGATTCCCCATCCACCGTGCTGCCGGGAGCGAGGATGACGCACTCCCCTGGTTCGAGGTTGAGGAAGGCGAAGAAGCCGGAGCCATCGCTCCTGGTGACGTGATCGGTGTCCATGAGCGAGACCTCGACGGTGTCGAGGGGATCGCCGTTCTCATCGCGGAGGAATCCCGCGATCGTGCCGAGCCCCTCACGCCACGTCGGGTCCGGCGGGGGAACGGGCTCGGTGTAGATCTCCCGCCCCAGAGTGTCCCAGAACGGGGATCGGGGCCCCAGGAGACCCGTCTCCTCGGCATCCCCCTGGGGGCGGTGGTAGCTGAAGAGGGTGGTGCCGAGGCCGCGCGCCTGCGCCTCGCGGTACTGATTGAGAACCCCCTCGGGCTCGTTGAAGTAGCCCCCGATGCCCATCGTGATGATCCGGCCGCTCTCGTCCTGGAGCGCGCGGGAGAGATCTCCCCACCCGCGGTAATCCGCGGCCTGCTGAGGGACATGCTCGCGCTTGTACCCCATGCGGGTGACGACATCGGCGATCCCGGCCCGCGCCCAGCCCACCCAGTCCTGGTGGACCTGGATATAGGGCGAGGTGTCCTCGAACGTCTGGCCCGGGCGCGGCGGACCGCCAAAGCCGACGGCGCAGACGCTGAGCATCGCCTCGGGGCGGTGCTCGAGGATCGTCACCATCGTGCGGCGGACGAGCGCCGTCACCTGGTCACGCCGGAAGGCGGACCACTCGGGATCTCTGTTGGCCGGGATGTCGGTGCGGCCCGTCAGGCGGTGGAAGCGCTCCAGCGCGATGGGGTTGTAGCCCGCGCCGCCCTCGTCCTCGGTGTAGCGCACGAAGTCGAGGTTGACGCCGTCGACCTCATAGCGGTCAAGGCACTCGGCCACCAGCGCCGCGAAGTGCTCCGTGACCTCTGGCACACCGGGGTCGAGGAAGGTGAGCACCTCGCCGCTGGGGCTTCGCGTGTACCATTCGGGATGAGCCTCGGCGATCGGTGTGGGCGTCGCGCCCGCGAGATGCTGTTGGGAGCCCAGGGCGTAGACATTGAACCAGGCGTGGACATCGAGCCGCTGGCCTCCACCGGAGGTGTCGTGCGCCTCCTCGACGATCTGCGCAAGGGGGTCCCAGTCGGCGGGTCCCTCGATCGAGGTCGCGCGCGGCTCCAGGTCGGACTGGAAATACACCATCCCCTGGCGGCGGATCTGCGCGATGAGCGTGTTCAGGTTCGCCCGGCGCAGGGCATCGACCGTCAGCGGGATCTCCTCCGGCGCGCGGATCCCCGGCGCGAGCGACGCGACCCAGACGGCGCGGACCTCAGGGGTGGGCTCATCGGCCAGGGTGGCACAGCTGGTGAAGAGAAAACCGAGCAGGAGAGAAAAGGAGACAAACAGGCGTGGCATGGGTGCACCTCCGGCCTCAGTGTTGAAAATCTGGTTGCAACGGTCAAAACAAATGCCCACCCACATTGACAATCTGCTGAGTTGACAGTGGTCGGTCATGTGAGAGGCTGAGCCCGTGGATCTCGAGCGAATTCGAAACATCCGGAGAGCCGTCATCAAGGCCATCTTATCCCAGGCAGAGAAAGATCTTCAGGGAGGAGATCAGCAAGCACGAGCACTGCCGTGGAAAACATCGTCGGGAGTTGGATCTCACATTCTCATCTCTGTCTACTCACCCGATCTTTTATTCGTAACCCCATGATTGATAATCGTTGGTATCACTGATCTCTGCACATTGATTGCACTCTTCACAGAGCCCCAGAGGGGCAACCGGCCATAGCCGGGGGTGTAGCGTGCTGATCGCCCATGGCGAGCAGCGCGCGGAACCCCCGGAAAGCATGAGAAAAAAGATCCGCCCTGGAGGGGCGGGCGAATCGTCGCGCCCATCCAGGGCGCGTGATCTTTTGGGTCGCGGATCCGGGGGTTCCGTGCACATCCGCTGATCGCGGACGCTGCACTTCACCCCCGGCTATTCCCGGATGCCCCTTCGGGGCAGCGAGCGAGGTGCATTTTTTCCACAGATCTCAATATCGCCAGATCATGGCACCGCAAACTGTCTCAAGCTCCATGTAGTATATATACTACATGGAGCTATCCGGCCAGCTGCCATAAAACTCCTGAATTCGGCTCATAGCAGATCCATCGGATCCACGTCGATCGTCAGCTGCACCCCACGAGGGGGCGAGCGACGTGAGTATTCCTCCCCCGCGAGGGCGAGGGCGCGGTGGAGGGCGCGGGCGCTGGAGGAGCGCAGGAGCAGGCGCCAGCGCCAGCGGTCGCTGAGCCGGGCGATGGGGGCGGGGGCCGGTCCGACGGTGGTCAGGGTCTCGCGCATCTCGTCGAGGTGGCGGATCGTGTCGCAGATCTCCCCCATCCGCTTGGCCGCGGCAGAGACAGACGCCTCCTGCTCGCCACTGAAGAGCATCGAGGCCATCCGCTGCGCGGGGGGGAAGCGCAGAAGGCGGCGCATCTTCATCTCCTTGGCGAAGAACGCCTCGAAGTCGTGCTCGATGGCGCAGCGGATCGCCCAGTGGTGCGGCACGAAGGTCTGGATCAGGACCTCGCCCGGGAGGTCGGCCCGCCCGGCGCGCCCGGCCACCTGGGTGAGGAGCTGGAAGGCGCGCTCGGAGGCCCGGAAGTCGGGGAGGAAGAGCGTCTGGTCGGCCGAGATGACCCCGACGAGGGTGACACGTGGCAGGTCGAGCCCCTTCGCGATCATCTGGGTGCCGAGGATGATGTCGACGCGCCCCTCGCTGATCTCGCGCCAGTGGACGAGGAAGGCGTCCTTGCCGCGCGTGGTGTCGAGGTCGATGCGGCGCAGCCGGGCGTCGGGGAACTCGGCCGCGAGCACCTCCTCGATGCGCTGCGTGCCGAGCCCGACGGGGATCAGGTTCTCGCTCTCGCACTCGGGGCACGCGGGGGGCATGCGGCGCGCCGACTCGCACCAGTGGCAGACGAGGAGACCGCGGCGTCGGTGCCACGTCTGCGCCACGTCGCAGTGGTCGCAGCGCAGGACTTTTCCGCAGCCCGCGCAGCGGACAAACGCGGCGAAGCCCCGGCGGTTGAGGAGCACGATGGACTGCTCGCCCCGCTCGAGGCGCGCGGCGAGCGCGTCGCGCAGCGGGCGCGAGAGGGGGGAGGGCTCGGCGGCATCGGCCGTCTCGCGCGCCATGTCGATGACTTCGACGCGGGGGAGCTCCGCCGTCCCGATGCGGCGGCTGAGCACGAGCCGGTGGAACTTGCGCCGGGCGGCGTTGTGGTGGCTCTCGAGGCTGGGTGTTGCCGAGCCGAGGATGACCGTGGCCCCGAGCCGCTGGGCGCGGACGATTGCGACATCGCGCGCGTGGTAGCGCGGCGCGGGCGAG
>JAFGKF010000188.1 GCA_016928695.1 Candidatus Sumerlaeota bacterium | reverse complement strand
GCATGCTGCGCCCCTACACCGGAGGGCCTCATTTCTCAATTCAGCTCCTCGATGCGGAAGTCATCGAAGTGCGCGAGGTTGGTGTCGCTCCGCGATCCCCCCCAGTGCCAGGCGTAGATGCCGCACCGGCCGGCGCGGCGCAGTGTGGTGGTGATGGGGTCGCCGGGGAGACGCTGGCCGTCGAAATAGGCGGTGATCTCGTCGCCGCGCAGCTCGAGGCGCATCCGGTGCCACCCCGAGCCCCCGGGATCGGGGAAGTCGTCGGGGAAGGTCCAGGTTCTCAGGCGAACCCACCGCCCATCGACGTGGGCGTGGATCTTGAGCGTTCGGTCGCGGTCGAAGTCCCCGACGAAGCGGATGAAGTTGTCGCCGTCCGCGCGGACCACGATGCCCTGATAGGGCACGCTGCGGCTCTCATTGACCGATGTGTTGTACGAGAGATGCACCATCGCCTCGACGGCGACACTCCGCGTCTCCTCGGGACCGGTGACGGCCATCGCCTGGCCGGGGCCGGTGCGCGTCAGGCGCCCCGCGCGGCCGTCCCCCCCCGGCGTGTTGCGCTCGATCCCGCTCGTGAAGCGGACGCCCCGCTGCGGCGTCCAGTCGCTGTCGGGCGCGGATCCGAAGCGCTCGGTGACGGGGAGGTCGACCACGTGGACGCCCTCGGTGATGACGAGGGCGACCCGATCGATCACCTGCCGTGCGCGTGAGGTGCTCATCGCGCTCTCGTATGGGGTGTTCTCGATGATTGCGAAGGCGACCCTCTGCCCATTGGCCACATCGCGCACGACGCCTGACAGACTCGAGGCGCCCGTCAGTGTCCCCGTCTTCGCGGTGAGGTTGTCCGCGGCGGCGGTTCCACCCAACCGGTGCGCCAGGGTCCCACTGCGCCCGGCGGTGGGCAGTGCGCTCCACCACGCATCGGCGGCGGGGGAGTCATCCATCCACTGTTGGATGGCGACGAGCTGCCGCGCCGTCATGCGGTTGTGATGGCTCAGGCCCGAGCCGTCGACCATGGTCAGGCCGTCGGTCGAGACGCCCGTGCGGGCGAGCCAGCTGCGCGCCGCGCTGATCCCCGCGTCGAGCCGGAGACGGCCGTGCATCTGGGCTCCGAGGTGGAGCAGCAGCAGGTCGGAGTGCAGGTTGATCGAGGAGTGGAGCACGCGGCGGACGATCGAGTCGAGCGGGGGCGAGAGGCGGCGGGCGATCACTGTCCCCGGCGGATCGAGTGTCGAATCCTGGCGCACCGATCCCTCGATGGTCACGCCGATCTCGCGCAGCTGACTGCGGAGCGAGCGCCCCGCCGCGAGGTTGGCCTCGCGGAAGAAATCGTCCTGTCCCACGATGCGGGCCGTCCCGACGTCGGTCGGGGTGTATCGGCCGCGGTCGCCCCGATAGTTGCTCAACACGCAGACGTCCGCGCCTCCGCCCAGGACATCGGTCGCTCCCCGCCCGTCGGCGTAGACAAAGAGTCCAGTGATGATCAGATCCCCCGTCACGCGACGTATCCCAGAGCTCCGGATCGAGTCAGCCAGGTTGCGCAGGGCGGCCGAGGCGGAGTCGGAGTGGCGTCCGTTGTAGGTGGGATCGGCGAGGCCGAGCACCCAGAGGTTTCCCCGCAGCGTCGAGCCATCGCGCGTCCCCTCCGCGTGGACGGTGGTGGGGATGCGGTGATCGGGGCCGAGCAGATCGAGGGCCGCCGCGGCCACGAGGCACTTGAGTGACGATCCGGGTTTGAGCGCCTCATCGGCCCGCATGGAGGCGAGCGTCTCACCCGAGTCCATCGCGATGGCGAGGATGCTCCAGTGGGCGTTGGTGCGGGAGCCGCCGGCGCTGCGGATCGCCTGCTCGATGCGATCCTCGAGCGGCTGCGCAGCGAGACCGGCGCAGATGAGCGCCAGTGTCACCAGCGAGAGGGCGAGGCGGGCAGGTCGTGTCACGGCGTCACACGTGGGTCCACTCTGGCCACCTCTGTGGTTCCCGCCTCGGGCCCAAGTGGAAGGATCACCTGTAATCGACGGGGCGAAGCTCGTCAACAGGGAGTGTGATCCTCAGGGCGGGTCTCCTCACGGTTCCAGAGTGATGTCAAGCCACTGATCCGACATCAGCTCGACGTCGTGCACCGCGCCGCCCGCCCAGAGGCGATAGCTCCCCCCGGGCAGACACAGGCGATAGGCGCCTTGCTCGTCGGTGGTGTCAGTGGCAAAATCTCGGCTGTCCTCGCTGTCGAGGCGCAGGTCGATCCCCCCTGCCCGCGCATCGCCGCGGGTCACAATCCCCGTCAGCGTGTGCCACTGCGAGAGATCATGGCTCCAGGTGAATCCCCCCTCCAGGACCTCGACGCCCTCGCGGATCACCGACCGCTCGTCTCCCTCCGTGACAGCGAGCTCGAGGTGGTGAGGTCCGGGGGTGACGCCGAGGTGATGAGCCTCTCCCGCGGCGTCGGTCGTGATCTCCGTCACGCGGTCGCTGAAGTCGTCGTCGACAAGGGTCCGAGCCCCCTCAAGGGGCAACCCCTCCGCGTCCAGCACACGGATGGTCACATGGGTCACATTCTCCTCGTCGAGGATGAAGGTCCGCCCCTCGTCGCCGGGCACGTCGACCTCGAAAGCCGCGGGCTCCTGCGCGGGTCCCGTGATCCCCAGGTGCCAGTGTCCCTCGGGGAGTCCTCTGAGGGTGAACTGACCCTCCGCGTCGGTCTCGACGAACCAGGCGGTGATCTCATCGATGTCGCTCAGTGTGGTCTGCTGCGACTCCCAGAGCACCGTGGCGCCGTCGATCGGCTGACCGCCGCTTCCGATGACCCGCGCCGGCAGGGTCAGGGCGGGCGACAGGGTGAGCGCGCCGACGTCGTGGACCTGGGCAGGCGCGGTGGTCAGCGTGATGTCGGCGACGGCGATCTCGCCCTCGCGGGTGAGAACCATCAGCCAGGCGGGACCGGGGAAGAGGGTCTCGGGCAGACGCTCCAGCGACCACTCGAACTGTCCTGAGGGCTGTCCGTCGGTCCACTGCGCCTCGCTCATCACCCACCCGGCGCTCCAGTGTTGCATCGCCGGGGTCCAGAGCGACAGAGCCACGGGGTGCACTCGCCCCACGTGCCCGCGAATGGTCACGAGGGGCAGAAGCACGATCTCGATGCCGGGCTGATCGGCGAGCACACGCACCGCCTCGATCGTCTGATACCCGTCGGCCTCGACGCGCAGGGTCAGGGCGCCGAGGGTCTCGGGTCCCGCGATCTCGAACTGCCCGCTGGCCCCGGTCACCGTGGAGCCCATGGCGCCACTGTCATCGGCCCATGAGACCAGCGCGCCTGCCACCGGCGTTCCCATGAGGTCCAAGACGGTTCCGGAGGCGCTGACCTGGTCGAGGGTCGAGAGCAGCGTCAGCGTCACCGAGGCAGGGGAGGGCAGTGAGGCCAGATCCACCGTCAGCGTGCCGGGGGCGAGCGGGCTCCCCACGGGCGGAGTCGCGATGATGCGCAGCGGGCAGCGGGGGAGACGGTCGATCTCGACTCGCCCCAGCGTGTCGGTCACCTCGGTGTCTCGCCTCTCAATGCCGAGATCGAGAGAGAGGAGGTCCTGTGGAGCACCGGCGATCAGAGGCAGCGAGGCGTGGGCGACCACGGCGCCCACCACGGCGAGGCCGTCGGGATCGAGCACCGTCACGGTCACATCGATCACCTCGAGCGCGGTGACACGGACGGCATGGTCGTCGGGTCCCACCGGGGGTGAGAGCAGCAGCGGCCAGTCTGCATGGGATCCGATCACCTGGACAAGCGACTCCGCGGGTGGTCTCGCCACGGACAGATAGCCCCCGGCGCCTGTCGTGCCGAGGCCGACACTGTCGATGGGATTTGCCCCGACCGCGAGCAGCGTGGCGCCGGGCAGAGGATGGCCCTCGGGGTCGAGCGCCCAGAGCTCGAGCTCAGGCGCGGAGACGCGCTGCAGCTCGAGAAGAAGAGGCTCACCCTCCATCACGGCAAACACTCTCTCCTGCGCTCCCTCGGCCGTCTGCCAAGCGGGGTCGTCCCAGGTCAGAGTCAGAGTGGGGATCTCCTCGGCCATCTCGAACGCGAAGCCCCCGGCGGAGTCCGTGGTCACTTCGACATCGATCTCCTCGACGGAGAGCCTCATCTCCGCCACGGGCTCCCCCGTTTCCAGGTCGATCACCTGACCCTGCACCGGGGAGGGAAAGGTCTCCTCGGGCGATTCGGGCTCCGGTGTCACCTCGGGCGAGACGAGCAGAGTCTGTGTGTCGTTCACCGGAATCTCCTCACTCCCAGGGACGGGTGTGATTGCAGACTCGGGCGAGGCGATGGCAGTTGGCTCGGCGGATGGATGGGAGGGTGTGAGGGGAGAAGTGACCGCGGGGGCAAGCGCTGGCATCTGACGCTCGGTGGTTGGCGGGATCACATTCTCACGGGCATGGGGTTCCGGCCCGAGAATCACCCAGGCCACCACAGCGGCCAGGGCCAAGCCCACCAGAGCAAGCGCGATCTGCAGCACTCTTGGCACGGAGATCACCTGAGAGTGTATCGTCAAAGGCGGGGCAACCTTTGAGATCTCAGATCATCACGGCCGATGAATCTCCACGGTCACATGCCGCCGCCCCCAGCGGTTGGCAGCCCGGTGGGATCGGAAAAAGAGGTCGAGACGATCGGGGCCCTGAATCGCCGAGCCGCGATCCTCGACGACTCCCCAGCCCCAGCCGGGCACATGCATCACGGTCCCGAAGGGATAATAGTCGGTGTCGGCGGCAATGGTGCCCCTCCGAGGCAGGATGCGCCATGGCAGCAGCAGTCGCCCCGGGATGCGCCAGGGGTGGGTCAGGGTGTCGAGCGAGAGGAGCCCGGGGTTCGGAGTCCGCAGGCGGGTCCCTGCCGCCGTTCTTGCCGTGTAGTGCTCACGATAGGCATTGGGGCCATACGTGATGTATCGGTTCCAGAAGTCCAGCTTGAGGTGGAGCCATCTCCCCCGCACGTAGCTGTTGCACTCCCCACAGCCGCAGTAGGCGGTCACCTCCATCCGGCGCGTCTCGACATGGCGGCAGCTCAGAGTGAGGAGCATGGCCGTGGCGAGGAGACAAATTGAGAATGGAGAATTGAGAATGGAGCTGGCGTGGTGATTCATGTGGAGTGGCCGGGGCTCAGCACTCGCACCACCAGTGTGATCGCCCCGGCGGTCAAAATGAGGCCTGTGACCAGCATCCAGCCGTTGATGTGCCTGATGATCGTGATGCCGGTGAGCATCCCGTATTTGAACATGACCAGATAGACGACCGTCGCGGCGATGAGCAGCGCGGCGGCGATGCACATGAGCAGAAGCACTCGGAAGATGACGCGATCCATTCCCGTCTCCATCCCCGGAGAATGGGGACTCTCTACTGCGGGGGAGAGGCCTGAGTCAAGAGCAGGGATCAGTTGCCACTGGCCCCTCTGATCTGACACCTGACCACTGAAAAGAGTGTTGCCGACTCCCTCCCGATGCGGCATGGGTGCGGGCCAAACGGGGAGGCCTGTCATGACTGAGCAGCGGATCACTGAGGCGGCACCGGATCAGATCGAGGCCGTGGCTGCACTGTGCGGCCGCGCCTTCACGGATCAGGGGGCGGAGTTTTTCCTGACCTCGATGCGCGAGGACCCACGCGCGGAGGAGGCGGTGACTCTGGTCAGCTGGGTGGGGGAGGAGATGGCCTCGTCGGTGCGGGTCTACACCCGCGAGATCCGCTGGCGGGGGGGCACGGTGACCCTGGGGTGCATCGGCAATGTGGCAACCGATCCCGCACACCGCGGCAAGGGGCTCGCGGGGGCGCTCATGAGGCACTCGATCGAGGTGATGCAGAGCCGGGGCCATTCGCTGAGCCTGCTCTTCACCGACATCCCCCAGATGTACGCGAAGTTCGGATACGAGGGATTCGATCAGCCCTGGTGGAGTGTCGACTCCGCGCGGATCCGCCCCATCGGCAAGGGGCTGAGGGTGCGCGACGCGCAGTGGCCGCGCGACGGGGACGCGATCCAGCGCCTCCAGGCCGGGTTCAATGAGGGGCACGATGGAACGCTGGTGCGCGATGCCGCTCAGTGGCGCAGCATGCACTGCGTGTTTCCCACCGATGACGTGATTTCCCTCGTCGCAGAGCGCACGGGTGAGATCGTGGCCCACGCCCGTGTGCTCCAGAAGGGGGCTGTGGCTCCAAGGCTCCATGAGGTCAGCGCCACCGATGCGGAAGCCGCCGCGGCGGTGATCGCGGAGGCGATTCGCCGCAGCCGGGCGCTCGGCGACGGCCAGGTCTCCGTCACACTGCCCGGCTGGCCCCTCATCCGCGAGGGGATCGGCGCCGCGTGCGAGGGTTGGTCTGTCGCCCCGCGCTTCGCCGGGATGTGGCGCGGGCTCGAGGGGGGGATTGCCCACGGTGAGATCATGGAGCGCGCGCGTGCGGGCGAGCTCTATTTCTGGGCCGGGGATCGCTTCTGAATTCCCCTTGCCGAGGTTCGATCCAGCGAAGACTCTCTCAGGAGCCATGATGCCCCTGAGAGATGCCCGTGTTCACCTTCTCGTTCTCCACTGGGGCGATCCCGCCGTCACACTCACCTGCCTGGCCTCGCTGCGCGCCTGTGCCCCTGCGGACACGGAGGTGGTCGTCATCGACAACGGCACCCCGGACCACTCGGGTGAGACCCTGGCCAGTGAGTACCCGGAGTTCACTCACCTGCGCAATGAGACCAACCTCGGCTTCGCGGGGGGCAACAATGTGGGGCTTCGTCGCGCCCTCGAGAGGGGTGCGCAGTGCGCCCTTCTTCTCAACAACGACGCCGAGATCCGGCCCGGCGCCGTCGAGGCCCTGGTCCGAGCGGCGGATGCGGATCCCCGCGTGGGACTGATCAACCCAAAGATCCTCTACGCCGAGCCCGAGGGGATGATCTGGTACGCGGGTGGGTCGCACTCTCTCTGGCGCGGGCACAGCTCTCACATTGGACGGGGGGAGATCGACCGCGGGCAGCATGACACGGCGTGCGATGTGTCATTCGTCACAGGCTGCGCGCTTCTTGTGCGCCGAGCGCTCCTCGAGGAGATCGGTCTGCTCGACGAGTCGCTCTTCATGTATGCCGAGGATCTCGATCTGGGGCTGCGTGCGAGGCGCGCGGGCTGGAGACTGAGATACGAGCCAGGCGCGACCGTGATTCACCACGAGAGGGTTCGACG
>JAFGKF010000187.1 GCA_016928695.1 Candidatus Sumerlaeota bacterium | reverse complement strand
CGACATCGTGACCTATCTCAACCACTTCAACGACCCAGGCGTCTATGACCCTTGGGAGCCCCTCAGCCCCCGGATCCGCGGCCCCGTCCCCGAGGCCCGCGCCGACGCCAACCAGGATGGTGAGATCACCTGGGATGATCTGGAGTGGCTGGTTGAATTTCTGCTGAACAGCGGGGAGTGATTTTCATTTGATCTGCATGAGCATGAATAGCCACGGGTTCTTGTGGGGGCGCAGCACGCTGCGCCCGCGGGCACAGCATGCTGTGCCCCTACACATGCAGGGCGAACAGAAGCTGGCTGCACGGGCAAGCCTGTGGACTCCCAATCAAGATGCAGCCGCACGACACATTGACAGAGCACCCCGAAGGGGTGACCGGACGTATCCGGGGGTGGAGTGCGAGATCCGCGCTCAGCGGACTCGCACGAAATCCCCGGATCTGTCCGCCCAATGATCAGGCGCCCTGGAGGGGCGCGATGCTTCTCCCGCCCTTTCAGGGCTTCATCTGTGTGGGGCACTCCGGGTTCCCAGGGCGTTGCCCTGGGCTCTGACATCGCTGCCCTTCAGGCAGCGCATCTTCGTGTCGGTCTTTCAGGCCGACACTGCTGATGTGCCGGAGCCGCCTGCGCGCCAAAGGCGCTATGGCGCCGATGCATGGGAATTCCGGCACGATGGGGGAGGGATGGATCTGCGGCAAGTCGCCGGCGCACCGCAGGACTCCAAATCGGATCGCGGCGGCAGCCGCGACACCACCCCTGGCACCTGTCGGTTGACCTCGGCCTCCCCTCCGGGGGAGACTCGGGGAATGGAGAGACCCGCCATTCTCTGGAGGAGACCCATGTCGATCACCGCCCGAATCCTCGTCCTCGCCACGCTCTTCGCGGCCCTGGCGAGCGTGTCCGCTTTCGCCGCGACGACCTACGCCAATCCCCAGGCGGCCATCACCGCGGCCGACAACCAGGTCGCCCAGGCCCAGGCCATCGAGAACGCCCTCCAGCAGGGCAACTGGCAGCTTCTGCAGAGCCAGGGCCTCACCACACGCGAGGCGGCGCTGCAGCAGGCGATGAACATCCGCCGCCAGGCGGTCTCGATCTACCAGGAGTACGGGGACCTGGAGGACGCCTCGATTCAGCTCAGCGAGCTCGCCTCCACGGCGCGATCGCTCGGCATGCTTGACCTGGCGCTGCAGGACCTCCGCGCCGCGGCGGAGATCGATCTCGGCATGGGGCGGGGTGACTGGATTCTCATCGACCTGCGCGACCTGGCCGGTCTCTTCGAGGCGCGGGGGCACACCGTCGAGCGGGTTCTGGCTCTGCGCGAGATCGCGCGTCTGGCCGAGCGGCGCGGCCAGCGCCAGGAGGCGGTCGACGCGCTGTGCGAGCTGGCCCAGATCGGCGGTGACCTGGGCAACTGGGCCGGGGCAGAGGAGGATGCCGCCCACGCCGTGGATCTCGCCCGTCCCCTCTCGCGCCCCGCGACGCTGGCGCGGTGCCTGCACCTGCTGGGCCGTGCGCAGCGCGTCCGTGGCCTGAACGAGGAGGCGCGGCGTTCGCTCGACGAGGCGCTGGGGGTGGCGCCGGGCGACAGCACCCGGGGCGACGCCCTGAGCGAGCTGGCGCGGCTGGCCCGCGACGAGGGCGACCTGACCACGTCCATTGCCCGGTGGCGTGAGGTGATCGCGATCGACGAGCGGGGAGCCGATCCCTCTTATCTCCGCCAGTCGTGGGAGGGGTTCATCGACGTGCTGCTCGAGGCCGGGCAGGCCTCCGAGGCGGTCAGCGTGAGCCAGAGGCGCCTGAACGCCACACGGCAGCAGGTTCAGGGGGGCAATGCCCAGTGGCGAACCCTTCTCGGCCGTGATCTGGTGGACCACGGTCGCGCGCTGCTCGCCTCCGGCGATCCCAATGGGGCGAGATCGATTCTCAATGAGGGGCTCTCGCTCTTTCAGCAGATGAACAATCAGACCGGGCAGGCGGAGGCGCGCCTCGAGCTCGCCGAGGCCAATCTGGCACTGGGGCAGACCGACGCGGCTCTCTCGGATCTCTCGGCGATCGGGGTGGGTCACAGCGATCCCGAGATCGCCCTGCGTGCCGCTCTTCTCACCGCGCAGGCCTATCGTCAGAGTCGGCGGTACAACGACGCCCATCAGCGGCTGGAGTCGGGAATCAGCCAGTGCGAGTCCACGGGGGACATGGAGGGCGAGGTGCGGCTTCTCGAGGCGATGGTCGATCTCTGGCGCGAGGGCAACAGCCCCCCGAGCCTCTCGCTGGCGCTGAGCCGCCTGGGCGCGGCGCTGGTCCATCTCGGACGCGATGTGGAGGCACGCCCCATCTATGAGGAGCTGATGGGCGTCTATGCCGCGACGGGGGACCTCACGGCATGGAGCATCGATCTCACCAACTTCGCGCAGCTCTGCGAGCGCCTGGGCGATCTCGATCAGGCCATCGCGCTCGTCGAGCAGGCCACCGGGATCGACACCCAGCGCAGCGACACGCGGTTTCAGGCGATCGACTATGCCGATCTCGCCCGGCTCCGTGCGGCAAGCGGCGACCTCCCCGGCGCGGTCGAGGCGGCCCGCCAGATCGTGCTGCTCGGCGACCAGATGAGCGACAGCAGCTATCAGATCCAGGGGCGTGAGCGGATGGCCCAGTACCAGATCCAGGCGGGGGATCACGGGGCCGCCGCCGCCACGCTGGCCGAGGCGGATCAGCTCGCGGTCGCCGCGGGCGACCTCCATGCGCGGTCACGGATTCTCTCCGCCTTTGCGGAGCTCGCCATGAGAGGCGAGGACTGGGCGGAGGCGGAGCGGCAGGCGCTGATGGCGCTGACCGTGGACCAGCAGCTCAACAACAGCGAATTCCAGGCCCTTGACCGCGTTCACATGTGCATCGCCACGGCGCGTCAGAACCGGACCGCCGACGCCATCGAGCACGCCAGCGAGGCGATCCGTCTCGCATCGCATCCCAGCGACGAGATGCGCATCGCCGCGACCGTCAACCGCGCGTTCCTCCGCATCCGAGCGGGGCAGGGTGACCAGGGCGTCTCGGAGCTCCAGCAGATTCTGCCTCTCCTGCGCGACCTGGGGATGGAGACGCTCGCCGTGGCCTCTCTCAAGGCCATGGCCGACTATCAGCGCGACCAGGGGCAGGCCGACCTCGCCATCGACACGCTGGCCGAGGCCATCGCGCTCGCTGAGGGCACGATCGGCGATCAGCCCCTCTCCTCGATCCTCTACATCCCCGAGCCGGTTCCGCTCAACGCCCTGTACGACGAGATCGTCTCCCTGCTCGCCAGCCAGGACCGCGTCGTCGAGGCACTGCAGTACAGCGTCCGGCAGGACGGCCGTGCGCTCTCCGAGCAGACGCTGGAGATCGCGCTCGCCGACAACCCCGAGATGCTCGAGAGGGCGGCCGAGGAGGCCCCGGAGACCCCGGAGGGCACCCGAGGCGAGACCCCGGCCACCCCGGTGGAGACGCCACGCGAGGAGCCGGATCTCCTGGCCACGCCCACCGAGGAGGGTCCGGAGCCCAGCGTCGTCGACTGGGCGAATATCCTCGCGCAGATGGACGAGAACCAGCGCGGGGCGTTCGAGATCGGCGAGTTCGATCTCCCCTTCATCCTGGAGGCGCTGCCCGACGACCAGACGCTGTTCGTCATCTACCACCTCGGCTCGGACGGGGAGTCGTCGTGCCGCGCCTTCTTCGGCGCCCTCGATCTCCAGCCGGGGATGACCGAGCTGCCCGCCACGCGCGACCAGGTGGTCGAGCACATCGCTGAGTTCCGCCGCCTCGTGCGCGAGTCCAACGATGCGCTGGAGGAGGTCGCCCAGGGGCGGATGAGCCAGGCGGACTACGATGTCATCGCGCGCCGGCTCGAGGGCCAGGCCGACGCCGCGCTGGTGACGCTCTACAGCGAGCTGGTCCAGCCGCTCGAGCGCGCCGTCCCCGACTACCGCGACTTCAACACGGTTCTGATCTACCCAACGGGCGTGATGCGCCTGCTCCCCTTCGGGGCGCTGATCCGCGAGCGCCCCGATGGTCGCCGCGAGCACTGGGTCGAGTCGCGCGACATCGTCTACTTCCCCGCGGTCACCTCGCAGCTGGCTCAGCGCCACATGGCTGAGCCGGTGCGGCGCATCCTCGGCAAGATGCTGGCCGTCGCCTACCCGGGCAGCCGCAGCGACGGCAACTACATCGCCAACGTCATCGAGGAGGAGGCGGCGATCCGCGAGATCTGGACCGAGCGTCGGGGGGCCGACCACTACCGGTCACTGCCCAACGAGGAGGCGACCCGCGAGAACCTCCTCGTGGCGCTCCGCGACGGGGCCGACATTCTCCACATCGCGACGCACGGGACACTGCGGATCGGGCAGTCGGGCGACTCCTACATCTCTCTGGCCAACCGCGAGCGGCTCGTCATGGAGGATCTGCGGGCGCTGCCGCTGCGGGGGACGCGGCTGACGGTCCTCTCGATGTGCAACGCCGAGTACAACCCCGACGGCCCGGCGGATGCGCTGGGGACCTTCGCGCGCTCGATCTATCTCGCCGGCTGCCCGAGCGTCGTCGCGAGCCTCTGGCGCGTGCGCGACGAGTCGGCGCTGGCGCTGATGCGCGAGTTCTATCGCAATCTCGTGACCGGTGAGATGAGCCGGGTGCGCGCCCTGAGCGAGGCGCAGCGTGCGATGATCGCGACGCGGGGCCAGGAGCACGACTACAGCCACCCCTTCCACTGGGCGCCGTTCGTGCTCATCGGCGAGTGGCGCTGAGGCTCAGCCCGGGTAAAACGTCTGGATCGCCTCGCGGACGAGCCCCTCGGGGAGGTCGGTGAACGACATCTCGCACCCCAAAACGCCCAGGCGGGCGGCGATGGCGGAGTGGTCGTGCAGGGCGCACCCGATGTGCATCCGGCGCGGGGGGTCGCCCTCGACGGCGAGCGGGATGATGAGAAGCTCCTCGGCGAGGCCGCGGGGGATCCACTTCACCCAGGCGGGATCGAAGGTCAGGTCGTTGAGCGTCGGCGTCTCACCCGAGGCGCTGGGATCGATCATCGACTCCTCGGGGTACATCCCCTCCAGCTCGGGGAACTGGCCGCGCGACAGCCCGGCCTCCCCACTGAGATCGCTGTCCGAGGGGGATCGCCGGGCCGTGGGGGTCTCGTCGGAGTGGAACAGCACGCCGGGGGGAAGAATGCGGTCCTCCTCGCGGAGCCGCGCTTCGAAGGGCCCGTAGTTCCCATCCACCAGCGCCTGGCACATCAGGTAGGTGAGATCGATGTATCGCGAGAGCAGGGCGCTGAGTCGCCTCTGGGTGAGCATCCGGATCTCGTCGGGACCGATGTGGAAGACGTCGGACAGGTCGCGGGCGAGCTCCTCGGCCATGGAGCGATCGTTCTCGAAGAGGCTCAGCCGCAGCGTGTCGGTGTCCATCTGGGTGGAGTCGTTGATGGCGCAGATCAGCTCGTCGATGGGCCGCCAGAGCCGCCAGGTGCGCACCTCGTCGTCACCGAACTCCGCCTGCTCGGTGTTGACGTAGATCTCCAGGTTGTTCGGGTTGAAGTCCATCGCCCGCGCCGCCTGGATCAGCAGGAAACGCATCAGCGGGTCGTCCTGGCAGAGGGGGCTCTTGGCCACACGGACGAGCGTCCGCAGCGAGGGCTGACCCGGCAGCGCCAGGAGTATGTTTTTCAGAAGGTATCGGGTGCCCGTGTCGGTGATGTGGCGCAGGAGCTCGGGCCGGACCGGAAGGGAGTGGCGGCGGATCGCCTCGGTGATGACGACGCGGCCGAGCATGTACTCGGTGGTGTCGTGCAGGGCGCGGAGCCGCTCTGTGTCGCACTCGCTGATCTCGCCGGTCTGGCGGCAGAGGGCGATTTTGTAGGAGTAGGGGCGCTCGCGCACACAGGCGATGAAATCTCTCAGAAGCCGTCTCACAGGGCCCGTCCCCAGGGAGCGCGGCACACCTCAGCGCAGCGCGGCGGCCACCGCCTCCCAGATTCCCTCCGACATGGTCGGATGGGGGTGGATCGTATCCGCGAGCTGCCGCAGGGTCAAGCCGAGCCGCACGGCGAGGGTCGCCTCGGCGATCTGGTCCTCCGCCCCCGCGCCGACGAGGTGCACCCCCAGCAGCCGCCCGCTCCCGCGGTCGGCCACGACCTTGACGAGGCCGTCGAGCTCCCCGGCCACGTGCGCCTTGCCCAGGAGCCTGGCGGCGATCTTTCCCACGGCGACATCGTGGCCCGCCTCGACCGCTGCCGCCTCGCTGAGACCCACCGAGGCGAGGCAGGGGTGGGTGAAGACGACCGAGGGCACGGCTGTGAGGTCGATCCGGGCGTCAGTCTGGCCCAGCGCGTGACGCGCGGCGACGATCCCGTGGTGCGTGGCCAGATGGGCCAGCTGGGGCTGGCCCGTGATGTCACCGATCGCATAGACGTCCTTGGTGGCTGTGGCCAGATGCTCGTCGACGGGGATTTCCCCCCGACGGGCCGGGGTGAGACCGATCGTCTCGAGCCCGAGGCCATCGGTGTTGAGTCGCCGTCCGATGCTGAGCAGGGCCCGCTCCGCCCGAGCGGTCTTGCCCCCCTCCAGATGGGCCGTGACGCCCCCTGCCCCGATCTCGAT
Organism: Candidatus Sumerlaeota bacterium; assembly: GCA_016928695.1. Lineage (GTDB taxonomy): Bacteria > Sumerlaeota > Sumerlaeia > JABWBI01 > JABWBI01 > JAFGKF01. The sequence continues at coordinate 8,323 of JAFGKF010000187.1, read as the reverse complement.
GTGCTCGACCTTCGCACCGAGCTGCATCCTGATCCTCCGCTTGCGGAAGACGCGCGCGAGCTCCTTGGTCGTCTCCGCATCCGCGTCCGTGAGGGCGAGCAGGGCATCGAGCGCCTCGACGATCTCGACCTCGACCCCCATGTCCGCGAAGAGACTGGCGAACTCGCATCCGATCACTCCGCCGCCGAGGATCAGAAGGCTGGAGGGGAGAGCCTCCAGGCTGAGCGCGTGATCGGAGTTGAGAACGTGGGTGCCGTCGGGCTCGAGACCCGGCAGCGATCCGGGGCGCGATCCCGTGGCGAGAATGAGGTGTGGCGCCCGGATCTCCCGGGTCGCCCCTCCCCTCTCTCTCACCTCCACCTGACCCCGTCCGGTCACCCGGGCCGTCCCCTCGATGAACTCCACGCCCTCCCTTTTGAACTCGCTGAGGTGCGCCTGGACCAGCCGGTCGATGATCTGCGCGCGGCGCGACTGGAGCGCCTTCCAGTCGACAGTCACCTCGCAGGGCATCAGGCCCATCGCCGGGCCCATCGAGGCACGTCGCGCGATCTCGGCCGTGGCCAGGAGCGCCTTCGTGGGGATGCAACCCCAGTTGAGACAGGTGCCTCCGGGGCGGTCGCGCTCGACCAGGGCGACACGCGCGCCGCGCTGGGCCGCCTCGAGGGCGGCGGCCGTGCCGCCGGGGCCTGCGCCGATGATGATCAGATCATGGGTGTCTGGCGGTGTCATTCATCCCTCGCATAGCAGAGCTCGTAGACGTCGAAGCGTCGGGTCAGGCCCTTGAGGATGATCTCGGGGATCAGCCTCACCTGCACGACGGCGGTCTCGAGGAACTCGGGGGCGGTGCGCTCGAGCGCCTCGTGGGTCGACTGGCCGATGAGCACTTGGCCGGGGCGGGCCTGCCCCTGGAGGCGCGAGGCCACGTTCACGTCGTCGCCGAGAGCGGTGTACTCGATCCTCTCTCGACCCACAATGCCCACGATCGCCTCCCCCGTGTTGACCCCGATTCCGACGGCGATTTCCCGTCCCATCTCGGGCCGCAGCCGCTCGGCGTTGAGGCGTGCGATGCTGAGCTGAATATCGATGGCCGCGCGGCAGGCCGCCTCCTCGGAATTCTCGATACTCCGCGGGGCATTGAAGAGCGCCATCACCTCGTCGCCGATGAACTTGTTGGGGATGCCGCCGTGCCTCCTCAGCGCGTCGACCACGATCTGATAGTAGTGGTTGAGGATCTCGACGACCAGCTCGGGGGGTGTCTTCTCGGTCAGGGTGGTGAATCCACGGATGTCGACGAAGAGCGTTGTGATACGCCGCTTGGCGCCCCACAGCGCGGGGTCGTCGAGGTTCTGGAGGATCTCGTCGACCACCTCGGGGCTGGTGTAGGCCTCGAAGGCGGCGCGGATCTGGCCGCGGCGCTTGTCCACGAGCACCAGGTGATACAGCAGGACAAGAAATCCCACGATCCCGAGCGCGAAGACGGGCATCATCAGGGGCAGCCAGAGATTGAACCAGGCCAGCGCCGCCCAGGTGATCCCCGCCCAGCCGGCGAAGAGCAGCCCCCCCGCAAGGAAGGAGCGGATGTAGCCGATCCGCCCGAAGAGGAAGCCCGCGAGGAGCCCCATGAGAATCGTCAGCGCCGACTCGGCCCAGTGGGGCGTCTCGGTGATGAAGTCGCGGCGGAGAATCGAGCTGATCACATTGGCGTGGACGGTGATCATCGGGAGGGCGCGATCGATCGCCGTCGCCCGGATGTCGGTCGAGGCGACGGCGATGTCACCGACCAGGACGGTCGCATCGCGGAACGCGTCGCGGTCGACCGTGTGGCCGTAGACCTCGAATCGCTGGGGGCGCTGATCGGGGGGCAGCGCCATCGATCGCATGAGCTGGTCGCCGATGCGGATGATCGTCTCCGACGAGAAGCTCCGCCCCTCCGTGAAGGTGGCCCCCTCGCGGAAGTTGATCAGCATCTCGCCGTGTGTGTTGATCGGGATCCGCGTCGTCACGGGGGGGTCGCCGCTCTCGAACTCGATCGCCTCGCCGAAGCGCACACGCAGGTCGTGGATGTCGACGCCGAGCTGATCGAGCGCCAGCCGCAGGGCGATGGAGGGGTAGAGACCCACCCCCCGCGTGGGATGCCTGTAGAGAATGAGAAGCGGGATGCGGCGCACGACGCCGTCGCTGTCCTGAATGACGTTGATGTGGCCGAGCCCCTGTGCGCTCTCCACCAGACTGGGCGATGGCACCTTGATCTCGCTCGCCTCGTATCCGGGGCCGAACTCTCCCCCCATCGAGTCATCGCAGGGCAGAAACCAGCTCTCGTCGACCAGCTCGCGCCGGCTGCGGATCATCTCCCAGTCGGGGTAGCGCTGATTGATGTAGAAGACATAGGGCAGGTAAGTGGGCGTCAGCGCCATCTGGAACGCCAGGTCGTCATCGCCGTGGTAGATGTCGGCGCTCACGCTCTCGGCCCCCTCGAACGCGGCGACCTGCTCGGGGGTGATCTCGTCGAGGAAGACGATGTCGAAGAGCACCGAGCCCACGCCGAGGTTCGCCAGTGTCTGGAGCAGGCGGAAGTGGTGCGAGCGGATGTCGATGGCCCGGTGCCAGAAGTCGAGATCGAAGTCCGTCAGCCCCACGAGCATGATGGAGGACGGCAGGGGGCGAGTCGGGCGCGTCTGGATCCGGAAATCGTAGGTGGCCGCCTCGAGCTCGGTGAGCTTGGCGTCGAGCAGAGGGTTGAGTCGCAGGGCGAGAAGCAGCAGGGCCGAGAACAGCCCCAGCAGCAGACTGATCAGACGGGGGGAGGCGATCCGCTGCGGCCGCGTGTCCACGGAGGCGATCTCAGGGTGCCAGGTTCGCCTGGACCGCGGCCTGGAGCTCCGAGGACAGAGAGATCAGCACACGGAGGTCGTCGGTCTGTCCCTGGCTGAAGATCCCGTTGGGGCCGTTCGAGATGAGATCGCCGAACAGGTTGCCCGACATCTGGCTGCGCTGGCGGCGGTAGGTGATCGGGTGCTGCCAGCCGTCGAGGACGGGCACCTCCGTGTCGGGGGGAAGGTAGGGGCCATTCCAACCCGCGACTCCCGGGTCCTCGACCAGCGCCCGCCAGCCATCGGCGCCGAGCGGCTCCTCGCTGGGTGGGAGGTCGAGGACGTCCTCCGCGTAGGCCACGAAGGCGGTGGCGAGCCCCTGAAGGAAATCGCTCTGGCGATTGAGATTCTCCGACGCCGCCCATGCGGCATTGATCTGCGCGTAGCGCTGCTGGTCCATGGCGTTGAGCTGGATCAATCCCCCGATGGCATCACCCCCATAGGGCGAGACGCCTCCGAGCGCCATGTGGGTCTCGAGCGCCCACTGGTCCCACTGCTCCCACTCGTCGCTGTAGTCGTCGTCCAGCAGCTCCGGGGCATGGAGGTTGCCGTCGAGATCGCAGAAGACCGAGTAGCCCGCGCGGACGTTGACCGACTGGTTGGGGCGGCGGATCGACGTCGCGAGCACCACGCCCCGCGTGACGCTGACGCGCGAGCCCGAGGCCGGGATCGCCGTGACGTTGAAGAGCGTGCCGCGCACGCCCGCGGTGAGATCGGGGGTCTGCACGTTGAAGTTGAGTCCCCCCGTGTCGGGCGGCTCGACGTTGACCCACATGCTGCCGCGCACGAGGTTGAGCGTCACGTTGCGCCCCTCGTCGTCGATGGCGTCGAGTCTCAGATGGCTCTGCGGTGGCAGGCGGACCTCCCCCCGTCCGAGCAGGAGCAGCTTGGAGCGGCCCGCGTCGGTTCGCACCTCGTTGCCCACCTGCAGCTGGTCGCCGAGGAGACCCTCCTCCCAGTCCGCATGGCGCTTGAGCCAGATCTCGCCATCCACCATGAAAATCGTCCCCACGTATCCGGGCTCGATCCGAGGGACCCTCTCCTCTCCGGTGGGCTCGATCTCCTCCTCCTCAGCCAAAGGAGCGGGCGGGGCCGAGGGAACCGCCTGGGCCACCTGGTCGCTCAGGGGTTGGAACTCGGGCTGGCGCACCGACAGCTCCCCCGGGCGCGGGAGCTCTGCCCGGGGATCGACAGGCAGCGTCTGGGTGGGCGTCGGGGGACTTCCCGGTGAGCGGTGGATCTCGGCGATGTGCTCACGGCGCAGGTTCATGTCCCCGTCGCGCGTCCTGAGGGTCACCCACACGAAGTCCTCCTGGGTGATGCGCCCCACCAGCTCCTCGCCCGAGTTCAGGACGATGATGTCGGACCAGGCCGCCGTGAGGGCCAGGGCGGTGAGCAGGAGCGCGGCGAGCGTGAGCCGTGGCATCTGATGGTTGGGTGAGGGTCTCATGTGTGAGGCGGAACTCCCCCCAGACATTCTCATGGGTTAAGCATCGCCCCTCGGTGGCTCGAGTGTCAACGCCGCCGGACGTGGATGCTCGACCATTCGCCCTCGCGCCGCACCTCCGTGTCCTCCAGGCCCACGGCTCGGAGGCCCTCGAGGACCGCCGCCTCGTCGATGACCAGCAGACCGGCGAGGAGCAGATCGCCGCCGGGGCGGGTGAGGTCTCGCAGCCGCTCCAGGTGGGGCTCGAAGATCTCGACCAGCGTGTTGCAGAGGACCAGGTCGGCGGGCTCGAGGGACTCCCGCGCGAAATCGCCGATGCGATACTCCACGGAGTCAGACACGCCGTTGAGCGCCATGTTCCGCCGCGCGTTCTCCTCCGCCTCGGGATCGATCTCAATGGCCATGATCGCCCCGGCACCCAGCCTGGCCGCTGCGATGGAGAGGATGGCGGAGCCGGCGCCCAGATCAAGCACCGAGCCCCCCCCTTCCACCAGGTCCACGAGCCAGCCGAGCATGAGGCGGGTCGACTCATGGGTGCCGGTGCCGAAGGCCATGCCGGGATCGATGCGGAGCGTGATCGGCGCCCCCGCGAGGGGATGGTCGTCCGGCGCCCAGGGGGGGAGGACGCTGAGGCGATCGCAGATGCGGATCCCCGTGAAGAACTCCCGCGCCTGCTCCACCCAGTGCTGGTCGGCGAGCGGCTCCACCCGCCAATCGACCCGATGGGCGAATGGGGGTGACACCAGCTCCCCGCGGCACATCCGCTCCAGGGTTGCCTGGCCGACGTCCCCTGTGCTGAAGTGCGCCGTGATCTGCTCCAGGTTCCTCGCCCCCGTGTCCTCCTCCACCAGGCCGAGCGTTTCCCACTCTGTGAAAAGGCCCTCGAGCCGTGGGCGGTCGTCCACGTGGAGACGCACTGTGAGGGCGAGCCATCCGCGGGCGCTCATGGCGGGTCGCCGACCATGCTGAGGGTGATTCGGGGACCCGGGCTGCCCGAGTGCCGCGAGAATCTCATCGCGCAGTGCGCGGATCTCATCCGTGAGGGAAACGGGGATGACTTCCTGTGGGTGACCCCGACGCATCGCAGCGCGCTGGCGCTGAGCGCCTCGCTCCTGCGCCGGTCGGGAGTGCCCGCCGCGCCCGAGCCGCGCGTGCTCCATCTGGCGGGGCTCTTCGAGCGCTGCACCGAGGTGCCCCGGGCCGTCAGTGGGCGGCTTCTCCAGGCGGCGATCACCGAGATCATCGACTCCCATCCTCAGGCATGGCCCGCCTTTGTCAACGGGCGCGGGCAGGTCCGGGGCGGGGCGGTGGCCCTGCTCGCGCAGGTGTTTGTCGACCTCCGCGCGCGTGGCAGCGCGTTTCCCTCGCCCCGGAGCGATGCCGAGCGCCAAGCGCTGGAGATCCTGGGACGGCTGTCCGAGCACCTCGGGGCCTCCGACGTGATCGACGAGGGGGCGAGACGAAGGCTCATGCGATGGGCGCTGACGCCCGAGGCCCTGGCAGATCGCTTTGGCTCGGCGCAATTCGCCGTGCTCGACGGCTTCGATGAGCTCGATGAGGATTTTTCGCGGGCGCTCGGCGCCCTGCGCGACTGGGTGGAGGATGATGTCGAGCTGCTGATCGATGATCCCATCGACCGGCCCGCTCTCCGCGCTCATCTCGCCGACGCGCTCGACGAGATCCTCGCCGAGGTCCCAGAGGAGGGCCGAATCGGTGTCGAGAGTCCTCCCATGTCTCCGCTCGTCTCCTCCTTCGGGAATGAGGGATTTCCCAAGGAGCCCATCGACGACCCCTCCGTCGAGCTGATCCTCTGCCGAACGCCCCACGACGAGGCGGTGTGGTTCGCGCGGCGGATCAAGCGCTGGGTGAGGGAGCATCCCGATGTCCCCCTGAGCCGCATCGCCGTGACCTTCGCCAACCTGGAGGAGGTCGCGCCTGTGGTCAGCGACGTCTTCCGGACCTGGGGGATCCCGTTCAACCTCTCGGGGCCCGACGGCGGCGGCGAGACGCTCGCCTCGACACCGCTGATCCAGACGGCGATGGCGCTGTGGCGGGTGGCGGCATCGGACTTCGCCCGGCGCGACCTCGCCGCACTGGCGCGCCATCGCCTGTGGCGCGGGACGTATGGGCTGCATGCCCTCGACTTCGAGATCGAGGGGCCCGAGCTCCGCGTGGCCAGCGGACTGGCGCTCTGGCGGCAGCGCATCGGCGATGCACTCGGTGTGACAAAGCGCCTGCTCGGCGAACCCGGCGACCTCGCCGCAGACGAGGAGAGCCGAACGGTGAGAGCACGGCGTGAGCGCGCGGCGCGGCTCGAGCGGATGGAGGAGGCGCTGGCGCGTATCGCCGCGGACCTTGAGCCGCTCCGGGGGCGCACCACAGTGAGTGGGGCGCTGAGTGCCCTGCGCGAGATCCTCGTGCGGCGCCACGCTCTTGACCGGCTGCTCATTCTCGCGGGGATGGGAGAGAGCCCCGATGCCGTCACATGGCATCTCCGTGCGTTCGGAGCGCTGGAGGATCTCATCGACGAGCTCGGGCGCGCACGGTGGCTCGCCGAGCGGGCACTCGAACCGCCCGAGGCCCTGAGGCAGGCGACGATGCTCCTCGAGCAGACGCCGATGGAGACCCGGCCCCCCGACACCGAGGCGGTGCAGGTGCTGGGGCGCTATGAGCTGCGGGGGCTCCCCTGGTCGCTGATCTGCGTGGGGGGGCTCGTCGAGGGGAAGTGGCCCCCGGAGCAGAGAATCCCTCCCTTTGGGGAGGACTCCCCGCTCGCTCTCAAGCTCCACCCTGAGGAGGTGCACCTCGCACGGCAGCGCCATGCCTTCTATCAGATCCTGCGCACGGGGGCCGAATGCCTCGTGCTCTCGCGCCCCGCGCTGATCGGTGACATTCCTCAGAATCCCTCTCCCCTGCTCGAGGAGGTGGCGATGCGACTCGGTCGCCTCGGCGACATCTTTGCCCCCGGCGACCGGGGAGCACCCGCGGACGCCAAGCCGCCGTGGAAGGTCGAAGACATCACGGAGCCCTCCGATTGCCTCACCGGCCGTGAGCTCCAGGCGGTCGCGGGGGGAGTGCTCGATGCCTCACTTCCCGGTGTGCCGCTGGCGTCGCTTGACCGCTGCCTGCGAGAGGGGGGCGAACCTCTCGATCCCATGCGACGCGGAATCGCCGGCATCCATGCGCGGCGGCAGATCGAACCCTGGAGCGCATGGGACGGGCAGGTGACGGACGCGGGCCTTCTCGGATGGCTCGCGGATCACGCCGCGGATCGGATCTGGTCAGCGACCCAGCTCGAGTCGTTTTCCCAATGCGCGTGGCGCGCGTCGGCGGAGCGGCTCCTCGGCCTCGAGGCCCCACGCGACGACCCCGACGCGGGCATCCAGCCGATGGAGCGTGGGCTTCTGATCCATGCCATTCTCTGCGATTTCCTGCGGGGCTGGCGTGCGAGGAAGAGACGTGAGCGCGCTTTCATCTTGCCCGAGGAGGTGGGCGAGGCCTGGGGTCTCATGCGCGAGGTGGCGGGCACACACCTCGAGCGCAGACCGCAGGGGGCCCTGCTCTGGGAGATCGAGCGCGAGCTTCTTCTCGGAACGGGAGAGCGGCCGGGGACGCTCATGCAGTTCGTTGACGACGAGGCATCGGCGGGAACGGCCCTCGCGCCGACATCTCTGGAGTGGGCCTTCGGCTGGCCCGAGGGGCGGGAGCCACCGGGCAGCGAGGGTCATGCCCCACCACTCGAGATCTCCACCACCGGCGGCGCGTCGATCTCGCTGCGCGGGGTGATCGACCGCATCGAGAGTTCGGAGGCGAACGAGTGGGCGGTTGTCGACTACAAGACAGGCGCTGTTCCTCTCCGCACGGACATCGCCCGTGGGCTTCACCTCCAGATCCCGCTTTACATGCGCGCAGTGCAGCGACTTCTGGCGGGTGGGAGCGGCCGGGTCGTCCAGGGCGCGGTGCGACGCGTGGGGCGACTCGACCAGATGGAGACCAGGCGAATCCT
>JAFGKF010000186.1 GCA_016928695.1 Candidatus Sumerlaeota bacterium | reverse complement strand
GGGGAGTGTGAGATGAGGAGTGATTGAGATCTTGCAACTTTGCACACCAGTTATCACATTTGACCTGTGAACACTCTCTGCCAAGGTGCCTGATGCATCTGACGGTTCGCTCTCTGGGCATGGTCCCGCTGACAGGTTTTCCGCGTGCCGGGAATTGCGGTGCAGATTTCAAGACTCGGATGATCCGTGCCGATGGGGCCAGGGGATGAGTGTGTCGGAGTCAAGTCATTCCCGCTCGGCGCTCGCGGCCGGTCATCGGGAATCATCGCTCCAAAGGCTTTTCGCAAGAGTGGGGGGCATATCATTCAGTGAGGTTGACCATGCGACATGTCATCTGGGCTCTCGCGATCACTCTGCTGGCAGGGGGGGTGCTCGCTGATCCCTATCCCACGGACCGTGATCGGATCATCAGCGAGGCGGACACGTTTCACAGCCTCGAGTGGTATTGCTCGTCGAGCAACATCTACGTGGCGGGCTCGCCGGGCTACGAGAACGCGGAGTGCGATTACAGCACTCCGGGCTGGTACACGAACATGCCCTACAAGTGGGGCGGTTACGACACGGTCGATGGGTTTCTCGACGACATGGCCCTGGGAAGAGGCGCGGGTGACATCGACACCTCTGGGACGAACAGCAACTGCTCGGGTGTCGACTGCTCGGGCTACGTCTCACGGACCTGGGAGAGTGGTCGCTACTCGACAGCCACCTTCGCCAACGCCTCGTTTCCCATCGACTGGGAGGATCTTCGGATGGGGGACGCGCTGAATCGGGCGGGCAGCCACATCCGGCTGTTCATCCGCTGGGAGGATGCCTCCACGCTGTGGGTCTACGAGGCGACGGCGGGGGCGGGCCACCCCTGGCGTGTGGTGAAGCGGACTCTCCCGATCACCTCCTTCTCCGGCTACATCCCGATCCGCTACGACCTCGACGGCGACACCACCAACTTCGTCCGGATCGATGACGAGCCCACGGTGCAGTGGGTGGTGGAGAATGGGTTGGGCAACGTCTGGATCCCGTTCGATGGGGAGGCCTCAGACGGTTTCCGTCTCCAGCACAGCACGGACGGCTCCGCCTGGGCCACGCTTCAGACGGAGGCCACCCTGGGATCGGCGGCCTTCCGCGCCGATGTGAGCGGCGTGAGCGCCGGCGCCAATCACTTCTACCGTGTCTGCTCGGTGAACTCGGGTGTTCCGACGGCCTGGTCCGACACGCTGGCGTACCGTCAGCCCCAGGCGGGGGGTGCGAGTGTGCTGATCGTCGACGGCATCGACCGCTGGCGGACGCAGGGTGGCGACAATCCGGGCCACACCTTCCTGGTGCCGGTGGCCGAGAGTCTCGGTCGGCTCGGTTATGGCTATGAGTCTTGCTCGAACGAGATGGTGGCGGCGGGCATGATCGATCTGTCGGACTACGATGTCGTGATCTGGCTCCTGGCCGAGGAGTCGACGTTCGATGAGACGGTCAGCCGTGGGGAGCAGTTCCACATCGAGGACTACCTCGAGGGGGGCGGGAATCTCTTCATCTCGGGCTCTGAGATGGGCTGGGATCTCGATCATCTGAGCCCGAGCGCTGATGCCCCTCGCTTCTGGGACGTGACGGATGAGGGCTTCATGCTGGACTATCTGAAGTTCGACCTCGACGACGACGGCACCGGCGGCAATGGCTATGTGGCCAGCGGTGTCGCCTCGACGCCCATGGATGGCCTGAGCATCCACTTCGACGACGGCACTCACGGCACGTACGATGTCGCCTATCCCGACTGCTACGCGCTCCAGGGCAGCGCGGAGGCGTGGCTCACGTATCCCGGGTACTCGGACCGTGTGGCGATGGGGGCGTGGGAAGGAATGTTTGGGTCAGGCGTGGTCACCGGGTGCGTCGTGACGATGGGCTTCGGCCTGGAGGCGGTCTACACCGACTCGGAGCGGGATGATCTGCTTCTGGGTGTGATGACGTATTTCGGCGCAGCGGTTCCGGTGGAGCTCAGCGTGTTCGCGGCGGACTGAGTGTCAATCTGAGAGAGGTGGGTGTCTCAGCGCTGGGCGCGGGAGGCGCCGGAGCGTCGATGCGTCTCGCGGCGCGCCGTGAGATCGCGTTCGATGTAAGCCCACGCCTCGTGGTTGTGGATCGACTCCATGTTCTCGGCGTCGACCGAGTACCACATCACGCGCTCGTCGGCCTCGAGGCTGAGGGCGATCCCCCGCACCATGTCCTCGACAAATCGGGGATTGCTGTAGGCCTGCTCGGTGACGAACTTCTCGTCGGGGCGCTTGAGGAGGGGGTAGATGGGGGCGGATGCGGCGGACTCGATGATCTCGACGAGGTCCTCGATCCAGTATCTTCCCTGGAAGCGGATGAAGACCGTCATGTATCCTCGCTGGTTGTGGGCGCCGAACTCGCTGATCTCGCGCGAGCAGGGGCAGAGTGTCTTGACGGCGACGCGGACTCCGAGGGTGAAGTCGAACTCGACATCGCGGTCCCCCTCGGCCTCGGGCAGTGGCCCGTGGGCCTCGCCGATGAAGATCCCCTCGATGTCGAAGAGGCTTTTGCTTCCCGTCACGGGCGCGCGCTTCTCGATGAAGTAGGGGAATCGCATCTCGAGATGCGACTTCTCCGCCCGGAGGCGGTCGCGCATCTCGCGGAGGATTTGGAAGAAGCCCTCGCGGTCGATCGTTCGGCCGTGGGCGTTGAGGATCTCGAGAAAGCGGCTCATGTGGGTGCCGCGGAAGTGGTGGGGCAGATTGACGGACATGTCGATCTGGGCGATGGTCTGCTGATCGCCGTTGTCGCGCGTCTTGATGAGGACAGGGAATCGGACGTTTTTCACGCCGACTTTGTCGATGGCGATGCGTCGGTCATCGCGCTGACTCTGAACGTCTTTCATGGCTCTTTGCGCTTTCTCGTGCGGTGCTCTTCAGCCGCCATCGCCTCCCCCGGCGATGGCTCCCACTCGGTGTGGATGGTTTATCTGTCTCAGGTTGGGTTGAGAGTGCGGCAGTTCACCTGGCCCTGGGCTGAGGATCACCGCTCAGGAGTTGCAGAATCCGGGCCAAGAGTCAATGACCGCTGGAGGTCTTTTCCCCAGGGGTTGGGGATAAGAGAGGTGGTGGGGATTCCCTCCGCGAATTCACGCACCTCATCTGTGGAAATTCGCGGGGAAGGCTGTGGATAAGCGGGGGAGAACCTGTCGCCGATGGGGTTCTCGCAGAGGTTCCTGATCGGCTGTGCAATCGCTCAGCAGTTGACAATCGAGTCCGCTGGGGGAGGATCTGAAAGGGGGGGCCACACCGCGGTTCCCCGCTGTGAGAGTCTTCTCCTTGGACACTGATCGGAGCCGGGTGACATCCGATGCCGCAGGGGAGTTTGCCAGTTCGTGATCGCGCTGGGCTGAGTGCGAAGGCGCGCGATCATCTCCATGAGCTGACAACGCCGTTCACAAAGCTCGATCTTCTCAGCCTCGTGGTCGATTTTCTCGTCGGCATTCTTCTTCTCGCCTTTCTCTGTCTGCTCTGCTCGATGACAGCCTATGGCTTTCTCCGTCCGGGGGGGCTGGTGCCGCGTGAGCTGCTGGGCCCCGAGAAGTATGAGATGTTCTGGTGGCTCATTTTCACCGTGACCACGGTGATGGGGCTGTGGGGGCTTCTGCAGTTCTGGCTGCGCCGCATCTGGGTGCAGACCTATGGGAGCCGCACCCAGGTCTGGACCGGTGGCCACGCCTTTCTGATTCTGCTCGGTGTGGTGATGCCCGGCGGCTGCCTGCTCATGCTTTCGAGTGCGGGTCATCTGATGACATGGCAGTCGGCGGCCTTTGCCGCCATGGCCGCTCTCTACCTTCGCCACGCGATTCAGGTTGTCCGCTGGTCGGCTCGCTGAGTGCGGGGTCATCCATTCTCTCGAGAGATTGTTTCACGATCCTGTCCCCGGGGCGGCACTCGCTTCCGCCGTCGCCTTGCAGGCTTTGGCGGACATGCCGCTCGCTCCACCCGGGGCTATGACCTTTCGCCCCCCTGGGGCTCAGTGAGGTTGTGAAGCCATCTGGGATCAGATTCGGGGAATTCGGTCAATTCGGATACAGATCGCTTCACCCGGGGCTGTGATCTTTCGCCCTTGGGGCTCAGTGAGGTTGTGAAGCCATCTGCGGAATGACCCCCGTGATGGGGTGATGCCTTGACCTGTCGACCCTCGACTCTCGATCTTCGGGGCTGAGCGGTGAGATCACCACCGCGCGCGTTCGCCGCGGCAGTCGAACTGGACCATGGGCGTCTGGGGCAGCTCGGGATCACCCGCGGGGCGCTCGGCGTAGATGCCGATGCCCCCGCGTCCGATGGTCATCTCGAGCACCTCGACCTCGTCGGCCAGTCGCTCGGCGTCGATCACGTCGATCGCGCCGTCCCCATTGAGGTCATCCATGCGGCGGTCGCCGTCGGTGTCGACGATCACCATGGCGCCGTCGCCGTAGAGATGGCGCGTGAAGTCGCTGATGCGGAGCCCGGCCTGCTGGAGCTGCCGGAGGTGGTTCGGCGAGAGGTAGGCGCGGAGAATCGTGAGTCCGCCCTCGTCCCCCTCCTCGATCCAGCCGCGCGCCACGCAGGCCGCATGGAGTGCCTCGAGCTTCTCCACGAGAGTGGGGGAGATCGCGATGTGGGCCTCTCCGTTGACGAGGGGTGCTGTGCACAGATCGCCCAGCCGCACGTGCGGTGAGAGGTGGCGATCACGGTTCGCCTCGGTCACGTGCCAGAAGTGGGTCGGGGGGGTGTAGGCCTCGGGGCGGCGCGCCACCGGGCCGGGCACGTTGGGGGCGGCCTCGTTCGCGTAGACGCCCAGCGGATAGCCGTCGATCGCCCCCGGACCGGAGCGGTCGAAGGGGGTCAGCACCTGGACGTCGAGGCGCACCCCGCGGCCCTGGGTGTCGCGGATGACCAGCGACTGTGTCCCGGGCTCGGTGGGGAGCTCCCAGCGCGCGCTGTTGAGGCCTCCGGTCGATGTGAGAGCCCCTCCGCTGACGCGCCATGTCAGATCCAGGCTCTGCTCGAAGCGCAGCTCGGAGCCGGTCCCACTGGTCACCGGAGTGCGGGGTGCCACTCCGGGGCGCTCGTGCAGCGCGATGACGACCGATTCCCCGGGCAGAGCCGGGATCAGGGGATCGGAGAAGTCCAGGGGGACCTCGTCCACCGAGAGCGCCCAGCGCGGATCGATGATCAGCGAATCGAGGGCCTGCTCGTGGGTCATTGCAGGGTTCACGGGCTCCGGCGAGATGGTGGGCTGCGGTGGCGGTGGCGATGTGATGGGCTCGGGAAGGGGCATGGGCTCCGGGGCGGCGGGCAATTCGACTGGCATGGGCTCCAGGGGTGGGGTCGGCATGGGCTCCACGGTGGGCGGCGGTGGAGGTGGTGTGATCGGCTCGGGCGGTGCCGGGGGTCGCTCGACGCGTGTCACCGGGGCCTGAGCCACGGGTCCCGCGATGGGCTGTGGGGGCTGATCGATGACCGGTGGCGCGGGGGGTGTTGGAGAGGAGGCGCATGCCATCGCGAATGCGGCACCGAGGGAGATCACAGCGGTTGTCCGGAACATTCGACTCACTTCCGATCCCGCCCGAGGGGCGGATGTCATTTGCCGCGGCCGAGCTCTCTCGACCGCTCTGTCGCCGCGTGGATTGCCATGCGGACGATCCCGCCGAAGTCCTCGTGGCGGAGCACCTCGAGCCCTGCGGCCGTGGTGCCGCCGGGGGAGGTCACGGCCTCGCGCAGCTCGGCGGGGGTGCGCTGTGCGCTGTCCTCGAGGAGGAGTCGCGCGGAGCCAAGCAGTGTCTGGGCGACGAGCTGATGCGAGGCCCTGGGGCTGAGTCCCACGTCGATCCCGGCCTGGATCATGGCCTCGACGAAGAGGAAGACATAGCCGGGGCCGCTGCCGCTCAGTCCGGTCACGGCGTTGAGATCGTCCTCGCTCAGCTCCACGCTGATCCCGACGGCGTCGAAGATCGCCCGCGTCAGGGCCAGATGCTCCTCGCCCGCGTGCCTCCCCGGGGCCAGGGCCGCCGCGCCGCATCCGACGAGTGCGGGGGTGTTCGGCATCACGCGGACGACGGGGACCGATCCACTGCAGTGTGATTCGATGAGGGCGGTCTTGGTCCCTGCCAGGATGGAGATGATCAGCTGACTGTCGGTCACGGCGGGGCCGATCTCGGCGAGGACCTCCTCGGCGTTCTGGGGCTTGACGGCCAGCAGGATGATGTCCGCATCGTCGATGGCGGCGGCGTTGGAGTCCGCGCCGGTGATCCCCCGGCTCTCGACCAGCGCGGCCTGGCGCTGGGCGTCCCTGTCGTGTCCGACGACCTGGTCCGGGCTGAGGAGCCTCTGCTCGATCAGTCCACCGACAATCGCTGTCGCCATGTTGCCGCATCCGATGACGGCCAGTCGCCTGTCGGCCAGGGGTGTCTCAGCCATGCTCAGGTCCTCACGCGTGGTCCGAGGATGACGGTGCCGAGTCGCACGATGGTTGCGCCCTCCTCGACAGCCACCTCGAAATCGTTGCTCATCCCCATGCTCAGCTCTGGGAGAGCGCAGTCCAGCTCTTCTTGAAGTGCGTCTCGGAGCCCGCGCATCGCGCGGAAAACGGGGCGCGTCTCCTCCGGGTCGTCGACAAACGGCGCCATTGTCATCAGGCCGCGGATGCGGACGTGCCTGAGCGTGGCGATCCCGCGGAGTGTGGATGCCGCCTCCCCTGGTGTCAGGCCGTGTTTCGATGTCTCGCCGCTGACGTTGATCTCGAGCAGTGCGTCGAAGGCGGTGGAGTGTCTCTCGGCCTGGGCCTCGAGCTCGCGCGCCAGAGCGATCGAGTCGATCGCGTGCAGCATGGTGGGTCCGATCCGCGCCAGATACTTCACCTTGTTTCTCTGAATCGATCCGATGAAGTGCCATCGGGGCTGCGCTCCACCCCTCGCCTGGAACCACGCGTGCTTGTCGCGGAGCTCCTGAACGCGATTCTCTCCGACGTCGGTCACGCCCAGCGCCATCAGGTCCACGATGCGCTCGACGGGGTGGAGCTTTGTCACGGGGAGCAGCTTCACCTCGCCGGGCTCACGCCCGGCGCGGCGGCAGGCCGCGGCGATCCGCGCCCTCACCTGCTCCAGGGCCTCTCGCAGCGGACTCACGCCAGTCACCTCTGACCCAGGAACTTGTCGGCCTCACCCGCGGTGACGCAGCCGTCGGCCACGCAGCCGATCACCTTTCGCGTCGATCCGACCCTGACGCCCCCCGCGGCGAAGAGCCCGGGCGTTCTCGTCTGCAGGCACAGGGGGTCGACCACGATGCGTCCCACGTCGTTGACATCGACCAGGTCGCGCACCAGCTCGGAGTTTGGGATGCCGCCGATGCAGACGAAAAGCGCGTCGGTGGGCCAGTCGGTCTCCTCGCCGGTGGTCTGGTCTCTCAGCCGGACGCCGGTGAGGGTCTCCTCGCCCAGCAGCGCGACGATCTCGGTGTGGGCGATGAAGTCGATTCTCTCGCTCTCCTCGGCCCGGCTGCGCAGGGGGTGAGCCGCTCGGACCCGGTCGCCGCGGTGGACGACGGTCACACGCGAGCAGTGCTGGGCGAGGCAGAGGGCCTCGTCGAGAGCGGTGTCGCCGCCTCCCACGACGGTCACGGGGCGATCGCGGTGGAAGGGGGCATCGCATGTCGCACAGGTCGAGACGCCGCGTCCCTGGCTGAGCTCGCTCTCTCTCACGAGGCCGAGGGGCCGCCGGCGCGATCCCATGGCGAGGATCACGGCTCCTGCCCTGACGCTCTCACCGGTGGTGGCGAGTGTGAAGTGGCCGTGCTCGACGCGCACCGCCTTGACCTCGTCGCCGCGGTGCTCGAGCCCGTGGCCCCTCGCCTGGTCGAGGATGGCGAAGGCGAGATCGGGCCCCGATCCCCCGCTGGGGAACCCGGGGTAGTTGTCGATGTGAGCCGCCGTGGCGATCTGCCCACCGATGGCGCGGTGCTCGAACAGGGCGGCTCTTCGCCCGAGGCGGGCGGCCGTCAGCCCCGCGGCGAGTCCCGCGGGTCCGGCTCCGATCACGGCGATCTCCATGTCACAGGCCATCGATACACTCCGGGAGACAAGCCTTGTCACTCCGGCCGCCGCGTGCAACTCTTTTCCCCGAAGCCATGAGTCGCCAGAAGCTCACCATCATTGTGCCCTGCTTCAACGAGGAGGCGAACATCGTCGACTGCCTCGAGTCGTGCCGTTCTCTGGCCGACGAGCTGATCGCCGTCGACTCCTTCTCAACGGATCGGACTGTCGAGCTGGCTCAGGGGATTGCCGACCGCGTCCTCCAGCACGAGTACATCAACTCCGCCGCGCAGAAGAACTGGGCCATTCCCCAGGCGGCGCATCAGTGGGTGATGATCGTCGACGCCGACGAGCGCCTGACCCCCGCGCTGCGCGACGAGATCGACGCCGTGCTTCTCGACCCGCAGCACGACGGGTGGTGTGTCCATCGGCTCAACCATTTCCTGGGGAGGCCGATCCGCCACTGCGGCTGGAATCGCGACCGGTGCCTGCGGCTTTTCCACCGCGACCGGGGGCGCTATCAGGAGCGTGAGGTCCACGCCGACGTCGAGGGCTGTCGGTCGGTGGGCCAGCTTCGCGAGCGGCTGCTTCACTTCACCTGCCGGGATCTGGCCACGTACCTGAAAAAGCACGACCGCTACACCACCTGGGCGGCGGGTGACCGGGCCAAGATGACCCCCCGCGTCCGGTGGTATCACCTCACGCTTCGGCCCGCCTGGCGGTTCTTCAAGCAGTGGGTTCTGAGGCTCGGCTTCCTCGATGGGAAGCCGGGTCTCATCATCTGTTGGCTCTCGGCCCACTCCGTCTTCATGAAGTACGCGAAGCTCTGGGAGCGCCAGAGGAGAGGCGATGGGGACGGGGGCCTGTGAGTCTCACTGAGAGGTCCCGTACAGTGTGATCCCCGCGGGCACGGTGAGATCGCGGATGCGGAACACCTCGCCGGTCGCGCTGCAGACGCAGATCTCCCCCGCGCTGTCCTCGCCGAAGGAGAGCAGGGAGTCGATTCCGCCGAGGGCCCCGATCTCCTGACTGGTCCCCGACCAGACACCGGGCGCGATCTCGGGGAGCGCCCAGATGCGCCCTGAGCCGTAGTCGCCGAAGATGTACATCCCCACGAGTGCAGGATAGGTGGTGCCCCGGTAGACGAAGCCTCCGATCACCGTGTCGTTGCCGGCGGAGTGCGGGTACTCGTGGATCGGGAAGACTGTGCCCCCGATCGGGGGGCCGAGGACGTCATGTGTCCCCTCCCAGTTTCGCCATCCCATGTTGTCGCCGAGGGAGATGACGTCCACCTCCTCCCACGCGGCCTGGCCGACATCGCCGCACAGGAGGGTCCCAGTGCCCCGGTCGAAGGAGAAGCGGTAGGGATTGCGCAGTCCCCAGGCGAAGATCTCGGGGACGTCGGTTCCGCTTCCCGCGAAGGGGTTGGTGGCGGGGATGTGGTAGTTCAGGCCGGAGTCCGGGGGGCTGTCGACATCGATGCGCAGGATGGCTCCGAAGGCGTTGGTCGTGTCCTGCCCGTTGCCGATGACGGGTGTGTGCCCCGCATCGTCGTCGTTTCCGCCGCCGCCGTCACCCAGGGCGATGTAGAGGTGGCGCTCGGGTGCCTCGGGTCCGAAGGCGATCATCCCGCCGTTGTGGTTGCCCTGCGGCTGGTCCAGCGAGAACAGGACCACCTCCGACCCCTCATCGGCCAGATCGGGATTGCCCACCTGGGTCTGGAACTCCGAAACACGGGAGATCCCCTGGCCGGAGGCCCCTCCGAAGGTGACGCAGTGAACATAGAATCGCCGCTCCGTCGTCCCGTCCCACTCCGGGTGGAAGGCCATGCCGAGCAGCCCGCGCTCGCCACTGAAGAACACCTGTGTCGAGATGTCGAGGAAGACCGTGTGGACGCCGGGTCCTCCGCCGTCGACGATCCTCACCGTTCCCCCCTGCTCCACGACGAAGAGTCGACTGTCGCCGGCGTGGGTCACGAGAATCGGAGCGATGAATCCGGAGGCCACTGGGTCCAGGGTCACGGTGACGGCGGCGGATGCGGTGGCGGCACCGGCCATGGCCAAGCAGAGGGCTGAGGCCCAAGATCCTCTCATTGCAATCCCCCAGTTCGAACCGCTGTGTGACGGAGAGTGCTCTGCGCCCTCTCCCTGGGACACCCCCAAAGTCCTCTCTGTATGCCACCAGCGCTGTCCGCGTCAACCTCTTCTGGAATCCAGTCGGGAGTTGACACCGGGTGAGGGGGCGTCTTTCATTGCCCCCCTTTGCATGAGTTCGGAACGCCATGTCCCCTGAGTTGCCCCCCGCCCCGCCCCCCAGCGATCTGCCCGCCCGGCCGCTCGGTGTGACAGGCAGCACCCTTCTGGTCGCCTGGCTGATCCCTGGGCTGGGTCACATTCTTCACCGTGACATCCGTCGGGGCCTGATCCTCTTCTTCCTTGTCGAGGGGGTCTTCGTCGTGGGTCTTCTGTTCCATGGGGCGGTTCTGTGGCCTGCTCTGAGCCCTCAGGACTGGGGATTCAACGCGGTCAACATCCTCACCTTCATCATCCAGCTGGCCAATGGCCTCGCCTCGCTGCTCTGCTTGGCGATCAGTGGGATTTACCCCGCGTGGTCGGAGGCGACACGGGCCCACACGCTTTTCGAGCTGGGCACGGTCTACCTGCTGATGGCTGGGGCGATCAACAGCTTCGCGGTGGGTGGCGTCTATGACCGGCACCTTCGTCGGGGCCGCCCTGAGGGGACGCGAGGGTGACATGAGCGCTCTGATGGCCCTTTCCGCGTTGATATCACTGCTGTTGCTCTGCACCGCACTGACCTTCGGGTTGGCCGTGATCGAGCAGGACACCTGGCCGGCGATTTGGCGGGAAACACGTCGCAGGTGGTTGAAATTGCTCGGCATACTGGTTCTGATTGCCGTGATCACCATGGCTCTGACGTTCGCCTCGGATCTGCTCTGATACGTCTGTGCGTTTCGCAGGAAATCCTGAAATTGCCTTGACATCATCTGGTTTCAACCAAAGATGAGGTTATCTTCCTAGGCAGGCGCCCGGGAAGGGACTTGAAATCTGATCTGGCCCTAGAAGGGAGGGATTTGTTCATATGCGTAAGATGCGAGGGTTCACACTGATCGAGCTTCTGATCGTTGTGGCCATCATCGCTATTCTGGCTGCCATCGCGGTCCCCAACTTCCTCGAGGCACAGGTGAGAGCGAAGGTGTCACGTGTCAAGTCGGACCTCCGGTCGATCGCGACCGCACTTGAGTCCTACTTCATCGACAACAACGCCTATCCCATCTACACGACCACTCATCTGTCTTCGGCGAACGCGGATCTGGACCTTGCGGGCACGGATGCGGAGAATCTGCCCACATTCCGGATCCGTCAAGCCGGCGAGGAGTTCATGACGCTGACGACACCGCTGGCCTACATCACGTCGTACTTCGGCGATCCGTTTGCCCTGACGCGTGGCCTGGTGTTCTCCTACTACACCGACACCGCGGGGTGGATTCTCTGGAGTCTCGGACCCGACAGTGATGAGGTCAATGGTGGCTCCACGGCCTCCGACCTCGGACCGGAGGAGGCCTACGAGACGGTCTACAACAGCGCGATTGCCCAGCCTTCAATCTCACTGATTGCGGGTGGAAGCCCGGGTGCACCTGATGGTGACGCCAATGGAACGGATGGCAACTCGTACACCTACGATGCGACGAACGGCACCACCTCTGAGGGTGACGTCTATCGCGTGCGTCAGTGATTTCGCGCTCCCTCGGGAGCCGAACCCCTGGGGCGGGTGGCTTGCCACTCGCCCCTTGTTTTTTCTCCGAGGCATCTCTCCGTGCCATCACCCCTGAGACTTGTCCGCCTCATCACGTGGCTCCCGATCGGGGGAATCGAGCGCCGCCTGGTCGCGACGCTGCCGCGGATCGACCGCGAGATCTTTGCCCCGGAGGTGATCTGTCTGCGTGAGCGCGGGCCCCTGGCCGAGGATCTCGAGCGTGCGGGGATCCCCGTGCATGTGCTCCCTCTCCGCTCGCGGCTGAGCCCCATCGGCCTGTGGCGGCTCAGCCGCCGTCTGCGTGGGGCCGACATTGTCCACAGCCACATGTATCGCTCGAACGTGCCCGGGACCGTCGCCGCTCGGCTCGCCCGGGTTCCGGTCGTCGTGGGGCACATTCACAATGTCGACACCTGGGAGCGGCACAACCAGCGGCGCTGGGATCGGCTGACCGCGCGTCGGCGGGCTGCCACCATCGCTGTCTCTCACGGCGTCCAGCGCAATTTCTGTGAGACTCTGGGTCTGGACGCCGCACTCGTCCCCGTCATCCACAATGGGATTGATCTCACTCCCTTCGAGACACCCATGGATCGCACTGCGGCGCGCGGGGAGCTCGGCCTCGGGGAGGGGACGGTGGCCCTGATCTGCGCGGCGCGGCTTCATCGGCAGAAGAATCACCGCGGTCTGCTCGAGGCGGTCGCCTCGCTGCCCAGTGATCTGCCACCGTGGTTTCTCCTGCTGGCGGGCGACGGCGGTGAGCGTGAATCTCTGGAGCAGATGGTCGTCCAGCGGGGTCTGGGGTCGCGCGTCCGCTTCCTGAGAAGCCGCGACGATGTGCCGCGGATTCTGCGCGCCTGCGATGTCGCCGTGCTGGCGTCGGAGAAGGAGGGTTTCTCCAATGTCGTGCTCGAGAGCCTCGCTGCGGGTCTGCCCGTGGTCGCCACGGACGTCGGTGGCAATGCCGAGGCGATCGAGGAGGGGGAGTCCGGCTCTCTGGTGCCACGTGGGGACATGCGTGCTCTCGCCGACAGGCTGGCTCGCCTGATCGCCGACGCCGAGCTTCGCCGTCGGATGGGCGAGCGGGCTCGGCAGCGGGCGCGGGCCTTCAGTCTGGAGGAGATGATTCGCAAGACCGAGTGCCTCTATCTCGAGACGCTTCGCCGTCGACGCCCGGGCAGGTTTGACGCTCGGCTCTCCGAGGCTCTCGAGAGGCGGCGGGCACCCACGTTGACGTCATGAGAGGCCGGCTGCTCACCCCGGCGCTCACGGGTCTGCTCGGGACCCTTCTTGTCCTCTGGGTCACCGAGCCCGCCTCCCACCGCGAGCTCGCCCTCGATGATGTGCCGCATCTTCACGACTATCCGGCGCTGAATGCCTCGCGGTCTCTTCCCGAGATCTTCGCTCTGCGGCACTGGCAGCACATCGCCGACGATGGCCTCTGGCGGCCCGTGCCGAAGATGATGTGGAGTGTGATCGGCGTCACCGAGAGCGGCTCCACAGGCCACCTCTGGTTTCTCACGGGGCTCCTGGCGGGTCTCTGCGCGGGGCTGTTTGCAATGTGCCTCGGGGATCGGCGCCACGCCATGCTCAGGGTGATCGCACCGCTGACGGTGATCCTCTCGCCCCTGGCCGCGGATGTGCTCCTGCCCTTTGTCGGGCAAGCCGATCTGCTCGCGGCTCTCGGTGTGATGGGGGCCTGGGCCTGCTGGTCGAACGGGGGGTGGGGGAGAGCGGCGCTGGGTGGCGCCCTGCTTGCGGTTGCTCTGCTCTCGAAGGAGAGTGCGCTGCCCGCGGTCCTGGCTCTCCCGCTGGCCCTCTGGCTGGGCGAGGGGAGTCGATCGCAGCGCCGTCGCCGCGCCCTCCGGGCTCTGGGGATCGGGGTGCTGCTCTTGGCCGCTCGCCTGGGATCTCAGGTCGCCCTGCAGGGGGGGCTGGTCCCGGCTCTGGGCGCGGCGGGCCGTGTGGTTGAGGGGGAGCGGTCGGTTGGCACGCTCGAGATCC
>JAFGKF010000020.1 GCA_016928695.1 Candidatus Sumerlaeota bacterium | reverse complement strand
CGAGCTCAGTCGAGTCGCGAGCTCAGTCGAGCCGCTTCAGCCAGTGGCCTGAAAGATGCCGGCGGGGGCGCCGGCGCTCCATCATCCCGTGGACTTTTTTCCGCTCAGCGTCGCCGGTCGACGAAGTCCTGCCACTGCTGGCGACGCGTCTTTCGCCGCGCGGGCTGCTTCACCGATCCCCCCGCCCTCTCGAGCGCGAGGTGGCGGCAGTGGCAGAGTGCCGCGGCGAGCGCGTCGGTGGCGTGATCGGAGAGGTCACCCCGGGGGAGCTTCACCTGCGCGCTGACCATCGCCATCACCTGTGCCTTGCCCGCGCGTCCTGAGCCCGTGATCAACCTCTTGATCTCGGCGGGGGCGTACTCATGGAGCGAGGCGCCGTGCGCCGTCGCGGCGAGAATGGCCACGCCCCGCGCCTGCGCCATCAGGAGCACTGTCTTCACGTTGATGCGGGTGAAGAGCGCCTCGACCACCACCATCGCGGGGCGGTGCCGGCCGACGACCGCCGCGAGGGCATCGTGAATCGCCTGGAGCCGCACGCCGAGGGGGTCCCGCGCGCGGGTCCGCACATCGCCGATGGCCAGCGGCCCTGCACCGGGGTTGGTGGCGTCGATGAGGGCGTAGCCCGTGGCCGAGAGGCCGGGATCGAGACCGAGAATGCGCTGATTCGAGGGACCCATGGGCGCTGTCCCATCAACTCATCGTCGCCTCGGGGGATCAACGCTTTTCAGCTCTCCTCGGTTTTGAATTCGAAGTCCTCGAGGAACTGGATCGTGTGGGTCCCCTTGATGAAGCCCTTGGACCGGAGCACCTGCTGGTGGAACGGGATCGTCGTGGCGATGCCCTCGATCACGAACTCGTCGAGCGCCCGCAGCATGCGGTGGATCGCCTCGGCGCGGTCGTGGCCGCGCACGATCAGCTTCGCGATCATCGAGTCGTAGTGCGGCGGCACCCGGTAGCCCGAGTAGATGTGGCTGTCGACCCGCACGCCGATCCCCCCCGCGGGGTGATAGGTGTTCACCACGCCGGGGCAGGGCATGAAGCCGCGCGCGGGGTCCTCAGCATTGATGCGGCACTCGATCGAGTGCCCGTAGAACTCGATGTCGCGCTGGCGGTAGGACATCGGCTCGCCCGTGGCGATGATGATCTGCTCCTTGACCAGGTCGACGTTGGTGATGAACTCGCTGACGGGGTGCTCGACCTGGATGCGGGTGTTCATCTCCATGAAGAAGAACCGCTTGGTCTTCTGGTCGTAGAGGAACTCGATCGTCCCCGCGCCCACGTAGCCGATCGTCTTGACCAGGTTCGCCGCGACCTCACCGATGCGGTCGCGCTGGCGCGTGGTCAGGACAGGGCAGGGGGCCTCCTCGATCAGCTTCTGGTGGCGGCGCTGGACGGAGCAGTCGCGCTCGCCCAGGTGGATGGCGTTGCCCTTGTGGTCGCCGAGCACCTGGATCTCGACGTGCTTCGGGTCCTCGATGAACTTCTCGAGGTAGACGGCCGGGTTGCCGAAGGCCGTCTCCGCCTCGTTGCGCGCCGTCAGGAAGGCGTTGGCCATCTCGCTCTCGCCGCGAACCACCCGCATGCCGCGGCCCCCGCCCCCGGCCACCGCCTTGAGGATCACGGGGTAGCCGATCTTCTTGGCGATCTTCAGCGCCTCGGTCTGGTCCTCGATCACCCCCTCGCTCCCGGGCACGACCGGCACCTTCGCCTTGATCGCCGTCCGCTTGGCCTGCGCCTTGTCGCCCATCAGGCGGATTGCCTCCGGGCTCGGGCCGATGAACGTCAGGTTGCACTGCTGGCAGACCTCGGCGAAGTGCGCGTTCTCCGCCAGGAAGCCGTAGCCGGGGTGCACCGCGTCGGCGCCGGTCACCTCCGCCGCGCTGATGATGGCGGGGATGTTCAGATAGGACTTCGCGCTCGCCGCCGGGCCGATGCAGACGTGCTCGTCGGCGAAGCGGACGTGCAGCGAGTCGGCGTCGGCCTCGGAGTAGACGGCGACCGTGCGGATGCCGAGCTCGCGGCAGGCGCGGATGACGCGGAGGGCGACCTCGCCCCGGTTGGCGATCAGAATCTTGTGAAACATCTCAGCGGTGCCGGGCTCCGGGGTCGGCTCAGAGCGGCTCGATCAGGAACATCGGCTGCCCGAACTCGACGGGCTGCGCGTTCTCGACCATGATCTTTTTCACGACGCCGCTCATCTCGGCCTTGATCTCGTTCATCAGCTTCATCGCCTCGACGATGCACAGCACCGTGTCGGACTTGACCGTGTCGCCCACCTGGACGAACGGATCGGCGTCGGGCGCGGGCGAACGGTAGAACGTCCCCACAATCGGCGAGGTGATCTCCTTCCAGTGGGGGGGGATCTCATCGGCCTTCGGGATGGGGGCCCTCTCGGGAGCGGACGCCTGGGGAGGTCGGGCCGGGGCCTCCGCCGCGACCGGGGCCGGGGCCATTGGCAGGGCGGGCGGCATGGCCTGCACCGTCTGGATCTCGACGGGTCTCGGGCCCGAGATTCGCACGCGCAGGCCCTTCTCCTCGATCTCGAGCTCGGAGAGACCGGTCTCCTGCACCAGGCGCGCCAGGGCGCGAATGTCCTCGATGTTCATGGGCAACTCGGCATTCAACAGTGTCGAGGCCATGGGCCCCGCAAAGTGCGCCACACCCTGATGGCGGCCACCGGGGGTGTCAAGAGTGGAACGATGGCAGGGCGCCCTCGCCGCCCTCCAAACATGTGGAGTCCATGGTTCTGTTTGGAGTCCTGGGGCTTGCCCCAGACTCACGGGCAAGCCCGTG
>JAFGKF010000019.1 GCA_016928695.1 Candidatus Sumerlaeota bacterium | reverse complement strand
GGGAGATTCACGGGGTCGCAGAGGCCTCTCAGTGTGTCAGCGCAGCGGGGTGCGGTGGACGCTCCAGTCCGCGGGGCCATCGGTGTCGTACACCGTCACCTCCGCACCGTCCAGAGAGAGATTGGCAAACGCCTCGCCGCGACCGGTGAGATCGAGCGTCAGCCGGATCCGCGCCCCTCGCACGGTCGGCCAGACTTCGATGCGATCCGAGGGCTCGCCCGTGAGGATCTCGGGGGCGATCCCCGCACTGCCGAGGGCGACCAGGATCTCCGTCGGGTCCTCTGTGCCCTGAGGGACCAGCGTGAGCCCGATGGCGTCGCCCCCCATCCGCATCAGCCACCAGCCGGGGTGGACGCGCTCGGGGCGGCTCTGCTGGAGGGGGCGGTCGTCGGCGATCTCACCCAGAAGCGTCAGGAGCGATCCCTCCTGGATGAGCAGGAACTCCGCGGAGAGATCGGCGGGACCGCGCCAGCACTCGCGGTGCTCCACGGCTTGGTCGGCGGCATCGATCGCCCCACGCCGCTGGGCGATGGCCACGGAGCGCTCCCAGGCCAGCCAGGGGGCGACCGCCGGCTCAGGGACCAGCGGCGCACGGCAGGCCAGGAGGCCAAGGGCGAGGGAAAGGGCGAGGAGAGAACGCATCACTCGAACCCCACCTGAAACTCGAGCCTCGACCCCGGAAGGGCAGCCTCGACAGCGAGACGCCCCGACTCGGGGTCCCAGACCCAGTCGGTCGAGATGCGGCCATTGACGGTGATGAGTGAGGGCTGTCTCTCGGATGCCGCCTCCCACCTGAGGGGCAGGCGGCGCGGCGCGAAGTCAAGGCGGATGGAACCGTCACTCTCCACCCAGGCGTCCTCCAGCCGCGCCGGACTCCAGCGGGTGAGAAAAAAGCCCGTGTCGCGCCCTGCGATCTCGGCGATGACGGTGGGCGCCAACCACCAGAGATACGGATTCGAAGAGGCGGTGCGGAGATTCTCTCGCAGTCTGTCGAGGGGCGCTCCCAGGCGCGCCTGCGCGGCGATGTGGGGCAGCGTGATGTAACCCGAGTTGCCGCGGTAGAGGGTGGATCGCCCGTGGTCGAACTCGCCGTCGAAGAGATCGGGGTGGGCGGCGAGGATCTCCTCCTCATAGGTCTCGAGGAGCCCGGGCACCCGCTCGAGCAGCAGGCTGTGCACCTCGGGCTGGACGCCGTTGCCGGAGATCATCGAGGTGACATTCCAGGGATAGCTCCCCACCGAGTCGGAGAGAAATCCCTCCCCCTCATGGAATCCGATGGCGACGTGGTCCTCGGGGATCATTCCCCGCTCCCGCGCCCAGGCGGTGTATCCGAAGCGCGAGGTGATCGAGAGGGCGGATCGCGCGGCGATCAGCCAGGCCTCGTCGCGGCCGGCGACATCGCCGAGCGCATCCATGATCCGCGCGTATCCGATCGCGCCCGCAAAGGCGGCGCAGGAGCAGTCGCCCGCGCCGGTCCCATGGCCATGGTTGGCGTTGGCGCAGCGCAGCCACGACCAGTCGTCGGTCACGGCCCACCAGGCCCACATCCGATCGAGGGCCTCACGGTGCTCCCGGAGCGCCGACCAGTCGCCCTCGACCTGGGCCCAGATCGAGAGGGCACAGAGCGGCAGCCCGTTGCCCCAGTCCTGATCGTAGAGATCGAAGGCCGGTCCCTCGATCGTGTAGGTGCTCCAGGTGGGGAGCCCCGTGAAGGGCTCATCCCAGCGGTGCCAGATCGCGGGATCGAACGTCAGCGGGATCATCTCGCGGCTGTTCGCGCCCAGCCGCTCTCGGTTCGCCTCGCTGAGCATCGCCCAGGCGTGATAGCCCTGCACGCGGCTCTTGTAGGTGCGGTCGACCGCGTTGGGCATCGTGGGGGTGCCGAGATCCGTCAGGTGCGCGTTGAGAAGTTCGAGCAGCGATTCCTGGCCCTCGGGGCGGACGTGATACCGGCCATCGAGCGACGGCAGTGGCATGGACCAGACGGCGATCCCCCGGGGATCGCGGTCGGCCGCGATGGGCCCTTGGAGGGAGGTCGCGGGGAGATCGACGCGGTCCGTCCACCGGATCTCGACGTCCTGATCCATCTCCTCCGCGGAGAAGATCGCCAGCGGAGGATACCAGACCGGCGGTGTCTCGGAGGCGTGGAGGTACGATTCGGGATCGAGGGGCAGCGATTCGAAGAGGTCGAAGACCGTCACGCGCTGCGCCCGGGGATCGACGGCGAAGAACTCCTCGAGGTCGACGGGGAAATGCTCCGCCACGGAGAGCAATGTCTGGATCGTCTCGATATCCCGCATCGTGAGATCGCCGGTGGTGTCGACGAGATCGATGCCATGCAGCGGCATCAGGAAAAGCCGCTGCGAGGCGCCGCGCCGGAGAGTGAGCGAGAGGCGAGAGGAGCGGGCTCCCCGCGGACGGAGGGAAACGCTCGCGAGGGGCTCGCCCGTGTGGATCAGCCAGATCGTCTCGCGCTCGGCCCTGCGGCGGACAATCAGCGTGCGGGACGTCTCGAGGGGACGGGCAAAGAGCTCGCCGTTGAGAATTCGGGGGATCCCAGCGATCGGGGCGATCTCAGTGAAGGGCGCATCGAGATCAAAGACGATCTCGTTCCCCGCCCGGAGCTCCAGCATCACCCCGGGAAAGGGGAGAGAGGCGCTGACGGCATAGTCGCATGCGTCTCCGCCGCGCTCACCGGTCACCAGCGTCGTTTTGCTCAGCCAGTTGATATCCACCACCTCGGCGGCGTGGAGATCATCGACGGCGATGCGCCATCCCATCTCACCGTGGCCCCGGATCTCGGTCGGCGAGACGCGTCTGAGGTGAGGTGTCCCATCGTGGAGCCAGAGACCCCATCGGCCAAAGCCATCGGGGTGGCGCCGCAGCTCGACGCCCCTCTCACGCTGATCGATGGAGAGGAGATCGGTGAGAATGCGGACACGACCACGGGCCCGCTGGCCCAGGGCCTCAGCGAGCATGAACCGCAGCCCCGCGACCCTCGATTCGAAGTCCTCCAGGCCGGCGAGAACCTCACCGATCACGGCGTGGGCTCGGGCGAGGTGGCCCTGACCCAGGAGGCTCTCCGCCTCGGCGATCCGCTCGACCAGACGGCGGTGATCCCGCCAGCGGGCACGCAGCGAACGGCGGCTGGCGAGACGCTGCCGCTCCGCTCCCCAGAGCCCCTGGGCGAGGGCCTGAAGGGCCTGGCGCGATCCGCCGAGGGCTTCCCACATCTCATGGGGACCGAGCGCGGCGAGGGTGATGGGGCCCCGGACGCGGATATCCGGCGCGCCTCCCTGTCCCTGCACCTCGATGGTGATCTCATTCATCCGACCGAAGCGGATCGCCCGGCTGGGGATCACATGGCGGCGGGGCAATCCCGTGTCGGCGATCGCCATGCCCGAGAATTCCCCGACAGGCTGCCCATTGAAGAGGACGCGCGAGGCCCCGTCGATGTCGCCGATGGTGATCTCCGTTGAGAGAAGGGGCTGGAGATCGGGATCGACATCGGCCACGCGGATGGTGGCCGAGAGAGTGCCCTCTCCGGTCGGAGACTGGAGGGTGCCCGGGAGGGTGACCTCCATCGTCTCGACCTCGCCGGTGAGAGCCTGCTCGAGCCGGGCGGATGTGTCGGGGCGGGGCTGAAAAGTCCATGGGATCTCGGCGAGATCCAGGGGATGATCCGGTGAGAGCACGGGGGCCGCGGTCAGCCCCGCGGCGCTGAGCAGGAGAGAGAGCGAGATCGCAGACCGCAGCAGTCCGGGCATCGGCTCACTCGAGGAGATCGGTCTGAACAGGCCCCTCGGGCTCCCCCTCGGCCTCCTCCTCAGTCTCGGCGACCTCTGCCACCTCCGCGATGCGCGCCACGGCGTTGAGTCGATCGCCCTCATCGAGATTGATGATTTTCACGCCCTGGGTCGCGCGGCTGATGGTGCGGATCTCATCGATCTTGGTGCGGATGGTGACGCCCCTCTGCGTGATCATGATCAGCTCATCGCCCTCGACGACCTCGTTGATGCCGACGACGTCGCCGTTGCGGGGTGTGTTCCTGATCGTGATCACCCCGAGGCCACCGCGGGTCTGCGTCGGGTACTCGTCGAGCGAGGTCCGCTTGCCGTATCCATGCTCGCAGACGGTGAGCAGCGAGGCGTTGGGGCGGACGACCTCCATGCCGACGACGCTGTCGCCCTCGCGGAGCCGGATGCCCTTGACCCCGCCCACGTGACGCCCCATCGCGCGGACACCGTCCTCCTTGAACTTGATGGCCATGCCCTTGAGCGTCCCGATGACGATCTCCTGGTTGCCATTGGTGAGGCGGACGGCGATCAGCTCATCGCCCTCATCGATCTTGATGGCGTTGACGCCCGTGCGGCGCGGATTGCTGTAGAGGCTGAGCGAGTTTCGGACGATCTGCCCCCTGCGCGTGACCATGACAATGAACTGGTCGTCGGTGAACTGCCGCACGGGGATCATCGCGCACACCGCCTCGTTCGGCTGGAGCTGGAGCATGTTGACGATCGGCCGCCCCTTCGAGGCGCGCCCGGCCTGGGGCAGCTCGTGGACCTTGAGCCAGTGGGCACGGCCCAGCGAGGTGAAGAAGAGGATGTAGTTGTGGGTCGTCCCGATGAAGATCTTCTCGACCCAGTCCTCCTCCTTCGTCTGCATGCCGGTGACGCCGCGGCCCCCGCGCCTCTGGCGCCGATAGGTGGAGGTCGGGGTGCGCTTGATGTACCCCGCGTGGCTGACCGTGATCACCATGTTCTCCTCGGCGATCATGTCCTCGATCGAGAGGTCGGCGGCCTCACCGACGATCTCGGTCCGGCGGGGGTCGCTGTGCTTTTCCCTGATCTCGAGGAGCTCGCCGCGGATCAGGGCCATGACCTTCTTCGGGTCCCCGAGGATCGCCCGCAGCTCTCTGATGAGCCTGATCAGGTCGCGGTACTCCTGCTCGACCTTCTCGCGCTCGAGTCCCGTCAGGCGCTGCAGCCGCATGTCGAGAATCGCCTGGGCCTGGACCTCGGAGAGCTCATAGCTCTTCATCAGGCCCTCGCGGGCGGTCTGGGGGTCCTTCGCCCCCCTGATGATCTCGATGATCTTGTCGATGTGCTCGAGGGCGACGCGGAGTCCCTCGAGGATGTGGGCGCGGCGCTCGGCTTTCTCCAGATCGAAGCGCGTGCGTCTCAGGATCACCTCGCGCCGGTGCTCGAGGTAGAGGAAGAGCATCTTGGGGAGCGAGAGATAGCGTGGGCGGCCGTTGACGAGGGCGAGGTTGATGATGCCGAAGGTCGTCTCGAGCTGTGTGTGCTTGAAGAGGCGGTTGAGCACCACCTGCGCGACCTCGTCGCGCTTGAGCTCGATGACGACCCGCATGCCGTCGCGGTCGCTCTCGTCGCGGATGTCGGCGACCTCGGGCAGCTTCCGCGCCCGGATCAGGTTGGCGATCTCCTCGACCAGGCGGGCCTTGTTGACCTGGTAGGGGATCTCGGTGACGACGATCGCCTCTTTCCCCTTCTTCAGGTGCTCGACCTGGGCACGGGCACGCAACCGGAGACGCCCCCTCCCAGTCCGGTAGGCGTCGTGGATGCCCGAGCGGCCGCAGATCTGGGCCCCCGTGGGGAAGTCGGGGCCCGGCAGCACCCGCATGATATCCTTCAGAGTGGACTCGGGCTTGTCGACCAGGAGCACCAGGGCGTCGATGACCTCGCCCAGGTTGTGCGGGGGGACGTTCGTCGCCATGCCGACCGCGATGCCCGCCGAGCCGTTGACCAGGAGGTTCGGGAAGGCGGCGGGCAGGACGTCGGGCTCGGTGGTCTTGCCGTCGAAGTTCGGCGTGAAGTTGACCGTCTCCTTGTCGATGTCGCTCAGCAGGTGCTCGGCGATGCGGTCGAGACGGCACTCGGTGTACCGGTAGGCGGCGGGGGGATCGCCGTCGATGGATCCGAAGTTCCCCTGCCCATCGATCAGGGGGTGGCGCATCGACCAGGGCTGCGCGAGCCGCACCAGGGCATCGTAGACGGCGGAGTCGCCGTGCGGGTGGTACTTCTTCAGCACCTCGCCGACCACGCCCGCGCACTTCGAGTGGCCGCGCGAGGGCAGAAGCCCCTCGCGGAACATGGCGTAGAGGATGCGCCGGTGAACGGGCTTGAGGCCATCGCGCACATCGGGCAGCGCCCTCTGGACGATGACGCTCATCGAGTAGTCGAGATACGACGTGCGCATCTCATCGACGATGGGCTGGGTG
>JAFGKF010000185.1 GCA_016928695.1 Candidatus Sumerlaeota bacterium | reverse complement strand
CGGCGGCTCGGACGACATTCAGACCCTGCCGATCGGCGGCGGATCGCTGTCGGTGCTGGTCGACAACACCACGCTGCTGGCCTTCACGGGGGCCACCGGTTTCGGCGCCGCGGGCTCGAGCGCCCAGGCGGGCAACGGTGATCTGCTCGTGATGGACGCGAGCGAGTTCGGCGGCGGCGGCGACCTCCTCCGCATCACCCCGACCGGAGCCCTGAGCGTCGAGGTGCCCGCCTCGCAGCTGGGGCCGTATGAGTCGAGCCAGGGCGGCGGCGGCATCGATGAGATCGCGGCCGACTCGCTGGGCAACATCTACGTCTTCAGCGAGGACGCGGAGCCCCCGGACGGAGGCATCCTGATCATCCTGGCACAGGGCGGCTCAACGATCATCGACTACTCGGTGATCGAGACCGTCACCGGCGGCAACCTGTTCGAGGTCGAGGGCCAAGTCGGTGTCTACGAGGCCAACGACCAGGTCATGCTCTACCTGTGCGATGACCAGTCACCTCGTTCGATCGTCCGCCTCACCTTCGACACCACGCAGGCCACGGCTGCGGACGACTGGGCACTGTACCGCTGAGCCCAGCCGATCACGAATTCACGCCCCGGGGCCCAACGGCTCCGGGGCTCTCTCTTTTCAGCTCCCAGGGGGACTGAGAGGACCGCCCCCCAGAATCTCAACCGATCCCAACCGGCAGGGAGAGCCGTCCTGAAGGTCGCAGACCGATGCCTCACAGCACTGGTGTTGATCAGATCCCGGCTTCGCAGCTCTCGCTCATTCTCCGCTGAGAGGATCCTTTCGATCTGTGATCAGCACTTGACCAAAGCCCCTCGGATTCTCTAGCTCATCTGAGGGCGAGACTCACAGTGGGGATTGAGATTCTCGCCAAATCAATCTGGTTTGGGAGGGCAAAGCGCAATGAAACATCTGCTCATCGCTGTCGCCGTGTTGACCCTTCTCCTGGCGATGACTGTGATGGCCCAGGATCTCGACACGACAACCGTCAGCGACACCTTCGACAGCGGAGCCCGGGGCAACGAGACCGGCAGCGGAACCTACGGAGCCTCCGCGAGCAACGAGTTCGCTGTCATCACCGACACCGACGGTGTGACCGGCTCGATCACCTACGTCAACAGCTGGGCCGGTGCCTCGACGGGCGAGCCCGCTCATCCGGAGTCGCCCGTGATCGACGTGACCGTCGCCTACGACAATCCCGACCGCGATCTGGCCGGGGCCATCGAGGCCATCACCGCGAACCCCAATGACTCGGTCTCGCCCAACAACGCGGTGCTGATCGGCGACGACGGGGGCTTCAACGGCCTGTTCCTCGGCGAGAACGACGATGCCAACTACTACATCGAGGCCGACGTCTACTGCGAGGATCGCACATCGGAGGGGACCGGTGTCTACGAGGCCGTGTCGGTCGCCTTCCGGGCCGGCCACGACCCCGTCGTGTACGAGTACTGCTACAGCGTGGACCGAGATGGCGCCTACTCGCTGACCTACGACGCCCAGCTGGGGACCGTGTCCGCCCGCAAGTGGACAGTGGGCAATGGGGCCGGCGACATCGCCAGCCGCGTGACCACGACCTACACCGAGTTCGCGAGTCTGGCCCTGACCGAGGGCTGGCACACCTTCCGCATCGAGGGCTACCTCGCCCTGATCACCTTCAGCGTCGACGACGTGGAGCTGATCAGCGTGGTCGACACCGAGTTCTCGACGGGCCGCCCCGGCCTGGTCTACCGCGAGGCCTACATCGACAACGCCGACGAGAGCCAGGGCAAATTCGACAACCTGGTCGCCGGACCCGCGACCCCGCCTGCGGTCACGCCTGTGGTCGACTGGGCGCTGTACCGCTGAGCCCAGCCGATCCCGAATTCACGCCCCGGGGCCTCAAGCGGCTCCGGGGCCTCTCTTTTTCGGATCACCGCGAGGCCGAGGAGATCGCCTCGTTCAGGTCATCGACGATGTCGAAGAGAAGCTCCAGCTGAACCTGACGCAGGACCTTGCTGACCTGATCATGCGGGCGTGCGATCACCACCGGCGCGTCGTCGTCCCGCCGCACCAGGCTCCGGAGAATCGTCAGATAGCCGATCCCGAAGCTGTCGATGAACGACACCTCCGCGAAGTCGAGCACCACACGCCGGCGGATCTCGCCCGACGCCTCGCGCAGCGCATCGCGCAGCTGGTTGGCCGCCTCACACTTGCACAGCTTCCCCTTCAGGGTCACCAGGAGCACACCGCTGGGAAGCGTCTGCACATTGAACTTGAACATGGTCTCTCTCCGGTCCAATGCCTCTCCCTCCCCCCATCGGCGCAGAGGCCCCGGAGAATGATGAGAAAGTGGGAATATGACATCCGAGGGGCGAAAAGGGGCTCAGGCCGACCCCGGCCCTGCGCCCCCCTGCCTATTCCACAGAGGGTCTCACAACCTCACCCCCAGAGTGATGCCTCCAGGGGTGAATTGAACCACACAAGGGCGGGAGAAAGAGTGTCGCGTCCCTTTCTCCTCTTGAATGGAGCGCCGGCGCCCCCGCCGGCACTCTCCGATGCCTGAGACCGACCGGATGCCGGCGAGGGCGCCGGCGCTCCATCAGGGGCTGGGTGCCGCAATGGGAATTCCGGCACGAAGGGGGATGGGGGATCTGCGGCGAGCCGCCGACGCGCCAAAGCGCTTCCGCCTTCGCGAGTGGGACAACGCCGCATCGGCGGAGTCCCATGGCGACGACAAGGGACCCCAGAGGATCCAGGTCCTGGCTCCCTCAATACACCCCCGAGCAACACTGACAAACAATGGGAACCCATTTATTATCAATGATCCCCAGATGCTCGCGGCCCACTCATTGAATCACCATTGAATCACAGTCTTCGCCCTTTTTTCACTACAGCCCAAGCCCCAGAACTGGTGCAGATCCCTGCAAAACAATGGCTTGCGTTCAGCCCTGCCCCTGAAACTGCAGCTCGTACAGCCCCCGATAGATCCCACCCATTTGCAGCAGCTCCTGGTGTGTGCCACGCTCGCGGAGGCGGCCGTGGTGGAAGACGAGGATCTGGTCGGCCCGCTGAATCGTCGAGAGGCGGTGCGCGATGACCACCGACGTCCGCGAGGCCATCAGCTTGGCCAGCGTCGCCTGGATCAGCTGCTCGGTCTCGGTGTCGACCGAGCTGGTCGCCTCGTCGAGGATCAGCACCTGCGGATCGAAGGCCAGTGCCCGCGCGAAGGCCATCAGCTGCTTCTGACCCACGCTGAACCCCGCCCCGCGCTCGGCCACGGGGGCGTGGAGCCCGCCCTCGCGCGCCGAGATGAATCCCCATGCATTGACGTACTCGCAGATCCTCCGGATCTCCTCGTCGGAGACGTCGTCGTGCCCCAGGCGAATGTTGCCCGCCACGTCGCCGTGGAACAGGAAGAGGTCCTGGGGCACGACGCCGAACAGGCGCCTCAGCGCGTGCTTGTCGAACTCGCGGATGTCGACGCCGTCGATCAGGATCTGACCGCGCTGGATGTCGTAGAGCCGCAGCAGGAGGCTCGCGACGGTCGTCTTGCCCGCGCCGGTGGCCCCGACAAGCGCCGCCGTCTGCCCCCGCTCGACGGTGAAGGAGACGTCCCGGAGGATCCACTCCTCGTCGTGGTAGGCGAACCAGACGTCTCGGAACTCGATCGTGCGTTCGAGGCGCAGGGGTCTCGGCTCGCGGGGATTCGGGATCTCCTCGGGCGTGTCGAGGAGCTTGAAGATCCGCTCGCTCGAGGTGATGGCGCTCTGGAGCACGTTGTAGCGCTCGGAGAGGTCCTGGATCGGGCGGAAGAAGCGCTGGAGCCAGATCACGAAGGTGACGAGCACCCCGATCGAGACCGTCTCCCCCGTGGCGAGCACCGCGCCGGCGACGATCAGCCCCGCCAGTGAAAGGTTCGTGACGAATTCGATCGCGGGGAAGAACCACGCGTAGTTGGTGATCGTCGCGCGGTGCGCGTCGCACAGCGCCGTGTTGAGCTCATGGAACTGGTCCATGCTGAGCGGCTCGCGGTTGAAGACCTGCACCGTCCTCATCCCCTGGACGCTCTCCTGGATGAACGCATTGAGCCGCGAGAGCCGCGCCCGCATCGTGCGATAGGCCTCGCGCACGCGCATCCGGAAGACCCACGAGATGAGAAAGATCACAGGCACCGCGAGATAGATCACGAGCGTCAGCCGCCACGACAGCCACAGCATCCAGACCGTGACGATCACGATCAGCAGCGCGTCCTTGATCAGCGCGACCACGCCCGCGGCGAAGAGCTCGTTGAGAACCGAGACGTCGCTCGTCACCCGCGTCAGCAGCCGCCCCACGGGATTTTTGTCGAAGTGCTGGAGATGCAGACGCTGGAACTTGGCGAAGATCTCGTGGCGGATGTCGCGCATCCCCATCTGCCCCGTCCACTGGATCAGGTAGAACGAGGCGTACTCGAGGACCAGGCCCACGGCGATGACGGCGAGGTAGATCATCGACCACAGCGCCAGCCCGCCTGTGCTCCCCCCCTGGATCGGGCCATCGATGATCCACCCGATGATCAGCGGCCCCACCGCCTCGGTCACCGACAGCCCGAGGGCCAGGGCGATCGAGAGATAGACCACCCTCTTGTAGGGGATCAGGTATCGACCGAGCCTTTTGAGCAGGGGCCAGTCGTAGGCCTTGCCCAGCACCTCGTCCTCGTGGAAGTCGTGGACCCGCGCGCGCGCCATCTCAGTCCACCCTCTCCAGCTCGGCCTCGAGCTGCTGGCGGCGATGGAGATCGGCGTAGAGACCGTCGAGCGCGACGAGCTCCGCGTGGCAACCGCGCTCGGTGATCCGCCCCCCCTCGAGCACGATGATCTCATCGGCGTGCATCACCGTCGAGATGCGGTGCGCGATGATCAGCGTTGTCCGCTCGCTCATCACCCCGCGCAGGCCACGCAGGATGCGCTCCTCCGTGTCGGTGTCGACGGCTGAGAGGCAGTCGTCGAGGATCAGGATCGCGGGATCGAGGATCGTCGCACGCGCGATCGCCGCGCGCTGCCGCTGGCCCCCCGAGAGATTGATCCCCCGCTCGCCGAGCATCGTCTCCCACTGGTCGGGGAAGGAGCGGATCTGGTCGTCGAGCTGAGAGAGCTCGGCGGCCATCTCCACCTCGCTGCGCGTTCCCTCGGGTTGGCCGAAGCGGATGTTGTCCTCGATCGACTCGCTGAAGAGAAACGTCTCCTGCGAGACGAAGCCGATGTGACTGCGCAGATGACGAAGGGGGATCGTGTTGATGTCGTGGCCGTCGATGAGGACCTGTCCATCGGGCACCGGGTACAGCCGGGCCACCGTCGACGCCAGCGTCGATTTGCCCGAGCCCGTCAGGCCCACGATCCCGAGTGTGCGGCCCGCGGGCACGGCCAGATCGATTCCGCACAGGGCGGGGGGCCCTGCCCCCGGGTAGGCGAACGTCAGGCCGCGGAACTCGATGCCCCCCCTCAGCGGGCCGATCTCCTCGGCGGGGCGTGTCGCGGGGCCATCGGCCACGTCCGGTCGCTCGGCCAGGAGCTCCTGGATGCGCTCCATCGATGCCGACCCGCGCTGCAGGAGACTCATCACCCACCCCAGCGAGATCAGCGGCCAGTAGAGAACAAAGATCCAGAGGAAGATCGACGTCAGGTCGCCGTATCCGATCGCACCGCTGATCAGCCGCCCCCCCCCGACCCACACGGTGATCAGAAGCCCCAGCGCGAAGACGGCGTGGAGCATCGGAAAAAACGCCGAGAAGATGGAGGCGAACCGCAGTCCGCGGTGCACGTACTCCTCGTTGATCGCTTCGAAGCGCGTCTGCTGCGCCCCCTCCTGATTGAAGGACTTGACCACCCGCTGGCCCGACAGCGTCTCCTGCACCATCGTGGAGAGCGTCGACATCTGATCCTGCATCGCGCGCGAGCGGTGGTACATCTCGTTGGCGAACGCCCAGGTGACCAGCGGGACGAAGATCAGTGGCACGAGCGAGACGAGCGTCAGCGGAGCATCGATCGTCATCATCAGCACGAGCACCGTCGGAACGGTGATCGCCGTTTGCACCAGGTACATCAGCCCGGGGCCGAGCACCATGCGCACGGCGTCCATGTCCGCCGAGAGACGTGTCACCACGTCGCCCGTCATCCAGCGGTCGTAGAACGACGGCGAGAGCCCGAGCAGATGGCGGAAGAGGTCGTCGCGGAAATCCCGCTCCGCCAGGCGCGAGAGGTCGATCAGCAGCTTTCGCATCCCGAAGCGGAAAACCCCGGCCACGAGAGCCAGGGCCATGAGCCCCCCGACGACGCGCCAGAGCCGCCCCATGTCGATCGAGGCGGTCTCGCGCGATGCCTCGAAGACGTCGACGGCCAGACCCACCACACGCGGGATGTAGGCGACCAGAAGACTTGTCAGCACCAGGCACACCAGCCCCAGCACGAGCCACAGGGGACGGCGTGTCAGATACGGCGTGAGGGCGAGCAGGCGCTTCACGGCTCAGAGGGGCGGGACTGTCGCACGCCCAGCGAGGCGGATCAACCGCCAAGATGGGGCGCGCTCCCCTGAGCCGAGGAGCAGGGGATCAGGGTTCGAAGCAGCCGCAGAGCCCCACGTCTGCGGTGGAGAGATGCGGGGAAAACAGGGGCACAGAGAAAGAGCGGGAGGCCGGCCCTCCCGCTCTCAACAGAGCTTCGGCGTGCGAGTGGCTCACCAGCGCCGGTCGCGGCGCTCCCGGCGGCCACCGCCGCCCCCGCGGTCCGCGCGGGGCCGAGCCTCGTTGACCGTCAGTGTGCGACCATCGAGGTCCTGGCCATTCAGGTTCGAAATGGCCGCCTCGGCCTCGTCGTCGTTTTCCATCTCCACGAATCCGAAGCCGCGTGAGCGGCCGGTGTCGCGGTCCTGGACGATCACCGCGCTGAGCACGGTTCCGTGGACGGCGAAAGTCGCCTTGAGACTTTCCTCCGTCGTGCTGAACGGCAGGTTTCCGACGTACAGTTTCTTCATTTCTCTCTCCGGGCATCACCGCACACCGAGGGAGCGCAGTGGTCCGACACGCGTGGTGTCATCTGTTGTGGTGATCAATTGGACGAGTCGAGGCCGAGCGGACAGAGCCGAACAGGCACAGACAGATCCGAATCGTTCGGTTGAAACGACCATGCCCCCGGCAGTGAGTCAAGACAAAAGGGGGGTTCTCCCGCCGTGGAGCCTCCTGGGAAGCAGCCCGCCGAGCACTGATGCGATTGGACTTGTCGTGCGGCGCGGGAGCGAAGCCGCGATGGAAGCGCTTTTTCCGTTGTTTTCCGAATCCCGTGTCGTCTCTCTGTGTCAAGGGGTCCGGAAGGCCCCTCGAGTGTGCAGACCATGAGTGCCCGCAGAGCTTTCACTCTGATCGAACTTCTGATCGTCGTGGCGATCATCGCCATTCTCGCTGCCATCGCGCTGCCGAATTTCCTCGAGGCGCAGACGCGGGCAAAGGTCGCCCGGGTGCACGCCGATCTGCGGACACTCATCGGTGCCATCGAGGCTTATCGGGTCGATCACAATCGCTATCCCCCCCACTCCGGCACGGGCCCCTATGTCGATTTCCCATTCACACACCCTGTCTCTCTGAGGCTGATCCCTCTCACCACGCCCGTGGCCTACATCACATCGATCCCCCAGGACCCCTACTCGCCGGTGCGCATCGACGAGGCGCCAGGCGCAGACCCCTTCGCGGCCAAATACGACACCTACGACCTCGTCACCGTCCCCGACACCTCGGGCCATGGGAGCGAAATCAGCAGCGGGGGGATGTGGCGGATCATGAGCCCAGGGCCCGATCTCATCCAGGCCTTCGGGGGACTCCCCGCGAACACCTCGTACACCGAGGCCAATGTCAACGGAGTGGACTATGATCCGACGAATGGGACGCGGAGCGTCGGGGAGCTCGTCCGTGTGGGCTCAGTGGTTCCCACGGCCCATGGGGGCTCGCCCTCCGATCTCTCCAATCCCGAGCGCCCGGGCATTCTCCGAGTGCCCTTCTACCGCGAGCAGTTTCAGTGATGTCCTCTCAGGCCTCGCGCACCTCGGCGCGGCGGATCTCCTTGGGGCGGCCACTCCTCATCGCCTGAATCTGCTTGAACTCCTGTGGTGTGATCAGAAGATCGGGGATCAGGGTTTTCTCTGTCGCCTCTGTCTTCCCCTCCTCGTTTTTCCTCTTTCCGACTCGCAGAAGGTTGAACACGTGGAAATCATTGCAGGTGGAACAGTGGTCGACAGTGATCTTCAGTGTCGTCTTTTCGCCAGCCCGGGCCCAGCTCAGCCTGAGAAGCCCAGAGAGGTCGCCCTCTCTCACGGCCTTTGGGGAGATCTCGGAGATCGCGGTGTTCTCCAAGCGCTCAGCGGCATAGGACTGGTCAGTCCACCGGCCGCACTTTTCGCAGAAATACCCTCTCGAGCTGATCATCGCGGCAAGCAGAAGGGCCATCCCGACCACGGTGAGGAGCTCAAGAAACCAGCTGACCCAGAGCATCCACCCCCTGATCTCGGTGCCCGTGATGAGCGTGTAGGAGCCGTTGGCCGCGAACTCCTTCAAGAATCCCCACAGCTTCGCCACGGAATAGGTGTGCGCGGCGGCGCCGTGGGACTCCTCAAAGATGTCGTACACCCAGACGCCCCAGCTGAGGTACTCGCCCCACAGTGCCAGGGCGAGTGCCACGAGCATCGCGATGAGGGGGCTGCGATTTTTACCGAGGTGCCCCAGGATTCCCACCAGCGCCCCGATGGCGATGCCGAAGAGAAACGGCAGCAGAGCGGTGATCACCACCAGGGGAATGAGAGCCATCAGATGCCCATAGATCACAGCCAGGACAGAGACCACCGCGACGCAGATCGGCACCGTCAGGACAAACCCCAGAGGGGACACTCGACCTGAGTGGTGATAGATCCTCTCATCACGGTCCACGTGGAAATCCCCCAGAGTCTCAGGATGGCAGAGCATCAGGCGACCGAGTTTCTCTCCCGCCGGCTGTCAGCCTCCCCGTTCAAATCCCCTCGGTCAAGGACTCCGGATGGCCCGTGGCGCGCTGGGGAGGGAGATCTGCCACCGCCACGTCGCGCTGGGAAGCTGGCCCGAAATTTGCCCTCTCCTCACACCACACAGAGAATCGGAGACCGGCGATGACCACCGAGAGAGCCATGTTTGCCGCGGGATGTTTCTGGGGCGTGGAGGCGGCCCTCCGAAGGGTCCCGGGCGTGGTGAACACCGCCGTCGGCTACTCAGGGGGACACATGGACCATCCGACCTATCAGCAGGTTTGCACCGACACGACAGGGCACGCCGAGGTGGTCCTCATCGAATTCGACCCGTCGGCAGTGACATTCGAGCAGCTGCTCGACGTCCTCTGGTCCATCCACGATCCCACCTTGCTCAACCGCCAAGGGCCCGACATCGGAACGCAGTATCGCTCCGCGATCTTCTTCTTCGGCGAGGAGCAGCGCAGAGCCGCCGAGGCCTCACGCGATCGCCTGGAGCAGTCGGGCCGGCTCAGCCGCCCTGTGGTGACGGAGATCACGCCCGCGGGACCCTTCTGGCGCGCGGAGGAGTATCACCAGTGCTATCTGGAGAGAAGGGGTCTCGGCAGCTGCCACTGAGGCGCTCCATGGGCACGGATCAACTGTGAGTCGGGAGTCTCAGAACAGGATCAACAGGATCGACGGGATTATCCGATCCTGCGAATCCCGTGATCCTGTCAATGCTCACCGCAAGGCCCATGGCCCGCTCTGGGTGCTGGAATGGGAATGCGCCATCACCCTGTGGGCTGGGGCGCACAGGTTCCGGCACCATGAATGTGCATGGATCACTGAGGCTCAGAGGATCGGGAGAATCTGATCGAGCTTTGTCAGGCGCAGGCTCGAGAGGATCCCCGGCGCGAGATTGGTGAGCGCCATCTCGATTCCGGCTCTCTTGAAAGACGTGTACATCTTGATGAACGAGCCCAGTCCGAGGGAGTCCACATAGCCGACCCTCGCGAAGTCGAGAACCACGCGCCGGGGCTTCGGGTCCCGCCCGACGCACTCATCGCCCGCGTCACAGAGCTGGCGATATGTCTTGAGAGTGATCTCCCCCTCGGCGACGAGGCGGACGTCGCTCTCTCCCTCTTCTCGAATTTCGATTGTCAGCGACAAGGCATCAGTCCCCCATGGATTGGCGGGCCTCTTCCAGGCTCGCGAAGATCGGAAGGATGTGGGCCAGGCTGGTGACACGGAGCGTCTCGAGCGACATCGTGTTCAGACCCGTGAGACCCAGATCCTGCCCGGCCCCGCGGAGGATCTTGAGGGTCGAGATCAGGAACCCAATCACCGAGGAGTCGATGAAGTCGACACCGGCCATGTCGACGATGACACCCCGGTGACCCGACCGGGAGATCGCCTGACTGATCCGGTCCCGGATCATGGGCAGCGCCGGGGCCGTGATCCGCCCCGTGATGTGAAACACGGTCACACCGTCAGCGGACTCGGCCTGGAGATCACACTGCGTCTGAGCCATCTGAGGTCTTCTTCCCCCCCTCATTCCCCCTCTCTTCGGCAATGCGTGGGGCAAAGTCAAGACCCCAGGGCGATCACACCGTGTTGACCACCAGGATCTTGGTGGCCGTCATCTCCTCGATCGCCCAGCGGACCCCCTCTCGGCCGAGACCGGAGTCCTTCTCGCCGCCGTAGGGCATGCTGTCGATCCGATAGGTCGGCGTGTTGTTGATCACAACGCCCCCGACGTTGAGCTCACGGAAGGCGCGTGCGATTTTCCGGACATCGCTGGTGAAGATCCCCGCCTGGAGACCATAGACGGAGTCGTTGACCCGATCGAGCACATCGCCGAAGTCGCTCCACGGCTCCAGGGTCACGACAGGGCCGAAGACCTCCTCACACGAGATCTTCATCGTCGGCTTGACACGCGTGACGACGGCCGGGGTGACCACGTTGCCGCGGCGCTTCCCCCCGCAGAGGATCTTCGCGCCCTGCGCCTCCGCCTCGCGCAGCCACTCGACCACGCGCGTGGCGTTCGCCGCATCGATCAGGGGGCCGACAACCGTCTCGGGGCGCCTCGGGTCACCCGCCCTGATCTTCGTCCGCACATGGCGCACCAGCCGGCGCTCGAACTCGCGGAAGATCTTCCGGTGCGCGTAGATGCGCTGGATCGAGATGCAGGACTGCCCGGCGTTGTAGAAGGCCCCGATCGCGACCCTCGGGATCACCGCGTCGAGGTCGGCATCGGCGTCGATCACACACGCGGCGTTGCTGCCGAGCTCGAGGGTCACACGCTTGGTGTTCGCCCGCGCCTTGAGCATCCAGCCGACGGGCACGGAGCCCGTGAAGGTGAGCTTCTTCAGCCGTGGGTCGTCCGTCAGCGGGGTGGCGACCTCGCGGCTGCACGGCAGCACGCTGAAGACACCGGCGGGCACACCCGCGTCGCAGCAGATCTCGGCGAGCAGGAGCGAGGCCAGCGGCGTCTGCGTCGCGGGGCGCAGGACGATCGGATTGCCGCACGCGAGCGCGGGGGCCACCTTGTGCGCGACGAGGTTGAGTGGGAAGTTGTAGGGCGAGATGCCCGCCACGGGACCGATCGGGAAGCGGCGGACGATGCCCCAGTGGCCCTTGCCGGGCGGGGAGATCTCGAGCGGCAGGAGCTCGCCCCCCTGGCGCTTGGCCTCCTCCGAGGCGATCGTGAAGGTGTCGATCGCGCGGTCGACCTCGACGAGCGCGTAGGTGATCGGCTTGCCCGCCTCGCCGAC
Organism: Candidatus Sumerlaeota bacterium; assembly: GCA_016928695.1. GTDB lineage: Bacteria > Sumerlaeota > Sumerlaeia > JABWBI01 > JABWBI01 > JAFGKF01. The sequence goes on along the minus strand of JAFGKF010000185.1, from coordinate 152 downwards.
GAGGAGGTCGGCCATCTCGCGCCGCCGTGCCCGCAGCCCCTCGGCGACGCGCATCAGCATCCCCGCCCGCTCGTACGCGGGGAGTTCGCTGAGGGGTTTGAAAGCCCGATCGGCCCCCGCGATCGCCCTCTCCATCTGCGCGGGTGTCGCCT
>JAFGKF010000184.1 GCA_016928695.1 Candidatus Sumerlaeota bacterium | reverse complement strand
TGATCATGATCGCCAGCATCCCGCCGATGATGGCGATCGTGTAGGCGCCGTGGAGCCGCAGGGACCCCTGCCCGATGACCTCGTCGATGATGGTCGACTTGAGGGAGAGCATCTCCCAGGCGGCGCCGAGACCCCCGCCCTCGGCGAGAAGCGTCCGCCACGCCTCGGCCCAGGGGATCGCACCGATCAGCGCGACACCCACACCCAGGATCGGCAGCGCGAGCAGTGCCGACAGCCGCCGCGTGTACATCAGCGCGATCATCACCAGGAAGAGGGCGATGATCAGCCCCCCCTGGAGGTCGAAGCCGCCCTCGGCGGCACAGACGAGATCGCGAGTCACTTCCCTGCTCCCACTCCTGTGCTCTCAGATCCCTCTCATCTCTCCTCGGACTTCACAAGCTCCGGGAGCCTACGAGTTTCACTTAATCCCGAAGCTCGGGGCGCACTCCGCCTCAGCGCACCATGACCCCCGTCGGCGGCACCGTGATCTCGAAGAAGTCCGCGATGGCCAGGCCCATCGCGTGGCCCGCGTCGCGATAGTCGTCCGGCGTGTTCCAGGCCCGATCGCCGGGGCCATTGAAATAGGTCCCCTCGAAGGTGATCGCCATGACCAGCGGGCCGCTCCACTCCGGGTCACTGCTCCACCGGTCGTGCATCATGCTCTCGACAAAGGGCCGCCACTGCGCGTTGCCCAGCGTGCTGTTGGACGTCGCCCCCCGCCCCACGAAATCCGGGCTCCGCGCCATGAAGAGGTCGATCCATCTCTGCTCCAGGTCGTGCACCTCGGGGATCACGCCCGTCCCGTCGATGTTGAAGTTGGGAACATGGCGAAAGTGGAAGGGGTAGGCCGAGTGGGCGGAGTGGAGATTGAGGAGAATCTCGATCGGGTTCGAGCCCGGCGTCTCCACCGTCCCCATGAGCTCCTCGATCTTCGTGCGCATGGCGACGATCTCCTCCGCCGTGGAGTCGTAGGGCGGCGTCCACTGCCTCTCGAGCTCCACGCTGGTCGAGGTCGTGCGATAGTTGCCGACAGAGACCCCATCGGGATTGGCCATGGGCACGATGTTGAAGATCACGCTCTGGAGAAGCGCGTCGGCCATCGGCTCCCCTGAGAGCAGGAATTCGACCAGGCCCATCGCGGTGAAGTGCGCAGTCGTCTCGGAGGGGTGCACCGCCGCGTGGACCCAGACACGGCGCTTGCCCTCGCTGGGCGTCGAGGGATCGGTGATCGTCCACAGGCGAATCGGCAAGCCCATCGCCGTGGTCCCGATCACCTCCTCGGTCAGGCGCGGGTCGCTGATCACCGACGCCCGAAAGGCCTCATGCATCGCCAGCGTGTGCGGGAAATACTTGGCCACGCGGATGGCCACCACGCCGGGATCCGTGGTCAGCGTGAACTCGTGGACCCCGCCGCCGACATAGGCGGGCAGCCCGCTGAGGGGGACGCGCTCAGAGTCCCCGAATGTCTCTCCATCGGTGCTCCGGCTCCACGCCGGCAGGATGATCTCCGTGTGGGGGGCATTGGTGATCCGGAAGTGCAGGGTCTCGCCCGCCGGGTCGAGCCCCTCGACCTGAAAGTGCCACCAGCGCCGAAAATCATCCGGCAGGGAGGTGTCGTCGTTGTCGTCCTGCATCCAGACGGTGATCTCCCAGCCGTCTCCACTGGGCGCGACGCCGCTGCCCGTGGGGTCGAACCGCATCTGCTCACCCGAGGCCGGTGAGCCCGTCAGCGTGGGCTGCGCCACCAGATGACATGTGGCGAGAATGAGGAGAATCGCTGAGCAACGCAGAGTCATGGGCCCGGCCATTCGAGCCCCGTGAGATCGGCTTGTCAAAGGACGACTTCGGAGCGGAGTCCGCTCACATCGGGGCCAGATCCCGTTTTCCCGCCGCCCCTTTCTCATTGGCCCCCAGCGCTCCGCCATCGGGCACCCACCGGCGAATCATCTCGCTCAGCGTCGATGTCCTGATCGGCTTGCTGAGGTAGTCGTCCATCCCCGCGGTGAGGCATTTCTCGCGGTCGCCCTTCATCGCATGGGCCGTCATGGCGATGATCACGGTGTGGTGGCTGTTGGCCTCCCGGCGCCGGATCTCCGCCGTGGCCTCGAAGCCATCCATCACCGGCATCTGGACATCCATGAGCACCACGTCATAGGGGCACCGCTCCAGAGCCCCGAGGGCCTCCTGACCATTGGTCACGACGTCGGCCTCGAATCCCAGCTTGCCCAGGAGCCGCATCGCCACCCTCTGATTCACCGCATTGTCCTCGGCCAGGAGGATCCGAACACGCCTGCGATGCGTCCCAGCCAGACTGTGTCGGGTCACGAGCGGGTGACTCTCATCGGGGTCTCTCCCCTGAGCCTGGGCCAAAACAGTGACAAGGCAGTCGCGCAGCTGGGTCTGTTTGATCGGCTTGGTCAGGTAGGCGGCGAATCCCGCCTCTCTCATCCGGGCAGCGTCGTCGGGCTGTCCCACCGACGTCAGCATCACCAGCTCGGTCCACCGAAGCGAGTGGTCCGCTCTGATGGTCCGCCCGAGCATCTCCCCATCCATGGCGGGCATCTGATAGTCGATCAGTGCGATGTGGTGTGGCTCACCCCGCCTCACCGCCTCGCGCAGCTTGCGAAGTGCAATCTCACCGCACAGGGTCGCCTCGGTCCGGAAGCCCCACTTCTTCAGAAGACGGACCAGGATCTCGCGATTGGTGGCATTGTCGTCGACGACCAAAACCCGCTGACCCTCGATCGGCACGGGTGTGGGAACCGACGGTGCCTCGCTCGCATGCTGACGTGGGAACGTCAGCTCAAACCAGAATCGCGTTCCCCGATCCTCCTCGGTCTCGACATTGAGCCGCCCGCCCATCAGCTCAACCAGCTGCTTTGAGATCGTCAGACCCAGACCCGTGCCCCCATACCGGCGCGTCGTGGAGGCATCCGCCTGGCAGAAGGGCTGGAACAGGCGATCGAGGCGGTCCGCGGGGATCCCGATGCCGGTGTCGACGATCTCAAAGAGCAGTTTCGCCTCGTCGTCGGTCACCTCCTCGGCGGAGACCTGGACAAGCACCTCGCCCTCCTCGGTGAACTTCACCGCGTTGCCACAGAGGTTGATGAGCACCTGGCGCAGACGCCCGGGATCGCCCCGGAGCAGTGAGGGGACATCCGCGTCGACGGAGCAGACCAGCTCGAGGCCCTTGCCCTGGGCCCGCAGTGCGAGGACATCGGACGTCTCCTCGACGGTGGTCCGGATGTCGAAATCGATGTCCTCGAGATCGAGCTTGCCCGCCTCGACCTTCGAGAAGTCGAGGATGTCGTTGATCAGATTCAGCAGGGAGTTCCCGCACGACACCACCGTCTCGGCGCAGGAGCGCTGATCCTCGCTGAGATCGGTGTCCAGCAGGATCTCCGTCATCCCCAGGATGCCGTTCATGGGGGTGCGGATCTCATGGCTCATGTTGGCCATGAACTCGCTCTTGGCCACAGAGGCCGCCTCGGCGGCCATGCGGGCTTCGACGAGCTCCGTGACGTCGATGGCGTTGAGGATCACCCCGCGGTACTCGTCGCCCTCGATGATCGGCTGCACGCGCAGCGAGAGCTGCATCCCCAGCAGCGCACGCTGAACCACCTGGGTGTCGCGCTCCGCTCCGCACCGATACTCGTCAATCAGGGCCCGGACACGCTCCGTGCCCTGTGTGTTGGGGTGGAGGTCCCACATGCACCTGCCGACGACCTCCTCCCGGGTCATGCCCACTCTCTCCAGGAACCACTGATTGACCTCGGTGATGATGTCCTGCGCGTTGGCCACGACCACCCCCTCGTCCATGCCCTCGATCATCGAGCGGAGCTTGTGCGCCTCCGCCGAGGCCACCCGGTGCGCGTCGCCCAGAGCCCGCTCCGCCCCCTTGCGCTCGGTGATGTCGGCCAGGGAGAGCAGCACCTCGCGGTGCCCGTTGAGCTGAACGGGGTCGGCGCTGATCTCGAGCCAGACGCGGACCTCTTGATCTCCCACGAGGAGCACGCGCTCCGCCTCGACCCCATGGATCGACTCACCGGTGCGCAGGGCGGATTCGAAGGTGTTCCGGATCGGGCACTCCGCGCACTCGGCGCAGTGCCCGCACCCCTCGGGCACTGACGATGCGCTGATGCAGCCGAGTCCATCGCCCGGCTGCCGGCCGAGAAACGCGTCTGTCGCCTTGTCCACCATCCTCGCCGCCACGCTGTTGACACGGGTCACCGATGTGTCTGCACCGATCAGCATCATCGCGACATTCGATGCATCGAAGATCACCTGGAGATTCCGCCGCTCCTTCTCGAGGGCCGCGGTCCGCTCCTTGACCTTCCGCTCCAGGTTCACACTGTGATCTCGCAGGGCGTCGGCGGTGGTGTTGAAAGCCCTGGCGATGGCCCCGATCTCATCGGGGGTGGAGTCGTCGATCCGGGCCTGAGAGACCGGGTTCTTCGCCACCTCGGCCATCACGTCCATGGCCGTGCGGAGCCGGCGATTGACCAGCCGGTTGAAGAGCACCCAGAGCAGCAGAATGAGGGCGAAGACCAGTGTCCCGATCACGCTGAGCACGGCCCATGTCATCGCACTCTGGGCCCGGCGGAGATCAGCGGTGGGGATGGAGATCATCAGGGCGCCCGCCACACCGTCCACGGGTCGATGAAAACCATTCTCGGTGCCGTAGCGGTCGATCAGCTCCACCGGGGCGCTGCTCGCCTCCCCATGGCACTGCTGGCAGCGGGGCTCGTTGAAAATGGGCCGCGCGATGTAAAAACGCTCCTCCGAATCGAACCCCCGGAGACCGGTGACCTCACGGAGATCGGGTTCACTCTCAAACCGCTCGATGAGGCTGCGCTCGAACTCATCGGCCTGGTTCTCGGGATTGCGGGGATTGAGGCTGGGCTGACGGTAGTGATATCCCGGCAGCTGCTCATTGAAGAGATCGAAGATGCCCGTCGTCATGAAGGTCCCGGACATCCCCTCGACCACAAATCCGTCGGTCAGCTGCATGAGCCGGGGACGGAGAACGTTGGCCTGATAGCTTCGCGAGGCCTGTCCGAAGGAGGCGACCATCTCCACATCGCGCTCGAGCTCCTCCTCGAACTGCTGCCTCTGCATGCGGTGGTAATACCAGGTGCCCCCCGCTGAGATCAGCAGGAGGCAGATCATGACCGCCCAGATGAATTTCACGCGGAGCGACACTGCGCCGTCCTTTCGCCAGTGAAGCCTGCCCCTGGTCCGTGGGAGGACCTGACCGGCACACGGATCCTCATGTCTCTTATCGGATGAGAGATCTCACGGCTGGTCTGAAACCGGGGCAGCTTTCCGCGAATCCGCGCCGGTTTTTCAGCTGTTGGCCTCTGAGAAACAAGGGGTTGCGTCTCACCCCCCTGAAAATGGCCTTGCGAGCCAACCTTTTTCCCTGAGGGGGAGTCCACATGAGGACAAGCCCAGTGGGGCTCCATCTTCTGCAGGGACACGAAATCATGATGCAACGAGCGCACCTCACACGGAGGCGCGGATTCACGCTGATCGAGCTCCTCATCGTGGTGGCCATCATCGCCATCCTGGCCGGCATCGCGCTGCCCAACTTCCTCGAGGCGCAGACTCGGGCCAAGGTCAGCCGCACCATGGCTGATCTGAGATCGGTCGCCACCGCCCTCGAGGCCTATCGCATCGACCAGAATCAATACCCGGCCGAGAACTACCCCAGCCCCGATCTGGAGATGACGCCGGACGGGGGCACTGCCCTGCCCAACCAGATCAAGCTGCGCCCCATCACCACACCGGTGGCCTACATCACGGCGCTGCCGACCGACCCCTTCGCCGACATCGACGATCCACTCAACATGATCCCCGCCCCGACCTACCACTACGCGGCGCTCAACGACGTGCTCTATCCGGGCGCGGCCTTTTTCTCCGGCGACAATCCTCTGAATCGGCAATGCCAGTGGGTGATCCAGAGCAACGGGCCAGACCGGAGCCCGAGCTCTCCCCACTGGCAGTTCCCGGAGTACGACCCGACCAACGGGACAGTGAGCCTGGGCAATGTTCTGCGCCTGGGGCCGTGAGAGAGCAGATCATCATTTGAAACAGTCCAGGGTTTCGACAACACATCTCTGAGGGAGGAGAGAGGAATGCATTGCAGATCGACTCGCACACAGCGGGGGGCCGGGCATGTGACCCGGCATCTCACCCTGTGGGCCATTCTCCTGGCGGCACTCAGCGCCACACTCGCGGCGCAGACGCCCGAGGAGCAGATCACCAGCGCCCCGTGGTTCGAGAGGGAGGTCGCCCAGGGAGTCACTTGGCGATATTATCACTTCGATTCGCTTTTCAACAGCGAGCAGGACATCTTCGTCACCGACGTGGACCTGGACACTCCCGGCGTCACCGTCCGCTTCCCGTATGAGACAGGGGGTGCCAGCCGCGTCGTCAGCTCCTATGCCAGCCTGACTCCGGGTGCCGTCGCCCTCACCAATGGCAATTTCGGTGACTCGAGCGGTTCAGTGCAGTTTCTCAAGGTCGACGGCGTGGTGATCAATCCCACGCGCGACGCGACCATCGCCGACGAGGGGGGCATCGTGATCGACGCCTCCGAGAATGTGACCTGCCGCGTTCGCCCACCCGATCCCGGGCGCTGGGAGTCGCTGACCGAGCCCCACGTGATGGCCTCCAACACCAATGTGGTCTCCGGGGGTGTTCAGTGGCCCCTCTGGCCCGACATCCCGTTCTACTTCGGCGATCGCCATCCCCGCACGGTGGTGGGAAAGACGCCGGACAACCACTTCCTGCTGGTCGCGGTCGACGGCCGGTCTCCGACCGCGGCGGGCATGACCTACGAGGAGCTGGCCACCACGATGATCGCGCTGGGCTGCACCGACGCGGTGGGCCTCGACGGCGGCGGCTCTACCACGATGTGGATCACGGGCGAGCCCGGCAGCGGAGTGGTCAACACCCCCTCCGATGGTTCCGAGCGATCCGTCGTCAACGCCGTCGCGGTCATTGCCCCGCCCTCGACTGCGACCCTCGCGTGGGATTCTCGCCACACCGCGACGAGCGCCTATGAGAACACGATGATCTCAGGTGAAACACAGACCGTCTGGATGGAGTTCGAGAACTATGGGACCGAGACCTGGACGTCGAACACCCGCCTGGGCACAACCGAGGACCGTGACCGTGACAGCGAGCTCCACACCGCGGGTGACTGGCTCTCCACCAACCGTGTGACCGCCGCCGATCAGGCGACGGTGGCGCCCGGGGAGACGGGCCGCTTCACCTTCACGGTGACAGCGCCGGATGTGTCCACACCCACCGATCTCGTCGAGTCATTCGGCCTGATCGAGGAGGGAGTGGACTGGTTCGGTCCCGAGCAGAGTCGCCTCCGCATCACCGTGCTGCCGGAGGGGGGCATCGAGGGCAACATCATCATCGAGAGCCGCGCGGGCGGGCAGAACGTCGGCTGGTATGCCGAGACCGGCGGATGGGCCGACAGCGGCACCGACTGCACCGCACTGGGCATGACCCCGGGCATCGGGATGCGCTACGGATCAACCTATCGCTCGGTGGCCGGCCTGAAGACGGCCACCTTCACGCCCGTCATCACCCAGGCGGGAATGTACAATGTCTATGTCACCTGGGGGGCAGGCTCCAACCGCCGCAGCGGCATCACCCTCCGCGTTCACCACAGCGGGGGAGTCGATGAGTCCCTCGTCGATCAGAGCGCGTCGGCGAACGAGTGGTATCCCCTGGGAACACACCACTTCGACATCGGAACGGGCGGCTATGTCGAGGTGAGCAACGAGAGCACCGACGTCAGCGGCAGCATGTACACCGCCGGGGCGATCTTCGAGCCTGTCACCTCCGCCGGAAGCGCGGCCGGGAACTGGATCGTCTATCGCTGACAGACGCCGTCAGCGCAGATCGACGCTGTGCACCTGACCGCGCTGACCGGTGACGTGGAAGGGTTCGCTCGTGAAGAGCGGCTCTGTGGGGTCCGCGAATCGCACCACCACCCGGTAGTCTCCCGAGGGCATGTGGCGGAAGATCATTGCCCCCGCCAGCGGCGGCGTGGGGTGATGGCGCAGCCCATGGGGATTCCCGTTCACGGGCTCCAGCGCCGCGGTGACAGGGACGCGGGGGTTCCGGGGGTCGTTGTCCAGGGTCAGGGCGAGCTCACCGTCCCCCTCCCGGGGGAGCTCGCGCACGATGCCGTTGAGCCCCTGTGAGGCGACGATGTGGATCGGTGTGGCGGGGTAGTCCGGGTGCATCGCCATGATCGTCCACCCCTCCTCGCCGGTCTCGGGGGGCACCTGGGTGTCCATGAACATCCCCTCGACGTCGGTGAAGAAGCGGCGGCGCCCGTCACCGATCATCAGGAAGGCCCCCATCACCGGATCGCCGGTCTCGGCGTCGAAGAGGTGCCCCTGGATCGCCCGCGGGATACGCAGGTCCGCGCGTCGCACGAAGGACTCCCAGCGCCCCTGCTCCTCGGGCGTCTTGACCGGCGCGGCGCGCAGGAGCGTGAGGCTTGAGACGACCGCCAGCGTGTCGGGCGCGGCCAGAACGATGGGAGCCCCCAGCAGCACATCGCCGCCGCGGGCGCTCGGTGAGGGCATGAGCGTCGCCAGGGAGGTCTGCGCCGCGTCGCGCAGCCGCTGGGTGGGGGCGAAGGGCGACTCCCCGGGCTGATAGTCGGGCGTCAGCGTCGCCGAGACGATCTCGCCGTCGATGGCGAAGCTGACCCAGCGGCTGTCGTCGTAGATGTCGAGCGTCGAGGAGCCCAGCGCCCTCAGGCGCGCGCGGGCCAGGGGGATCATGCGGTCCTCATCGAGCCAGATCACCCCGGCGTTGAAAGGGTAGGCGTCCAGCCGCGACTCGTCCCACACGGCGAACATCACCCCGTGGCGCGGCAGGCCATAGGGCCCCGCGCTGTCACGCGACGCGCGCGTGACAACAAAGAAGCCGGTCTGATCACCCTGCGGATCGACGTCCAGATGAAGGGCCACGGGGTGATCCTCATCCGTCATGGAGTGAACCGCCCGTGCCCCGGGCCAGAGCAGGAGGCGACCATCGCGCACCTGAGCCGGCGCGAGCCCTCCCGTCTCCCAGCCGGGCAGGGCGCCCTCGACCGCCTCGAAGTTGACCCGCTCGACGATCATCGGATGGGGCTCATCGAACAGGCGGCACCCCGCCGGGGCGAGCAGGGCCGCGATCAGGGGGATCCAACATCGGTTGCGCATCGTCTTCTCCATGGAACAGAGTTTTGTCGAGTGACACACGAGTGCGCAACCCGCAAGTGAGGAGCCACCGATGGCATCCCATGTGATCCCCCAGCCCGACGAGCAGACCTGGCGCGTGGTCGGCGACCAGCCCCTGCGCATCGGCATCATCGGGGCCGGCATGTTCGCCGCCACGAGCCATCTGCCTGCCCTGCGCGAGTGCCCCGGCGTCGAGGTCACCTGCGCCTGCCGGACACGCGAGGCGAAGCTGAAGCGCTTCTGTGAGACCTTCGGCGTCCCGCGGGGCTACACCGACCACCGCGAGATGCTGGCCAGGGAGAGGCTCGACGGGGTGGTCGTCGCCTCGACCCACGACCTGCACTTCGCGCATGCCATGGACTGCCTCGAGCGCGGGATCCCCGTGCTGCTCGAGAAGCCGATGACCCTCACGATGGCGGACGCCGATGCGCTCCTGGCGAGGACGCGCGAGACCAGGCTCCCCGTCGTCATCGGCTACAACCGCCACTGGTGGCCGTGCTATGTCCGCGCGCGCGAGATGATCCAGGGGGGGCAGCTGGGCGAGCCCCGCGTCCTCATCGGCGAGTACTGCGGCGACCTCGAGTGGGCGATCGCCCGCGACGCCGAGTCGAACTACGGTCGCTCCGAGGCGTTCTACGAGGCGGGCGATCCGCCCAACTTCCGCGGCGACTGGGAGAAGAGCGGCGGGGGGTTCTTCATCGACGCGGGCACCCACATCGCTGAGGTGATCTGCTGGCTGATCGACGACGACCCCGTTCTGGTCCACGCGGTGATGGACAGCCGCGGGCACGAGACCGATCTCGACGGTCTGGTCTCCGTCCGCTTCCGGAGCGGGACGCTGGCCACGATCTATTTCATGGGCTCGGCGAAGGCCCATGCCGGGTCGGGCGTCACTGTCTACGGCTCGGGGGGCACGCTCATCGCCCGGCACGACTCCGAGCTCCACTTCGCCCCCGAGGGGGAGCTCCTGCCCATCGCCGATCTCCCTGAGAAATCGCACCCCGCCCACAACTTCGTCGCCGTCCTCCGCGGCACAGCGACGCCCGCCTGCACGGTGGCCGACGGGCGCCGGGCCGTCGCCCTCGTCAGCGCCGCCTATCAGAGCGCCTCGGAGGGGGCCGCAGTGGAGACGGCGCTGGCCTGATCTGTTGTTGAGCCGACCACCTCTCTGGAGTGCGCGAGCCGCTGGGGAGTCGATCGCCTCTCTGGAGTGCGCGAGCTTGCTCGCGCTCTGTTGGGCGCCTGCTTGCTGGCGCCCATTCAGAAATCATCCATCACTTTGACAGAGTCGATCTTGAAGGAAGACACAGTTCGCTGCATCTCCCCAGGGGCTCTCTCCATGAACCATGACATCGAAC
>JAFGKF010000183.1 GCA_016928695.1 Candidatus Sumerlaeota bacterium | reverse complement strand
GGTTCGAGGGCAACTTCCAGGACTACGAGCGTGCGCGCCGCGCCGAGCTCGGCGACAAGGCGTTTGCGAACCGGAGGTCGAAGTACAAGAGGCTGACGATCGGCTGAGACCTCTTTTCACCTCAGGCAAAGAGTTCTCGCGCAGAGGCGCGGAGACGCAGAGAGGCATCAGAGGAACTCACGGATTCCGCGCAATGCGGAAGCCGCCCGCTTCGCTCCTCGATTGCGGTTCGCCCCAAACGCGCCTGGCGGAGCGGCACTCGTCCAGATAGCCCGCCCAGCTGCCGCCGCGGATCACCCTGTAGATCAGCTGAAATGACGGTGAGGGTCCCTCCGGATCAGTGGTGGGTGAGGAGCCATAATACGTCTCGCTGTACCAGTCATTGCACCACTCCCAGACGTTGCCGCTCATGTCAAAACAGCCGATGTCACTCGAGCTCTCCACCGTGCCACTGGCACCGCTGAAATGGCCCACGGGGGATGTGTAGGGGGTGTCGGTGAGGTTGAGCGGATTGACGTGGGTGTTCAGTCCCAGGGAATAGTTCGCGCGGGTCGGATCGATGCTGTCGTCCGTGTATCCATAGCGCCAGTGACCGTGCTCGGGCTCCCATGCGGCCGCCCGCTCCCACTGGGCCTCGGTGGGGAGATGATAGCCGCCCTGGCTGAGGTCGCTGGGCCAGTCGCCCGACTCGGTGTAGACCTCCTGGTATCCCCGCTGTCGACTGAGCCAGTTGCAGAAGGCCGCCGCGCCATGCCACGTGACCAGGACGACGGGGTGATCGCCCATCGAGAGGTTGTCGCGCACGTTGACGCTGAATGATCCCCCGCTGTGGATGATCTGACTGTGATCATAGACTGTGTCGACGCTGATCAGCTCGTTGGTGCTGTTGTCCGAGAGATAGACACTGCTGCCGACCACCGTGACATCGGCGCTGTTGAGGAAGGCGGCGTATTCGGCATTGGTCACCTCGAATCGCCCGATCTCATAGGCGCTGAGCGTGACGGTGTGCACCGGCAGCTCCTCCGCATAGCCCTCGCCCCACGGATCACCCATGGAGAAGGAGCCGGCGGGGACGGCGATCATATCGGGCCCCGGGGCTGTTCCCAGGTGGTTGACGATCCAGACGAGATCGCCCACGCCGATCCCGCTCTGGCCATTGCAGTCCGCCCTCAGCGCCTGCGAGGCGCTGAGGGCAATCGACTGGAGGAGATGGTCCCGGAGCATCTCGACATCGGGCTGATCGATGATTCCGTTGCCATTGACATCCCCCGACGACTGAGCGCCCCCCCACGGCGGACAGACACAGGTGACCAGAGAGAGAAGAATAAGAGCACCCGAGCGCATCGTGCGAACTCCCTTTGCCGCAGCCCACTCGACCCAGACGAGCGGCCCAGACTCAGCCGCTCGGGGATCAGTTTGGGACACATGAGGGGGAATGACAAGTTTTTCTCAGCGGTGACGATTCCCCGGTTGAGGTTGGGGCCAGGGGTCGAGCTCCCAGATCATTCGCCGGCGAGGGTCAGAGCTCGCGCACGACGCGGAAGCCGCTGACGCTGCCGCGGTCGTCGGGGTACATGGTGCCTCGGCCGGCCGAGCGGCTTCCCTGGGGTATGTGACCCCAGGAGCCTCCTCGGAGAACACGGTCTGTTCCCTCCGGACTCTCCCATGCGCTGCCGTCCATCGGAGCCCCTGTGTAGTCACTGTGGTACTGGTCCAGGCACCACTCCCAGACGTTCCCGTGCATGTCGCACAGCCCCCAGCCGTTGGGGGGATAGCTGCCGACATCCTGGATGTCGGGCGCGGCTCGCTCGATATTCGCCTGATCGGTGCTGATTGTGCTGCCGGTGCTGTATGCGGTGGACGTCCCGGCCCGGCAGGCGTACTCCCACTCGGCTTCGCTGGGGAGACGGTAGGTGGCGGATTCCTCCTCCGACAGCCACTCGCAGAGCGCCATGGCATCATCCCAGGAGACATAGACCACGGGGTGATCGGGATTTGGACTCTGCTCGTTCCAGTGGGCGGGCAGTCGATGGCCCGTTGCCTCCACGAAGAGCCGGAACTGTTCCACAGTCACCTCGTGGACTCCCATGTGAAACGGCTCCTGGAAGGTCACCGTGTGCTGAGGCCCCTCGTCATCGGTGCGACCGGGCTCCTCCGGAGGGCTTCCCATCGTGAAGCTCCCCGCGGGGATCAGGCGCAGGCGCATGCCGATCGAGTTGGTGATCTCCTCTTCCAGCGCAGGGGCCTGGGGGCCCTGTGACTTCAAAGTCACCCCCCCCTCCCCCTGCTCCGCTCCGTCTGTGTCGCAGGAGGCTGCGATCAGCGCCATGGCAAGCGTGATGAGATGAAGTCGCTTCGTCATTGTCTGTCTCTCGTGAATTCTCTCTCTGTCCATGCCACATGGCGGCGGCGGCGACAAGGGGGGATCAGAGTGGGCTGCAGCCCGATTCCATCTCTCGGCAGGGCACGGCAGCCTCGTCCGCGCTGGGGGCGGTGGTGCCTCAGTCCTGAGCCTCTGGTTCACCGGTGTCTGCCATGTCATTGCGGGAGTTCTCTTCGGGAACCCTGAAAATCTCGTTTCCCAGCTGATCCCAGAGCACAAGAGCCGATGAGCCGTCTGACTCGGCGCCCAGGCTCCCAGACCATCACGGTGAAGAGAATGGCCTCTGTCTTGTGATTTTCCTGGGTCGGCAGTGAAAACGTCAAAAATCCGTGGAAATGGCGGGCGATCATGGGCGGTTGGCTTCAGGGTCTGTCCCAAAATTTGACGCTTCAGGCGGAGGCGTCCGAGTCCTTCTCCGACTGGCTGGCGACCGAGCCGGTGGCGCAGTCGGCGACCGATCCCTCGCTCATCGCGTCTTCGTTCAAGATGCTCGGGGCGCTGGCTTTCGTGCTGGCGCTGTTGATCTTCGGGCTCTGGTTGCTCCGCCGGTTCGGGGCCCAGTGGGCCGGGGGGACGAAGGGGGCGGACCACGGTCCCCAGGTGCTCCACCAGCGTCCTCTGGGTGGCCGCCGGATGCTCACAGTCGTCAAGTGGGAGGGCCGTCGCCTGCTGCTCGGGGTGACCGGCGATTCGATCTCGCTGCTGGCCTCAGAGCCGGAGGGACTGACCCCCGGTGACGAGGCAGCGTTCGAGGGGGAACTCTCCGAAGTGTTCCACGATCGAGAACGGCCTCTGGAGCGGCTGCCCCGCGAGTTGCCCGAGGAGCGGATTCTGCAGGGGGTGGGGGAGCGGTTTTGAGACGGAGTCTCTTCGCTCTCGCTCTTCTTCTGCTGGCCCCCGGGGCGATGGCCCAGGGGATGGACCTCCCTCAGCTCCCGCCCGACTCCATCGTCCAGGCGCTGCCCTCGGCTCTGCCGGCGGGTGGCACGTTCGATCTCCGTTCGATGACGGAGGATCCGCAGCAGGTCTCGCTCGGGCTCAAGCTTCTCGCGCTTCTCACTGTCCTGGCGATGGTCCCGTCGTTCCTGATGATGGTGACGTCGTTCACGCGGATCGTCGTCGTGCTCTCATTCGTCCGCCGCGCGATGGGGGTCAACGAGGTGCCACCGACACCCGTGATTCTCGGGCTCGCGCTGTTTCTCACGTTCTTCGTGATGGCGCCCGTGCTGACGGAGATCAACGAGATCGCACTGCAGCCCTACCTCAACGAGGAGATCGGCCCCGGCGAGGCGCTGGGGCAGGCCGAGGGACCGCTGCGCGAGTTCATGATGGAGCAGACGCGGCGGCGGGACCTCGCGCTGTTCGTGCGGCTCTCGCGGATCGATCCGCCCGCGACGCCCGAGGACGTCCCGTTCCACGTTCTCGTCCCGGCGTTCATGATCAGCGAGCTGAAGACGGCGTTCACGATCGGGTTCATGATCTACATCCCGTTTCTCGTGATCGACATGGTGGTGTCGTCGATCCTCCTCTCGATGGGCATGCTGATGCTGCCGCCGATCCTGATCTCACTGCCCTTCAAGGTGATCCTGTTCGTGCTCGTCGACGGTTGGAATCTGATCATCGGCTCGCTGATCGCGGGCTACATGTGACGGAGGCAAGGCGATGACTCCCCAGGCACTGATCGACATCATGCAGCAGGCGCTTTGGGTCTCGCTGCTTCTGGCGGGTCCGACGCTGGGTCTGGCGCTGATCGTCGGTCTGTTCTTCAGCGTTTTCCAGGCGGTGACGTCGATCCAGGAGCAGTCGCTGATCTTCGTGCCGAAGATCCTCGCGGCGGTGGTCAGCCTGCTCCTGCTGATGGGCTGGATGACGCGGCTTCTGATCGCCTTCACGACCGAGCTCTTCATGACCATCCCCAACATCACGCCGTGAAGGGGAGCACGATGAGGTCCATCTCCCGCTCGTCGGCCGTCACGGCTCTTGCGACCGCCCGCAGCGGGCGGGCAAGACCGCGCGCCGGCCGGGGCTTTGGGGGCACGCACACCCCGGGTTCCGCGCTCGCCCGCCCGAGGCGGGCATCGCGCTCCACCCGGGGCTATGATCTTTCGCCCCTGCGGGGCTTTCGGAGGGCAGTGGGTCATCTGAACGCTGTGGAGGATACCCGGGGCTGCGATCTTTCGCCCCTG
>JAFGKF010000182.1 GCA_016928695.1 Candidatus Sumerlaeota bacterium | reverse complement strand
TCTTCGACCGGAATGCAGTACCAGCCGCCACTCGGGGCAGTATATCTGAAGTCGCACCTTGGAAATCCATATCCATCGAGTACAACATATGGCGGTGGCATACTGGAATCATACGTCGCCTGAATACCGTCCGGTGGGAATAATATTTGACCATTCCGATTCTCAAATCTCTCATGAATGGTAATGCTTGGATTCCAAACACCAAGCGGTCCAGGATTTGCGGGCAAAATCTCGTTTTGCCAGAGAACAACGAAAACCTCTGTAAAAACAAACTCCTGAGGGCTATTGTCGAAATAGGGTCCTCTCCAAAGCCGAATTGTTCGTTTGTCCGTATTACCAGTTGGATCATCAGAGTCACACAGTGCCGGTTCGGTCATTGTCAGCGAAAGAACTGATAACAAAGGATTACCTCCGTCATGGGTGATACGCACAGACACCTCATTGCCGGGATCGGCTTCAGTAATAAACCCTATTGTTGTCGAGAAACTGTCCATCTTGTCGTCGTAAAAAAAGTTGTGGATGCCCCCTATAGAGTTGTTCGACCTCACACAGTAATCGAGGTCGCCAAGTCCATACCCGTCGTCTTCAACCAAGGTTGGATGAAATATGAACAGGTAATCAATACCCGGTTCGCACCACATACTGTCTGTGATGCCATTGGGGTCGCCCCAGACAATCTCTGTGAAATAATCACCTCCGTTGAAGAACAGAGGATGCCTTGGCTGTAGTGTTTCACCGACATCACAACAGTCGACGTCTCCACTACACCACAGAGCGATGGGGAAACCTATGGTAAGAGCTATGCAGAGGAGAAGCCTAAGAGTACCCTGGTGTGATCTCATAGTGATCATCTCACTCCTTCTAGGGCGTTCGTCATCAACTGTCGGGCAGTCCTCGAATCAGGCCAACGCTCCAGGATTGTGTTCCGCCAATTCACAGCCGCCTCAGATTGACCTGTTGCCTCAAGTGAACGTACCAGCGCGGAGGCAGCAATCGCCTGCTGATGATAGTTGGGAAAATCATCGGTTTCAGAATTCCACGGGTGATCACACACCTCATGAAAAACAGTAATGGCCTCCAGATGGCGGCCGAGACGGGCCAGCGCAAAGCCTTTGAATGTCATGGCAACCGCCCACTCCCGTGTGATGTCTTCATAAAGGACGGCCACACGTGATGTCTCCTCGATGCATCGCTCGCACTGCCCTTCCCAGAACCACGACTCCGCGGCCATCAGAGCTGCCGTGGCGCAACGCTGTCGCACCTGAGAATCCTCCGATGCGAGCGAACTGTGCTCCTCAATGAAGATGTCACTGGCGAGGCGACACTCCACGAGTCTTCCTGAGCCAGAGCGTGCGAGCTCCATCAGAAGCCCGATCTGCTCAAGCTGACAGAGTGTCAAATCTCGCAGAGTTGGGCAAACGGTTTCGATTTCCCTGTAGGCCCTGTATGCAGTACGCCGCCAATCGAGTGCATGGTAGACACGAGCCATGAGCCACATGGCCTGATAACGAGCCTCGGAAGAGGCTGCAACAGCACCTGAGGCAACTGGAAGCAGAACATCGCGCGCCCGCCTGAGCTCCCCCTGGCTCGCGCGAATATCGCCCATCACCAGAAGTGCCATTCCACCGGCAGGGTCTCCAGGAACTGCAGAAGCGGCTGAGAACAGGTCCAAAGACATCGCCTCAATCCCAGCAGCATCAGACGGTGCGCGCCCGGGAGGTAACATTCCCCCCTCGAGAATCGGTGCGCTCATTGGATCGAAGCCAGAGAGCACCGAGGTGTCAAGAGGTGAGGTTGTGAGATTGAAAAGAGTGTGGGAACCCTGAGGCGCAGTGAGTGGACGAAACTGCCATGTGCGACCAGCCTCCCGCTCCTCAGTAATGGAGTTGTACCGGATCCTTGCTCCTGTGTAGCTCTCGTGGATGTCCTCCCAGAGCAGGAAAGCATCCATGTACTTAGAAAACTCACCCACCCGCACGGTTGGACCATCAGCTGCTGGATATATGCAACACGGTGAATATCCGGCTTCACTCATCTCCAGGAGGAGAGATTCTGCCGCCGCATGGTCCGTGGGCTCAGCAATCTGTACCCAGTAAATCCGGTCTGGCTGCCCGGCACATAGCTCTATCTGACCCAAAATGGCCACAGCGACACCGATACTAACCAGCGCGAGAATCGAAGTCCATCTGCTTCCAGAAAACATTGCTGTGATCCTCCTTGGTTAGCTGTCAGGGTGTGTGATCTGTGTGAATTGCTGCCTCGCCCTCCGGACCAATGGATGAACTGCCCGCGCATCCTCCATATACCAAATGCTCAACTCCATGAGATTAATATCTCCTTGAGATCGCGCCAAATCAAAAAGTTGTCCTGCCGCCTGGAAACTCACATCCATGCCCTCGAAGTTCTCCTCTGGTGCAAGATCCAATGTGAGGAGACTCAAGAACCGCTGCTGTGCAGAACTGTTGTCGCCGTGGACAAATGCGATCTGACCAAGCCGAAGAAGCACGACTCCTATTTCTCTTCGGAGGGCGGCGCTCTCTGAGTTCTGAGAAAGAAATTCCTCGCCGAGCAGACGCGCCTCTTCAAACTCACGATCAAAGAAATATGTCTCCATCACTGTCAACTGCAGCATGGCATCGGCTTTGATGTGTTCATCTGATGAGCCACTCAAATGCGACAGCATTTCAAGAGCCTCGTTCCGCACCTCGATCATGGTTCCAATTCCAGAGAAACCAGATTCAGGCGCTGCCCAGACGATTTTTCCCCGGGCCACCTCCAAGAGAAGCCGGACTCTTTCAGCAGCACAGAGTGCCGCAGCACCCGATCCAATTGGCATGCATCCTTCGATCTCCACGACACCAGCATAGGCCTCTGGATATCTGCCATCAGCTCTCAAGGCCTGAACGGCATTCCAACAGTCATTGAGTCTGTCCCGCGGAGAAGCGGACGCTTCATCGCACACAGTGCGGAGAAGCGAGTCAAGCTCATCAATACGTTCAGGGCGACGACCCTCCTCGCCACCAGGGCCAATCCACGGCTCCTCTCGATACTCCACAACTCCCTCTGAGACTTCGATGTAAGTTGGCGTTCGATCGATAACTCTGACTTCAGATACAGGCGGAGTGAAGCCATCGACCATGGAGAGCTCTGGCAGCACTGCCAGTCCAAACACACTGAGGTTTGGACTCACATCAAGATCAGGCCTCACAGAGGGCTCTTCGGCCAACGTGATGACTTCGGCTGAGTGAGACAAACCTCTCTCCCGCATGTGCAACACATGAGACTCTGCTTCCAGACGAAGCGAGAATAGACCAAAGCAGACGTGATGAACCGGGGGATCCTCATCAATCCAGACCGGATATAAACTAGCTGCTGTAAAGGTCGCCACTGCTTGAGCTGCCTGCTCACCATCAATGAATGCCTCAAGATGGACCGAATAGACGGGTGGAAGAGACACTTCAACCTCACCAGAACTCAACTCAGCGGAAGCGAAACCATTCAAAAGACCGAAGCTCAACATGAGAAGACCAAAGCAAATGTGCTCTGTTCTCACCGATCCCATGGGACTCCTCCTCAATCAAACTGATGAAGCATGTTGTTCCCTGTTATCAGTCTCACAAATTCTGCCCCTCGTTCATCAACTCATCTGTCCTGACCCGATTCCACTTGGTTCCTGAACCCGCTGGGGCTGAGTGGCATGGGGTGGCATGGGAATGATCCCATACATCAGGAAGCTGCATCTGTCTACTGAAAACGAAAACATGTGACTCACCAGTGTTCAACGAATGGTGAATCACACCGCAAGTGAAGGCAATGCAGGGCTCTCGAAGGACATTTGTCCACCCGGCACCTCTCCGCACCTGGGACCTGGAGACAAGCAGTTGAGCGATGCTGACAGCCTGTTGTGCACTCATTCAACAGTTCATCCGAAATATAAGGCCGTTTGGTCTTCCTGGCTTGCTCAAATGCTCAGAACGCACCGAGATGTGATGGACTCCCGGAGAGGAGAGATCGCCTGCGAGGCCAGAGACTCACCTCCCTGTTGTCTCTGATGCCTTGTCTCAGCGGACGATCAGGCTGGGGGGGAGAGACTCTCGGACGATGTGGCCCGAGCCCCTGTCGATCATCTCGATCAGGATCTGGGCGGCGCGGCGCCCGATGTCCTCCTTGGGCTGGGCGACGCTCGACCAGGGCAGCGGCATGAAGGGTGCCATGCGGGCGTCGTCGAATCCCACGAGGTCGATCTCACCGGAGCTGATCCCCATGCGCGACATGGTCTGGTAGACGGCCATCGCGAAGATGTCGTTGACGGCGAAGATCGCCCGGGGGCGCTGGCTGCCCTCGAGAAGCCGCCTGAGCGTGGGGAACTCGCGCGGCACCTCGCTCTGCAGGTCGAAGGTGACCACCTTCGCCTGATCGGGGCCGAGCCCGGCCTCGCCCGCGGTCTCGCGGAAACCCTGCATGCGATCGGCCAGCGACGTGACCAGATGGCTCTCGGCATCCGAGAGGCAGACGATGGAGCGGTGCTCGCGCCGGAGCAGATGCTCCGTGGCCAGGCGGCCCCCGAGCACGTTGTCGGTGACCACATGGCTCGCCTCGAGCCTGGGGAAATAGCGGTCCACCAGGACGACAGGGAAGCCCTCTCGCGCCAGCCGTCGAAGCCATGGCACCTCCTCGTCACGCCCGATGGGGCAGAGGATCGCGCCCCCGATGCGGCTCGAGCGGAGGTACTCGACGTGCTCTTTCTCGATTTCGAGCTCCCACTCGGTGTGCAACAGAAGCGCGCGGTAGCCCGCCTCGGCCAGCGCGCGCTCGGCGCCCTCGACGACCTCCATCAGCAGGGTGCCGCGCAGGTCGGGCACCACGAAGCCCAGCATGTGCGATCGGCCACGCGCCAGCCCCTGAGCGTGGACGTTCGGGCGGTAGTTGAGGCGCTTGGCGACCGTGAGGATCTTGCGCTTGGTCCTGTCGTTGACCAGTGGCGAGTCGTTCAGCGCCCGCGAGACGGTCGAGTACGAGACACCCGCCTCACGGGCGACATCCTTGATGGTCGCGCTGTCGCGGCGCCTGGGGGTCATGGCTCAATCTCCTCCACGATGTAGATCGGTGTCGCTCCCAATCGCTCGCGCCGGGGATGCGCACCCACCCCCGCAATCCGCTCCTCGATCGGGGAGCCCACGAGATCGACCACCACCGCCCCGGTGGGGATCTCGAGGCCCATCGGATCGCGCTCGGTCCAGGTGACAGCGATCCGCTCCTCGCCGTGATCGCGCCCCTCGGGCCGGTGGAAGACATAGCGGTGCAATCCGAGATCTTCAATGCTCTCGTCGTCGACCGAGTCGAAATCGTGGAGGCGGGCGATCAGATTGTTGAACGCGGCGAAGGAGGGCTTGGGGGTGTGGTCGATCTCCACGAGGCCGAAGTGCCCGCCCGCGCTGTCGCCCGGATCGCCCCAGTCGGTCAGGTTGAACCAATAGACACGCTCCACGAGACCCGAGGCCAGCATCTGCACATAGAATTTCACCAGATACTCCGCCTGGGTCCGATGGTCGAGACGCCCGACCGTCGGCCAACCCTCCTCCGTGATCCAGATCGGGAGATCCCCATGGCCCCGGGCGTCCAGCTCCTCGCGCAGCATCCGCAGCTGACCGTGCGGGATCCGCTCCGACCACTCCGTGGGGGGCTGCACCTGGTAGGGGTGAACGCTGAGCGCGTCCATCCACTCCGCTCCCCCCGCGTCGAGGATGGGACGGATGAAGCCGAGCGGCACTCCTGACGTGCAGACGCCGACCACCTGGGCCTCAGGGTCGACCTCTTTGATCGCGGCGTGCGTCTCGCGAAGCATCGCGATGTAGGCCTCCACGTCGGGCTCGGGGTGCCAGAACTCCGCCAGATTCGGCTCGTTCCAGACCTCCCAGTGGGTCACGCGGTCGCCGTATCGCGCGACGATGTGGCGGACGTAATCGAGCCACTCGCCGCGCATTCTCTGGTCTGCGGGGGCATTGCCATCGTCCCATGCCGAGCCATAGCAGAGAATCGCCAGGAGCTCGATGCCGTGCTCCACGAAGCGGTCCACGACCGAGTCACACTTGCGCCAGTCCCAGAGATCCGGCTCGGGCTCGATCTGCCCCCACCACAGATCGTTGCGGCCCCAGACAACCCCCGTCGCCTCCAGCTGCCTCAGGCGGATCTCCCCCTCCTCGCCGTGGTCACCGATATCCAGGTGGAAGAGCGCACCGCCGCAGAGGCCGAAAGGCGACGTTGCGGGGTTCAGGTGCTCCACCGCCTGCGTGACCACGAAGGCCCGCTGGCGCTCGGCCACCACCGTGCCGTCACAGGACAGTGTCACATCCACCCGGTAATGCCCCGGCGGGAGCTCGCCGAGCAGAATGCCTCCCATATAAGTGTAGTCGTAGCCGGCCTCGGGGTTGACCCAGATGGGACCGTGGACCACGTCGTGGATCGGCTCACGGCCAAAGGGGGTCACCACGACGCCGACGTCCGCGAAGAATCCCTCGGACAGGGGATTCTCGACGCGGATGTTGAAATCCACATATTCCCCCGCGGGAAAGAGGTAGTCCCCCGGCATGCTCATGAGGTCGAGCCCCATGTCCATCCAGGGAGTCAGCGGGCGAATCGTCACCGGCCCCCCATCGAAACCCCCGGGGCCGCCGCCATCGGTCACGCGCACCGCGAGCGCGTTGATCTGGCCCGCGCGAACGAGGCCCGCGGGCACCGTGTGGCGGTTGCTCTCGTTGAGGGCGTGGGTCTCGGCGACCATCGCGCCATTCCACAGCGCGAGGGCGCCGTCATCGACACGCCCCAGGTCCCAGAGCAGATCATATCCCGCCCAGCGCAGGGGGATCTTGACGTCGAGCCGATACCAAGCCTGGCCGTTGTACTCGAACGGGTCGGTGATGGCGAGATCGCCCGGCCATCCGAAATACCCCTGCGGCTCCCAATACCCCGGCACCTCGATCGTGTCCCAGTCAGCGATGTTCGCCGTGGCCCAGCCCTGCTCGAGTCCCACTCCCTCGGGGTCGAGGCGGAAGCCCCAGGAGCCATCGAGGAGGATCTGGCGCGGTCCGATGTCGGGGAAATCATAGCCCACGTTGGGATGACGCGGCGCCGTGGCGCAAGCCGTCAGGATCGCCGCGATGAGGGTGATGCCAGAGAGTCGGGCCATGACGCAGAGCGCTCCGGAGGGAGGCCGCCAGGGATTGACAGCGGGCTCGCCAGAGATCAGCGTCAGGGTGTCTTCAACAAACGTTTTCAACAAGGATAATATTCTCAGATGAATGCACTGTTGGGTATCGATGTGGGCACCTCGGGGACCAAGGTCTTGGTCTGGGACGGCGACGACGCTGTCATCCTCGGCGAGGCGACCGCGGAGCACACGCTCCAGACCCCCCACCCCGGGTGGGCGGAGCAGAGCCCCGATGAGTGGTGGGGCGCCACATGCGAGGCGACGAAGCGCGCCCTGGCCGTGGCCAAGGTCTCCGCGGCCGACGTCGTCGGCATCGGACTCAGCGGCCAGATGCACGGCTCGGTCTTCCTCGATGCGAGCCGCGAGGTGGTCCGCCCCTGCATTCTCTGGTGCGACAACCGCACCGCGCCCGAGTGCGACGAGATCACCCAGGTGGCGGGCAAGGAGAACCTCCACCGCTGGGTTGCCAATCCCGCGCTGCCGGGCTTCACGGCGCCGAAGGCGGTCTGGCTCCGCAACCACGAGCCTGAGAATTTCCGGCGCACCGCCACCCTTGTCCTGCCCAAGGATTTCATCCGCCTGCGCCTGACGGGCGAGATGGCGACGGAGGTCAGCGATGCGGCGGGGACGATCCTCTACGACGTCGAACATCGCCAGTGGTGCGACGCGCTGATCGAGCGACTCGATCTCCCACGCTCATGGTTCGTCCCCGTGAAGGGCAGTGAGGAGGTCACCGGTGAGCTGACAGGCGAGGCGGCGGCGGCGCTGGGCCTGAGGGCGGGCATCCCCGTCGTGGGCGGAGGTGCCGACAACGCTGCGGGGGCGGTGGGCTGCGGCATCGTGCGGGAGGGGCGGGTCTTTGTCAGCCTCGGCTCCTCGGGCGTCGTGCTGACACCGTGTGACACCTTCCGGGTGGACCCCGATGAGCGGCTGCACTCGTTCTGCGCCTCCGTGCCCGGCCAGTGGTACCTGATGGGTTGCATGCTGACGGCCGGACTCGCGTGGCGCTGGGCGCGCGACGTGCTCTGCCCCGACCTGCTCGGCCAAGCCCGCGCCAGGGGCGCGGATGTCTACGACCTCATGATGGCCGAGGTCGACGCCGCTGCGCCCGGCGCGGGCGGTGTGAACTTCCTGCCGCATCTTCAGGGGGAGCGCTCGCCGCTCAACGATCCCCGGGCCTCGGGGGCGTTTGCGGGGATCGGGCTCACGTCGACCCGGGGCGATCTGCTCCGGGCGATCGCCGAGGGCATCACGCACAACCTGCGCGCCTGCCTCGATGTGGCGAGGGACCTCGGCTGCCCGATCGAGGAGATCCGGCTGACCGGCGGTGGGGCCAATTCACCGGTGTGGCGCCAGCTGTGCGCCGACGTCTTCAACGCGGAGATCGTGGTGCTCGGCACCGCGGCGGGGCCCGCGCTGGGAGCGGCGCTCCTGGCCGGGGTGGGTGCGGGGGTCTACCCGGACGTGCCCTCGACCGAGGCCTCGGTCCCGACGGGTGAGCGCGTCATCCCAAATCCGGAGAGTGCATCGCGCCATGAGGAGCTTTACAGACGTTGGCGCGAGCTGTATCCGACTCTGAGGCCGTGGATGCACGGCGGCTGATCCCCGAGGGAGGAGTTCCCCAAGCGTGCCACTCGTCGACATTCGCCATCAGGCGCTGCGCCGCAACGCCACCGAGCTGCTCCTGCACATGCAGCGCTTCTCGCTCGACCTGAAGTTCTCCGTTTCGCTCAGCCACCTCATGGCGCCGAGCAGCCGGTTTCACGATGACTACCGCGAGCCGCTGACGGTGCCCGAGCGGCTGTCGAGGCTCGCCCAGGTGGCTGAGGACGGCGTGGTGGGCATCGAGGCCGTCTATCCCAACGAGATCAACGAGGACAATCTGGATCTCTTCCGGCGCCACGTGAAGGAGACCGGCCAGCGCATCGTCGCGATCAACCCGAATCTCCACTATCAGCGGATGTTCGAGTACGGCGCCCTCTCCAACCCAGACAAGCACATCCGCCGCATGGCGATCGACCGCCTCGTGGCGGCGCTGCGGCTCAACCGTGAGCTCGACACTGACATGGCCATCGTCTGGCCGGGCGTCGATGGGCACGAGAATCCCTTTGGGATCAACTTCCTCACCTGGCGCGATCGCATCGCCGACAGCCTCACCGAGGCGATGGAGGAGGTGCCCGGAGTGCGCATCGCCCTCGAGCCGAAGCCGGGCGATCCGCGCGGGAGGCTCCTCCTGGCCGGGACGAGCGACGCCCTGATCATGTGCGCCCGCGTGGAGTCGCGCCTGCGCGCCGAGGAGAGCGTCCATCTCCAGGAGGATGGTCACGCGCTCGTCACTGTCTGTCTCCGCGGGAGCAACGTCGCCATGGCGCACGAGGATCTGGCCGAGGCCTTCAGCCGGGCGACCGAGCAGGGGCGTCTGGCGCACACCCACTGGAACTCCATGCCGCGCGGCACCCATGGCCCCGAGCAGAACGTGAGCGTCGCCAACCCCGAGCAGACGAAGGCGGGGCTCTACCTGCTCAAGATGTGCGGCTACAGCGGACTCTTCGGCATCGACATCAATCCGACGCGGACGGACCCCATCCGCGCCCTGCGCAACTCGATCGACGCCATCCGCATCGCCAACGACCGCATCGAGGGACTCGACCACGAGCATGTGCTCCAGTGCGCCTCGTATCCCGAGATCGATCGCGGATGGATCGAGGCGCATCTCAATCGGCGACGCGCCCCCAATCCCGAGAACCTCTGGCCCCTCGGGCCGCCGATCCGCGGCGATGAGAGATCCATGAGCTGAGCCCTCTCCCCTCTGCACCCAGGCGGAGTGGGTCCCATTGCAAACGTTGACAATCCCCGGGGATCTGCTCTGAACTGACCTCACCCATTCTCCGCCGAGAGGACACACCGGCCATGAAGGTCTTCTTCCCCGAGGTCAAAGAGCCCATTCGATACGAGGGCCCCGATTCGAAGAATCCCCTGGCCTTCAAGCACTACCAGGCCAACCGGAAGATCCTCGGCAAGACCATGGCCGAGCACCTGCGGTTCGCCGTGTGCTATTGGCACACCTTCAAGGGGCTGGGCTCCGACATGTTCGGCGCGCCGACAATGGTCAGGCGATACAACGCATCCGGCGACCCGATGAGGATCGCCGAGGACACGATGCACGCCGCCTTCGAGTTTTTCACAAAGCTCGGTGTGAGATTCTGGTGCTTCCACGACCGCGACATCGCGCCCGAGGCCGACACGCTGGCCGAGACCAATCGCCGCCTCGACCAGATCGTGAAGATCGCCAAGCGACTCCAGCGCGAGACGGGCGTGAGGCTCCTCTGGGGCACGACCAATGCGTTCAGCCACCCGCGCTTCATGGCGGGCGCGGCGACGAATCCCTCGCCCCACGTCTTCGCATACGCCGCCGCGCAGGTGAAAAAGGCGATGGAGATCACGCACGAGCTGCGCGGCCAGGGCTACGTCTTCTGGGGGGGACGCGAGGGGTACGACACGCTGCTCCACACCGACATGCGGCGCGAAACCGAGCACCTGGCGCGCTTCCTCCACATGGCCGTGGAGCACCGGAGGCAGATCGGCTTCAGGGGCCAGCTCCACATCGAGCCCAAGCCGAAGGAGCCGACCAAGCACCAGTTCGACTTCGACGCGCAGAGCGTCCACGCTTTCCTGATCCGCCACAGGCTCGACGGCGACTTCAAGCTGAACATCGAGGCCAACCACGCCACGCTGGCGGGCCACACCTTCAACCACGAGCTCGAGTACGCCGTCGCCCACGGCATCCTCGGATCCATCGACGCCAACCGCGGCGATCCGCTGCTCGGGTGGGACACCGACCAGTTCCCGACCGACCTCTACGACACGACGCTGGCGATGCTCGCCGTGCTGCGCGGCGGCGGGCTCAAGACGGGCGGGCTCAACTTCGACGCCAAGCTGCGCCGCCAGTCGATCGACCCCGTCGACCTCTTCCACGCCCACATCGGGGGGATGGACGCCTTCGCCCGCGGGCTGAAGATCGCCGCGAAGATCCTGAGAAGCGGGAAGTTCGAGAAATTCAAGTCCAAGCGCTACGCCGAGTGGGACACGCCGTTCGGTCGAAAGATCGAGCGCGGCCAAGTCACCTTCGAAGACCTCGAGCGCCACACCCTCGCCCACGGCGAGCCCAGGCAGCAGAGCGGGCGGCAGGAGATGCTCGAGAACATGCTGAATGAGTTCATCCGCTGAGAGGTCCAGGGAGTGCGGCTCAGGTGAGACACAGGATCCCGACCCCCGTTGCGTTGCTTCTCATCGCTTCGCTGCCCGCTGGCGCCCTCGCCTTCACACCGCTGCCGTTCAACGGTGAGCCGATCACGGGCTCGCTGGTGAGCGGCGAGACCGAGTGGATCCCCCCGGCTGACCCTCGCTGCGATGCGCGTTTCCTCCGTGACATCTACACGTTCGAGGTCGCCTCAGGTGAGACCATCGACATCTCTTTGGAGGCGGAGTTCGACGCCGTCATGATGCTCTACACAGAGCAGGGGCATCTCGCCGCAGCCAACAACGATTTCACCGGCCAGTTCAATGCGCGCATCGCCGTGACACTCCAAGAGCCCGGGCGCCACTTTCTGAACGTGTCATCCTATTTCCCAGGGACCACGGGCACTTATCGGCTCATCGCACGGCGACTGGGAGTGGGGGCTCCGCTTCCCGAGGACTTCCTCGGGGCCACCCGCGTGCAGGTGTTCCTGCCCGATCTGCCCATGGGGCCCTCCGGCGATCCGATCGAGGGGCGGGTCGTCGAGGGGGAGCTCGAGGAGAGCGATTTTCCCCCTCTGCCCGAAGACCTCGCAGGGGTGGAGGAGATCGATCTCGATCTCCCGCGGGATGTCCACCCCCTCGAGGCAGTGGCGGGAACGGTGATCACCGTGGATCTGCGGGCACGCTTCGATGGAAACCTCCTCCTGCTGTCACCCGGGGGACGCCTGATCGCGAGCAACGGCGACTACTCGCGGATGAGTCACTCACGCATCGCCGCCGCTCCCCTGACCGAGACGGGCACCCACCAGATTGTGGTCGCCCCCTGTCCGCTGGACGGGGCGGGTGGCTCCTACACCCTGACCATCGCTGAGCCACAGTCCTCGCCGGGTTTCTCGCCCGACACCTCTCTCATGATGGGCGAGACGGTGTCCGGCGAGCTGACGTCCGAGGACCGCGCCGAGTTCTGGGCCCGGTCGGAGCGCGTCCCCTTCGGCTATCACCGTGATGGCTTCGTCTTTGATGGTGAGGCCGGGCAGGAGATTCGGGTCGATATGACCGAGGACTTTCGAATGCACCTCTATCTCTTGAATCCCGACGGAGAGGAGATCGGATTCACCGACGACTGGCAGCTGTTCGGAACGGCGCAGCTCACCGCGACCCTCACCCAGACAGGTCCTCACCGCCTCGTGGTCACGACCCTCTCGCCGGAGTCCACGGGGCACTACACCCTGACACTCAGGGACTGATCTTTTTCTCCCCCGGCTCCAATCCAAAGGCCATGATGGGCATGCCCGGGAACACGACGCCGGAGTCGGTGTGCCCGAGGACGATGGCGTCACCGACAGCCCGGACCGTCTCCATCAGCTTCCCAAAGGCATTCACGACCCGCGCGATGGGCTGGCCCTCCCTGACCATGTCGCCCGGCTTGGTCATGAACCGGACGATCCCTGTCCGGGAGCTGAAGGGCCGGTCGGAGTACCGAAGCGTCTCCTCGAGGAGCGAGGGCTTGACGAGGGGATATTGAAATCGCTCGGCCTGGGGCTCTGTCATCTCCAGCCGGTCGAGAAGGTTCCAGATCGCCCCCAGCCCGAATTCCACGTTCCTCTCGTTGACGATGTACGACTCGCCCAGCTCGAGCGTCAGCGCCGGGACCTCGCGGCGGAGGAGGTTGTGCGACAGCGAGCTGGGGATCACATCGCTGTCCATGACGAC
Organism: Candidatus Sumerlaeota bacterium; assembly: GCA_016928695.1. Taxonomy (GTDB): domain Bacteria; phylum Sumerlaeota; class Sumerlaeia; order JABWBI01; family JABWBI01; genus JAFGKF01. Next base: position 16,199 of record JAFGKF010000182.1, on the reverse strand, counting down.
GGGCAGGCCCGTCTGCTGGGCGAATTCGCGCGTGCGGTCCCGCGCCCCCTGGGGGAGCGCTCCCTCGTCGCTGTCGATCAGCGCATAGGGGATCGATTTGATCCAGTCGTGGTGCAGGTCCAAGACGAGCGCGGGGCCTGAGTCCATGATCGTCTCGAAGATGCGATGGGCGATCCGCTTGCCCAGCGTGCCCGTGGGCTCCCCGGGGAACGAACGGTTCAGGTCCTCGCTGCTGACGGGGATGTGGCGCGTCGCGGTCTCGAACCCGATGGGATTCATCAGGGGAAAGGCGTGAACCGATCCCCGCCGCAGCCAACGCCGGATCACGCGGAAGATCTCCTGGATGACGACGATGCCCCCGATCTCATCGCCGTGGCTGCAGGCCGTGAGCCAGACCGTCGGCCCGGGCTCGGGGCTCACCGCCGACATGAGAGGCAGACGCCGATGCGAGAGATCCGATCCGGTCAGGATCCTCATGAGAGAGTACCGGATCTTGGTCCGCGGAAGCGCTGAGGATTTTCTCTCGCCCATGGGAAACCGTGGCTCCATTCCACAACATCCCACCTCTTCCTGTGGGGGCACGGGGTGTATCCACTCTGTTTGAATGATTAGCAGGAGCCAGGCGAGTCCTCAAGCCAGGAGATGAGCCCGACGACCAGCATCATGCCATGCCCTCACATGCGGATCGATCGCCCCGTGGTCCGCCAATCCCCGAATCCGTTGACTCTCAGGCCTGCTCAGGGAAACCTCTGGGCTGTGGACGTGTCCGAGAGAGACAGGGGGACAAATCCAAGTTCCCACTGTGAAAAGGGGGGAAAGCCATGAAACCGCGTTCGATCACAGCATTTGCCTTGGCCATGCTCGTATGTTCCCTGGCGGCTCAGGGACCGGTGGTTGTCGACCATGGCATCGCCACCAGAGGCGACACGGGGATCGGCTGGGACCAGCCCCTGGCGGGCGAGCTCGCCTCATCAGACCATGTTCCCATGATCATGGGCCACCCCCAGGCCGGCCCTGACTTCTTCCGCGATGGTTTCACCTTTCGGGGAGACCAGTGGACAGCCGTGGTCATCGATCTCCAGTGTGACTTCGACGGCTATCTTTTCCTGATCGATCCCCAGGGCAACGTCGCCGCTTTCAACGACGACTTCACCTCGGTGAACAGCTCAGAGATCTCTCACACACTGACCATGACGGGCGTGCACCGGATCATCGTCTCCTCGTATTCCCCCGGAGTCACCGGCAACTACACTCTCACGCTTCACAGCGTGCCTGGCGTGCCCCAGCCGGTGCCCTCCGCGCAGCCCTCTGAGGTCTTCGATGCCCAGCAGCGCTTTGCGTATGAGGCCCCGGAGCCAGTCCGCCAAAGACAGGGGGCTTTCCAAGAGATGTCCCAAGGGGAGAGCATCGTCGATCGGCTCAGACCACCTGCGCAGAGCCAACCGCAGCAGCCCAGCCTCCCCCCACAGCAGCCCGGCTTCCCCGTGACGAACACCCCGCCGAATCCGCAGTCTGGGAGCCAGGCGGGTCCGAGCCCCCAGCAGCAGGTCGACTTCCGCGGGATGGACACCCAGTGGTTTGAGGCGCTGGGGAGACAGGCTGAACTGAACCGCCAGGCGGCGGAGCGCTCCGGGGAAATCATCACCAGGACAGATGGATCCCCACCGAACCAGATTGATCCGAACATGCCCAACCAGACCGCGCCCCAGCCCTGAATCACCGCTGTTCCCGCATCGTCCCGTCATCTCAGTGTGGCCTGAGTGAGCTGTTGCCAAAAGGGATCACAGACTCCATAGACAGGCAAACATCAGGGGAAAGGGATCAGATCCATGGGTCAGCCGATCAGCATCATGCCGTGCCTCGACATGCAAAACGGACGCGTCGTCAAGGGCGTTCACTTTGTGGACATCCGCGACGCCGGTGACCCCGTCGAGTGCGCCCTCGCCCACTGCAGGGCTGGGGCGGACGAGCTCGCTCTGCTCGACATCACCGCGACCGTCGAGGGGCGCGCCACCATGCTCGACGTGGTCCGGCGGGTCGCCGACGCCACCACCGTCCCCTTCACCGTCGGGGGAGGCATCTCCGACGTCGCCTCCGCGGAGGCGGTCCTGAAGGCGGGCGCCGACAAGATCTCGACGAGCAGCGCGGCTTTCCGGCGGCCCGCGATCGTCGAGGAGATGGTCCGGGAGTTCGGACCCGAGCGGGTGACCGTCGCCATCGACGTCGATCAGAATCCCGAACTCCCCTCCGGCTACGAGGTCTACATCGACGGCGGCCGCACGGCCACCGGCGCCGATGCCATCGAGTGGGCCAAGCGGGTGGACGGCTACGGGGTCCCGGTGATCCTGCCCACGAGCAAGGCGGGCGACGGCGCGAAGACCGGCTACGATCTGCCGGTGATCCACGCCATCGCCGAGGCGACGAGTGCGCAGGTCGTGGCCTCGGGCGGCGCGGGGGAGCCCCATCACTTCCTCGAGGCGGTCGAGGCGGGCGCCACGATTCTGCTCGCCGCGTCGGTGTTCCACTTCCACCTCATCGGCATCCCGGAGCTGAAGAGCTTTCTGCGGGAGAACGGTGTGGAGGTGAAGTGATCTCCCTGGGAGTGTGCCTCAGCGCAGGGTGAGCCCGCTGTTGCCCGCGGGGATGAGAAACCGCGCCTGGAGCTCGCCGAGGGTCCCCGTGAACACATCGAGGTCGACGGCGCCGCTGATGCCCGCCACGCTCCCGGTGTTCGAGTACTGCAGGAAGAAGAAGTCCTCCCAGATGCCGCTCGGCGGATCGGACTGGGGGTCGCCGTTGTAGCGAGCGAACCAGAGGTCATAGCGGTTGAGCTCCGGCTCGATGAAGTTCGTCGCGTACCAGGTGTTCGTGTAGATCAGCGGCTCGAACCCCATGCGGCTCTCGAACTCGGTGAGCCACGTCTCCACCCAGGCGGAGAGCGCCTCGCGCCCGAGCTCGTAGCCGCTCTCGACGTCGAGCACCGGCCGCATATAGTCGGGGGTGAGAAAGGGGCCGGCCACGCTGATGAAGTGCTCCACCTCCGTGATCGCCGTCGAGGGATCGCTCGAGATCCAGGGGTAGTGATAGCTCCCCATGTGGAGCCCCGCCGCGCGCCCGCTGGTCATGTTCTGGATGTAATACGGGTCCTCATACGAGGTGCCGCCCGACGCGCGCACGAAGGCGAAGGTCTTGCCGTCGGCACAGACCTGCTCCCAGTCGATGTTCGGCCCCTGGTAGTAGGAGACATCGATTCCGAAGACCGTCCGCTGAGCCGGGATCTCGACGAGCCCAAGGAGAAGGGCCGACAGGGCCGCCGCCCAGAGAGGCAAGCGCTTTTCAAGCCGTTCACTGCGCCGCATGCTGTGTCTCCCTTCGCTGTCTCTCCCCCACCCCATGGTGGTGAAAGCGAGGGCTCTGGTCAAGGGATCCCCCCGAGCAGCCAGGGGGATTGACCCTCTCACCCCTGCATCGCGTCAAACCGGTCATAGGGCTGGGAATCGCGCACGGCGTCGGAGAATGAGGCCAGCGCGGGGTTGTATTGCATCCGGAGGCGTCCCAGAGCCCCATGGCGATTCTTGAGCAGCAGCAGATCGACCGCCCGCGATCCCGGGATCTCGCGGGCGGTCTTGCGCGAGGCGTTCTGATCCTCCCACAGAGCCATCACCGCATCGGCCAAGTGCTCGATCCCACCGCGGTCGCGCAGCGACCCGAGCGAGGGCAGGCGATTGCCCTTGTACTGGTCGTGGCTGATGCCCACCGTGGCGACCACGGGGCAGTCGAGTGCCCGCGACACGCGGCGCAGCTCGGCGCAGACGGTGGCCAGCCGCTCCTCGCGTGAGAGCGGGGAGTGGCCCAGCGGCACCGCCTCGAGCGGATCGATGGCGATCAGGGCATGAGCCGCGCGGGTCTCCCTCAGAGCGGCCTCCGCCTCGATCTGGATTCTGCCCACGGTGGTCCCGCCATCGGCCTCGATGGTTCGGACATGGTGGATCCATTTTTCGAGCTCGCGGTTCGCCTTGTCGACATACTCCCAGAGGCGGCGGAGCTGCCCTGTGAGCTTCTCCTCGACCACCTGCTGCGTCATGCCCTCGGCGATGGCGTCGGTCGGCACCTTCGACATCCGGGAGAGAGTTTTCACGCGGAGCTCGCGGAACGAGTGCTGATAGGAGAAGAAGAGCACCGGGACGCTGTTGAAGAGCGCCACCTGGTCCGCCAGCTGATTGAGAAGTGTCGTCTTCCCGCATGAGGGGCTCCCGATCAGAAGACAGAGCCCCTGCCGCAGCCCCCCGAGCAGCTCGTCCAGCGGTTTGATCCCTGTCTCCAGCGACCCCAGCGGCCCCTGGGGAGGAGGCGATCCCGGCTCCCCCGTCAGCTCCCCGACTGGCCCCAGATCCGAGTTTCCCATGGCGATGCCCCTCCTATCGAATTGATCCCGAGGGTTCTCCCCTCGCCGCCGGGCGTCAACGGAGGAGTTCTGAAGAGAGGATCCGGTGAGCGAGGGGCTCACCATCCCCATCGATCCTCTTCGGGTGCCGGAATGGGAATTCCGGCACCAACCATTCGCCCCCCAAGCGAGCGCCCCACTGACCGGAGGGGGATCGAGGTCAGTGGGGCGGGGGTTCTATTGGTCTGAGGGTGAGAAGTCTTCCGGGGCCGAGGCCACCGGCTGCGTCACGAGGGGCGCTTGGCGCGGTGGGGGCTCGGCATGCAGGACTGGGACAGGCACTCGACATAGAGGGGGGACGTCGCGGCTTCGAGCTCGGACTCGCTGAAGGGCATGTCGAAGTCGATCCAATCGCTGTGCAGGTCGATGAGGCTCTTGGGGCGCCCTGCCCTGGCGGCCATCCGGCGCTCCTTGGCCACAAGCGGGCACTCGGGCGTCGTGCACATCCCGAGCCTCGCCATGCGCGTGCAGTTGCGGTCACCGAGCGGGCAGAAGGCGGTCTGGACCTTGCGGGTCCCGGTCTGGATGCTCTTGGTGAGGGGGGCTGGCTCGTTCATGGTCTTTCTCCTTAGGGGAGGGCGGCTCATCCGCTGGGGGGCCACCCTCTCGATCTGTGCATCTTTTCACGGAGCATACCTCGTGCCGAATATTGAGCAATTGCATAAGACATTGTATATCAATCTTTTCACAATGTTTGTGGCCCTGTGAATACGAGCTTTTTGTCACAAACTGCGCCCAAATGTTGACCTTTGCCCAAATGCGGGCAGCAGGGTGGGCGCCCACGCCTCCAAGAGAATGCAGATGACTCTATTTCGTCTTCTTGGGGACGATCCCGAGCTTGTTCATGCGGGCCTGAAGGGTGGTGCGCTTGATGCCCAACAGCGCGGCGGCGCCATCCTTGCCGCCCACTTTTCCCCCTGTCACCTCCAGAGCCCTCTCGATGTGGGCCTTTTCCATGTCCTCGAGTGTCTGAAAAATCGCGGGTTGGCCGTTCGGGCCCCCTCGCAAGGGATGTCCCTTGATCGGAAGCAGGTGATCGAAGTGAAGTGTGGAGGTGTCTGCCAAAATGACGGCACGCTCCATCACATACATCAGCTCGCGGACGTTGCCCGGCCAGTGATAGGTGTGCAGAGCCTCCCGACTGGCGGTGCTGATAGCGGTGATGGTCTTGCTGAACTTGGCGGAGAACATCTCGATGAAGTGTTGACTGAGGGCATCGAGGTCCTCGGGCCGCTCGCGGAGCGGCGGGATGCGGATCGGGAAGACATTGAGACGGTAGTAGAGATCTTCGCGGAATTCGCCCCGGGCGACCTTCGCCTGCAGGTCGGCGTGGGTCGCGGCGACGACACGGACGTCGACCTTGAGGGTCTTGCTCGAGCCGACCCGCTCGATCTCGCTCTCCTGCAGGACGCGCAGCAGGCGGACCTGGGTGCTCATGGGGATGTCGCCGATCTCGTCGAGGAAGAGCGTGCCCCCATTGGCGACCTCGAATCGCCCCTCGCGCTTGGCCACGGCGCCGGTGAACGCGCCCTTCTCATGGCCGAAGAGCTCGCTCTCGATCAGGCTCTCGGGCAGTCCGGCGCAGTTGACCATGATCAGCGGCTTGTCGTGCCGGTGGCTCAGGGCGTGGAGCTCGCGCGCCAGCACCTCTTTGCCCGTGCCGGTCTCGCCGAGAAGCAGAACGGTCGAGTCGGTCGGCGCCACCCGGCTGATGGAGTCGATGACCTCCTGCATCGCGGGGGACTCGACGCGGAGCGTGGGGTGAGCGCGCTGCTCGATCTCGGCGCGCAGGGCCCGGGCCTCCATCTCGACGCGCTCCTTGAGCCGGTGGACCTCCTCGATGGCCCGGAGGTGGTCGAAGGCGAGCGAGATCTGTCGGCCGATGGCCTCGAGCAGCAGGAGATCGCCGCGGCGGTAGACCTCGGGGCGGCGGTGGCCCATGTAGTGGATGCCGATGGGGGTCTCGTCCATCTTGAGCAGAACCGCCATCAGGGCGCGCACCCCGTGCTGGCGCAGGTGCTCGGCCTCCGTGAAGTCGGATTCCATCACGTCGGAGATCAGCACGGCGCGGTTCTCGCGCACCATCGCCCACTTGATGCTGTGCTCGAGATCGCCGGGTCCCATGGGGGCGGGCGTGTAGAAGTCGCTCGACTCGACGAGGTGCGAGAACGGCATCTCGCTGTCCTCGACGAGCGCATAGATCCCGCTGATGTCGTGGGGCAGGATCTTCATCACGTGTGAGTCGAGCTCCTGGAAGAGCTGCTCGAAGCTCTCGGTCGTCAGCAGGGCACGGCCGATCTCGAGCAGGGCGTTGCGCTGAACGTAGACGACCGCGCGGCCCAGGGTGAGTGCGGTCTCGTGGGCGGCGAACTCGAGGGCGGCCATGGCCTCGGGGGGAAGGATCACCGGGCTCTCGAAGGCGAGGACGAGGAGACCGCGGACCTCCTGAAAATCGCTGAAGCCCACCACGGTGGCGCTGGTGTAGCCGATCTCCGTCAGGCGGCTGGCCAGCGCGGATTGGTGGGCGCGGAGGTCGTGCCAGTGGTCGCTGATCGCTTGCTCCATCAGGTTGACGATGGGATCGGATCGGTTGAACGCCAGATCGAGGCGTCCCATGCCGCCGCCCTCGGAGGAGTGTGATTTGCGGTGAACGAGGCGTCCCTCGAACCGGTTCTCGGTCACCACCCAGGCGGCATCATAGGGCACCAGGCGCTCGGTCTGGGTCAGAATCCCGTGCAGGAAGGGGCGCACATCGATGTGCGAGCCCGAGAGATCCTGAACCCCCCGCACAAAGGAGACGAAGTCCATGCCCAGCGAGGAGCTGGAGACCTCCGGCAGAGGGGACTGCGGATCGGGATCCTGGGGCATGCGGTTCGTCTCAACCTCTGAATGAGGGGACGGTGACCGGGAGCGATCGACCTCCATGCATCACCGCCTCCATCCTCACACGCTCGGGCGGATCATCGCGCGCAGGTCGGGGGTGTCAAGAACAAGGGGGGGCCTCCGCTCACCCGAGCAGACTCAGGAGATGACGCAGCATCTCTCCGTCATCACAGGGAGAGAGGCCATGGCGCGCATGGAAACGCTCGTAGCCCTCGAGCCACTCGCCGAAGCGGGGCTGGAGAAAGCCCCAGCGCCAGGGCTCCTCCTCGATCAGATCGGCACAGATCAGGACCACGTTGCAGAGGAACTCGAAGCCCGAGAACCAGAAGCGCCCCCGCTCGATCTGAAGGGTGCGCGCGGGGGCCTCGCCCTCACGGAGCAGCTCGATCAGTGGGCCCTTGGACTGCCGATCGGCCTCCTCCGCCTCCAGATACTCGCGGATCTCCTCTTCCCGCGGGGGTGTCAGGGCGACGTCACACAGCCGGGCGGCCATGTCGACGAGGCGCTCGCGGTCACCCAGCGCCTCGAGGCAGAGGCAGCAGACGTAGAGCTTGTCGATGGCGGAGTCTCGCGAGAGCCCTCCCCGGTGAAGGGCGGTGAAGAGCGTGTCGAGATGCCCCAGCGGGAGATCGGATCCGCTGCTGAGGCAGTGATCGCAGATCGAGGTGATGACGGCGAGGCGGTCCTCCTCCTCGACCGTCTGACTCAGTGCGGTCTCGAGGTGGTCGAGGGCGGCGGCGGGATCGACGCGTTCGAGCTGGCGGGCCTTTGCGAATTCCAGGAACCAGCGGCTCTCCGGCGGGAACTCATAGTCGGCGAAGGCCTCTTCGCTGAGCACCCTGTCGCGCCACACTTTGCCCTGAGAGGCCTGGCAGGCCTTCCAGAGCAGCTGGCTCGGAACAGCGCCACATCCCTTGCATGGAAAGGCAGCAATCATCGGCAGACCCCCTTGATGCAGAGGGATCCCTGACACAGCCCGCCGCTTTTATCAATGCGTTTCAGATGCCGAATCAGGGCTCTTCACTTGCGTGAGCTGAGAGACCGGGGCACAGTCAGCTCCCCCATGCGAGTCGCCCATCTCGTTCTCGCCGCTCTCCTGCCGCTGTCTCTCTCCTCCTGCAAGGCTGTGATGTATGAGGGTGAGGTGAGACCGCTGAGCCAGGTCTCCTTCATCGACGAGTGGAGTGACTGGAACAGCGAGACGGAGATCCTGGAGGTCGACGGAGTGGGCGTGGGCGATTTCCGCCGTGGGGTGGAGGTCCTTCCGGGCAGGCATCGTGTCCGGGCGCGCTTCTTCAACACGCGTCTGATGACCGACCGCATCGGTGATCCGACCACCGAGGTCTTCACCGCCGAGGCGGGCCACACCTACGAGATCCGGGGCGAGCCCTCGCTGGGGGGGGCGCGTTGGAGGCCCATCGTTGTCGATGTCACCGAGGCGGTGGCCGATCCCCCGCCCCTCTCCGAGAGCCTCTGGGGGGCGATCCCGCGTTTTCTGGGCAGCCGCCTGCTCGATCTGCTCGACGTCGGCGAGGCGAGCGTGACCGCCGGCCTTGGCACGCTGATCCACATCCACCCCACCCGCCCGCTGCAGATCGGGCTCGGTGGCTTCTCGGGTCTGCGCGCGGGCTGGATGGGGAGGCGTTTTCCCCTCAAGTTCGATGCCCAGACAGGGGCCGCGCTGAGCGTCTTCGAGTTCCAGGCGCGGCGACCCCGCGATTTCTGGCGGCTCGGGGCGGCCCTGCACCTGCTGATCGTGGGGGGCGAGGTGGGGCTTGACCCCCCTGAGATGGGGGATTTCATGGCGGGATGGCTGGGCTTCGATCCGATCGGGGATGATCTGCGCGCCCCTCTGCCCGGGGAGATTCTGCTGCGGGGGGAGGGGCACTGAGCTCTCCGGGGGCCGCAGATGGGCCAAATGCCCGTTGACAACCCCCCGCGCGCTTGGGCTACGTTGGCGGGCCCGCCCGTCGAAGAATGGGGGCCATTCGGCCCCTTTTGTGTGCGGTGCGACTTCGAGAGGATGAATTGATGGGAAGCGTAGTCAAAAAGCGGCGCAAGAAGATGCGCAAGCACAAGCTGAAAAAGCGTCTGCGCGCCAACCGCCACAAGAAGAAGTGACGAGGGCGTCTGACGGACACCTCCGCGGTGAGCCGACGGGGCCCCACCGCGGCGCGTGGCGAGGCCTCACTCCGTGAACATACTCATCATCGGGGCAGGGACAGTCGGGACCTTCTTGGCCAAGGCGCTGGTCCAGGCGGGCCACTCGATCGTGATCATGGACTCCGATCGGGCGAAGGTTACCAATGTCCAGGAGCGCCTCGACGTCTCGGCGGTCCATGGCCAGGGCACCGATCATGCCATGCTGCGGCGAGCCGATGTGGCCAAAATGGACTTGGCCCTGGCAATGACCAACATCGACGAGGTCAACCTGATCTGCGCCCTGACATGCAAGCGGATGGGGGCGAAGCGGACGATCGCGCGCGTGCGGAATCCCGACTATCTGGACTCTCCCGAGATCAATTACCGCGAGATCACCGAGGTCGACCTCCTGATCAGCCCCGAGCGCCAGACCTCGGTCGAGATCGCCAAATTCCTCGAGAATCCCGACGCGGTCGAGCTCGAGTCGTACGCCCACGGCGCCGTTCAGATGCGCCAGGTGGCGCTGGAGAAGCCCTGCGCCGTCCTGGGTGTGCCGCTGGCCGAGGCGAAGTTCCCTGAGGGGGTTCTGGTGGCGGCGATCCGGCGCGGGGCCAAGATCGTGATCCCCACGGGCAAGGATCGCCTGCACCTCGACGACCTGATCACCCTGGTGGGCCTCCCGCGCGCGCTCGAGAAGAGTGACCCGCTTCTGGGTCAGACGACCCCCGAGGCCAAGCACATCGCGATCCTCGGAGGCGGCCACGTGGGCAGGAATCTCGCCCGTCTGCTCGAGGGGCGCCCGTGCGAGGTCCGCCTGTTCGAAAAGGACGCGGAGCGCGCGAAGACCCTGGGTGAGACGCTGGGGCGGACCACCGTGATCTGCGGCGACGCGTCCAACATCGATGTGCTGCGCGAGGAGAGGGTGGGCTCCGCCGACGTCTTCGTCGCGACGACCGGCGAGGACGAGGACAACATCATGGCGACCCAGCTGGCTCGGGAGCTGGGTGTGAAGCAGTCGATCGTTCTGGTTCACCGCCCCGACTACGCCTCGGTGATCCAGCGGATGGGCTTCGACCACGTGCTCAGCCCCCGCGAGGTGACGGCCAAGCACGTGCTCCAGCACATGATGGATCAGACAGTGCGCTCCACCAGCATTCTGGGGGGGGGCGCTGAGCTGATCGAGATCATCGCGGGTGAGGGGGCCGTGGCCACTCGGCATCCTCTGCGCGAGGTGCGGCTGCCTGCGGGGACGCTGATCTGCTGCATTGTGCATGGCGACGAGGTGCGTGTGGCGCACGGCGACGACATCATCGCCCCGGGTGACACGGTGATCGCCATCGCTCTGACCAAAGCCGTGAGGGGTCTGCGCGCGAAGCTCGCCTGAGCCCACCGTGCGCACCGTGCATGAACCTGCGTCTCGTCGCCAAAGTGCTGGGGAAGATCCAGCTCATCATGGCCCTGGCGATGTGCATCGCACTGGCCTGGAGCCTGGGATCTCACGACGGCGACCACTGGGCGCTGCTGGGAGCCATCTCCATCACGGCCCTCATTGGACTGGCTCTGCTGGCGCTTGGCCACCGGGCGCCCAGGGAATTTTATCACCGTGAGGCGCTGGCCATTGTGGGGCTGGGGTGGACCCTCTGTGCCCTGACCGGCGCCCTGCCCTATGTTTTCTCGGGGCTTCTGGGACCCGTCGACGCCTTTTTCGAGTCAATGTCGGGCCTGACGACCACTGGGGCCACCGTGATCACCGACATCGACATCACGCTGGACTCCACACGTCCGGCGATCGAGCTTTACCACGGGATCATCATGTGGCGAGCGCTGACTCACTGGATAGGAGGGCTGGGAATCATCGCCCTGCTCGTCACCCTGCTCCCGACGGTGGGGATTGGCGCCAAGCTGCTCTATCAGTCCGAGTCCGCGGGGGTTGCCCCCGATGGAGTGAAGCCACGGCTGCGCCAGAGCATCTCACGCCTGATCGTGATCTACGTCGGTCTCACCGCCGCCGAGGGCGTGCTCCTCTGGCACAGCGGCATGTCGATCTACGATGCCATCTGTCACTCCTTCGCAACGATCAGCACAGGGGGCTTCTCCACTCGCAACGCGAGTGTGGGCGGATACCAGTCGCTCCGGATCGAGATCATCGTCATTGTTTTCATGATTCTCTCGGCCGTCAACTTCCTCCTCCACTACCAAGCGATTCACGGGCGGTGGCTCTGCTATTTCCGGGACCCGGAGTGGAAGCTCTTCGCCGGCATTCTCCTCACAGGGATTGCCCTGGTGACGATCGACCTCTCAGTCCATCGGCCCGCCGAGAGCCTGGGGACGCACCTGCGCTGGTCCACATTCTCTGTCACCACTGTGGTGACATGCACCGGCTTCACCACCGCGGACTACGGCGTTTGGCCCCCGCTGTCCAAGACCCTGCTTGTGTTTTTCATGTTCGTGGGGGGAAGCGCGGGATCCACCAGTGGGGGGCTCAAGGTCGTCCGGGCCCTGATTCTCCTGAAGATCATCGGCATGCAGATTCGCAAGGCCTTCAGCCCTCGGCAGGTGATGACTCTTCGCGTCGGCCCCCAGGTGCTCGATGAAGAAACTCAGCGCTCTGCTCTCATCTACTTCGTGATGTTCCTCGGCTTCTATGCCGTCAGCGTGCTCGCCATGGCTGCCCTGGGAGTTGACATCGTCACTTCCGCTTCCTCGGTGATCGCATCGATGAGCAATGTCGGCCCTGGACTGGGAATGGTCGGCCCCTCTCACACCTATGCTCTGCTCCCCTCGGCCGGTAAAATCATCCTCTCCCTGGCCATGCTCGTGGGGCGCCTGGAGATGTGGGCCATCCTCTGCTTGTTCCTCCCCTCCTTCTGGCGACCCCGGTGAGCGATGTGGGCTCTCTGGAGTGTGGTCAGATCTTGACAGAGTTTCTCGCTCACCCTGAGGTTTCTCTGCACCGCTCATCGGACAATGAATTATTCCTTCGTCGCCAGGGTTCTCGGCCAGCTGCAGCTCATCATGGCGCTGTCTTTGCTCGGCGCACTCGCCTGGAGCATCCGATGGCGCGACGGCGACCACTGGGCGATTCTGATCTCGATGGCCATCACGGCCACGGTGGGCCTCGTGCTCATGATTCTCGGGCGCCACGCCCCCGAGGAGTTCTACCGCCGCGAGGCGCTCGCCATCGTCGGACTCGGCTGGACGCTCTCGGCGATCACCGGCGCCCTGCCCTTCGTCTTCTCGGGGCTGCTGGGGCCCATCGACGCCTTCTTCGAGTCGATGTCGGGCCTCACGACCACGGGGTCGACCGTGATCCGCGACATCAATGCGACACTGACCGGCGAGCACGCCCTCCACGGCGTCATGTTCTGGCGCTCGTTCCTCCACTGGCTGGGCGGCATGGGGATCGTCGTGCTGCTCCTCGCCCTGCTGCCCGCCGTCGGCGCGGGGACCAAGTTTCTCTTTCAGACCGAGGCGCCCGGCCCCACGGCCGAGGGGCTCAAGCCCCGCATCCGCCAGACCGCGATGCGCCTGTGGCTGCTCTACGTCGGGCTGAGCGTGATGGAGTTCATCCTGCTCTGGGCCTTCGGCATGACGGTGTACGAGGCGATGTGCCACACTTTCGGCACGATGGCCACGGGGGGTTTCTCGACCGAGAACGCGAGCATCGCCGCCTTCGCGTCGGTCAAGATCGAGGTCGTGATCATCGTCTTCATGTTTCTGGCCGGGACGAGCTTCAATCTCCACTACCACGTGGCGAAGGGGCGGCTGCTCACGTGGTTCCGCGACACCGAGTGGCGCGCGTTCACCCTGCTCTTCGTCGGTGTCACCCTGCTGATCACCGCCGACCTGCGGCTCCGGGGGCCGGAGTCGATCGCCGGTGAGAGCCTCGGCACGCTGCTGCGCTGGGCCTCGTTCACAACGCTCTCGATCGGGACGACGACGGGATTCTGCACGGCCGACTTCGACCTCTGGCCCGCGTCGTCCAAGATCCTGCTCGTCGTCATGATGTTCATCGGGGGATGCGCGGGGTCGACCGGCGGAGGGATGAAAGTCGTCCGCATGATGCTGCTGTTCCGCATCGCGGGGCATCAGCTGCGGCGCATCTTCAACCCGCGGCGTGTCTACACGCTGCGGGTCGGGTCTCTGACCGTCGACGACGAGGTGCAGCAGACCGTTCTGGTGTACTTCCTCATCCTCGTCCTGATCTTCGTGATGGCGACAATCGCGATGGGCGTGCTCCTCCACGAGGAGGGCTCCGACCTCGAGATCGTCACCGCCGCCACCAGCGTCGCGGCGACGCTCAACAACATCGGCCCCGGCCTCGCCTCCGTCGGGGCGACGCAGACCTATGCCGACATCCCGCCGCTGGGCAAACTGCTTCTCTCCTTCTGCATGGTCGCGGGCCGCCTCGAACTCTGGGCGATTCTCTGTCTCTTCGTCCCCGGTTTCTGGAGAGCGCGCTGACACGGCCATGGCGCTGACGCCCGAGACGATCCGACGCCTGCTCTCCGAGCGTGAGCCCCGCACGCTGTCCGCAGAGGACCGTCTCGTGGCCGCCGTGCTCGTCCCGATGATCTGGCACGGCGAGGAGCCGCACCTGCTCTTCACCCAGCGGACGGAGACAGTGCGCCACCATCAGGGCCAGATCTCCTTCCCGGGAGGACACCGCGATCCCGGGGATCCCGACCTCATCCACACCGCGCTCCGCGAGGCCCACGAGGAGCTGGGGCTTCCCCCGAGCGACGTCGAGGTGCTGGGCCGGCTCAGCGATTATCTGACGCGCACCTCCATCCACCATCTCACGCCGATCGTGGGGCACGTCCACCGAGTCCCTGGTCGCTGGGTGCTCCAGGAGGACGAGGTCGCCGAGGCCTTCGAGGTCCCGCTCACCGATCTCCTCGATCCCTCCATCGAGGGGATTTACGAGTGGACCTGGGAAGGGCGGCGGGGAACGACCCCCGCCTTCCGGTGGCAGGGACGCCTCATCTGGGGCGCCACGGCGGAGATGCTGGTGGATTTTCTGGGGCTGCTGAGGGGGCGGGGGTGACCGAGACACCTGCGCTGCAAATCCCCTCTCTTATCACCATGCAGATCAATCCTCTGAAAGAGAGGAGATGATCTGAAACATCAGGGCTATGGCCAGCTCAATACTTGAGCGGTTATGCTATCTCATCAATAATTTGCCTATTTTGCAAATGGGCAAATATCTGTTGACACAGCCACGGTCGAGAAATACATTGCACCTGACAGTATCAGTCGGAACTTCGGAGTTCATGAAAGTGGACTTCAAAGATCACGACTTGGACAGATTGGAGACCGACCGAGAGTTCACAGGTGGATTCCCACGAGAAGTGGTGACCGCCTACCGAAAAAAGATGCAACAGATCCGAGCCGCGATTGACGAGAGAGACCTCTATGCAATCAGGTCCCATCGATTCAAGAAGCTGAAGGGAAAGCGCAGCCACCAGTCTTCAATGCGGCTGAACGACCAATGGCGTCTGATTGTGGAGATTGAGAAGCAAGAGTTCGGGAATGTGCTCTGGATCGTGGAAATCTGCGACTATCATTGAGGGGAGAAGACCAAACATGGCCAGCCGCACTCCCGCTGAAGTCTTTCCACCAGGCGAGTTCATCAAAGATGAGCTTGAGGAGCGAGGGTGGACGCAGGCCGACCTCGCGCGAATCATGGGGCGGAATGCAGCCTCGCTCAACCAGGTGATCACTGGAAAAGTGGCCGTCACACCAGAGACAGCCAAGCAGCTTTCAGAGGCGTTTGGCACAAGCCCTGAGTATTGGTTGCATCTTGATGCCGCATATCGACTCGCACGATCTGATCCCGCTGACAGCACCATCAGAAAAATGGCCCGACTCCACGAAATCGCACCCATCAGTGACATGGCGCGGCGAGGCTGGATCGAGGTGAGCGAATCTGTCGAGGATCTCGAGGCACAGCTCTGTCGGTTCTATATGACCAGCTCTCTGGACGAACCTCCGGGACTGCGCTCTGCAGCTCGCGCAACACCCGATGGCAAATCTGGAGCAGCATCGATTGCACGACTGGCGTGGAAATATCGTGCATTTCATCTGGCAGCAGCGGTTCCTGCAGAGCCCCACACAGAGAGGAAGCTTGACTCGATGGTTTCGGACCTGCGCGGGCTGGCCAAACATCCGGAAGAGCTGCGGAGGGTCCCTGGGATCTTGGCTCAGATGGGCATTCGCCTTGTCATCATTCAGCACCTGCCAAAGTCCAAGATAGATGGTGCCACCCTTTGGCCACAGGACGACTCTCCTGTCATCGCTCTCTCACTCAGGTACGACAGAATTGACAGTTTCTGGCACACACTTGCTCATGAGATCTCTCACGTTCGAAATGGCGATGGCGAGTGCTTCGATGAGGATCTTGTGGGAATGCACCGCGCTGAAGCCACATCAGAGATGGAAGAGCGGGCAGATGCAGAGGCCGCGGCATTGCTGGTGACACCACAGCAGCTCGACTCTTTCATCAGCTGCGTGAGGCCATATTTCTCCAAGGAAAAGATCATCCAATTCGCCCACCAGGTCGGCGTTCATCCTGGCATCGTCGTCGGACAGCTGCAACACCGGGGAGAGATTCCGTTCTCTGCCAACCGCGAGATGCTCGTGAAGGTGAGGACGCACATCATCGACTCCACAGTCACTGACGGATGGGGCCACACTCCGCAACTCAGCTGAGGGTGACTGAGAGAAAGAG
>JAFGKF010000181.1 GCA_016928695.1 Candidatus Sumerlaeota bacterium | reverse complement strand
GTGACGGGCTCCTCGATCATGCCGCAGAAGCGCAATCCCGACCTCGCGGAGGTCACGCGCGCGCGGGCGGCGGCCTGCCAGGCCACCGCTCAGGCCATCGTGGCCACGGCAACGGGGCAGGTCTCGGGATACAACCGCGATCTCCAGTGGACGAAGTACCACATCATGGATGCCTGGCGGCAGATCGACCAAGTGCCCGAGGCGTGGCGCCGCATCGTCGAGGGACTCACGATCGATCGCCGGGCGATGCGCGCGGCGTGCCGCGTCGGATTCCTGGAGGCGGCCGAGGTGGCCGACTATCTCTCTCGCATCACCGGTCGCCCCTTCCGCCAGATGCACGGTGTGCTGGGCCGTGCCGTCGAGCGATGCGATGCGGAGGGCCAGCTCACCCTCGGTGCGCTGAACGGCGCGATGGTCGAGGCCGGTGTGAGGTGTCAGCTGAGCCTCGATGAGTGGGATCAGATCCAGGACCCCACCCTCCGGCTCGCCTGGCGGAGCCATGTCGGATCACCCGCCCCCGAGAGAGTCCAGGAGAGTGTCGGCGCTCTCCTCGCCCGCCTGAGGTCCATCCAGGGCTCGCTGAAGTCGTGGCGGCGGGGCCATGAGCGGGCTCAGAGCAAAATGGACCGCCTCGTGGCTCAGATGATCCGGCCCCGGAATCGGAAGTGACCACACTGTCTGTGGGAAACGGCTGATCGGCGCTCAGTGAGGGGAATCCTGAGGTGCTGCCGAGTGATTCTCGGTGCCGAGGGCATCGGTGTCATGGGGCATCCCATGCTCTGACTCCGCCGCCCTGCGCACCTGCTCCATGTCGATGCCATATCCCGCGAGGATCTCCTCGTGATTGGGGAGTCCTGTCTCGATGTGGGCGGGTGCGACCTCGTTGAGGATGCCCTGGAGCGTGGGATCTGTCGTGTCCATCAGGAACCGGGGCCAGAGACCGATGGCCAGCGTGACCACCCCGAGGGGGATCAGCGTCCACATCTCGCGCGTGTTGATCTCGGGCAGCTCCGCCCACCTCTCGTTGAGGGGGCCGAGGAGGATGCGTCGGATCATGGTGAGGATGTAGGCGGCGGTCATCACGACGCCGACGCCCGCGGCGACCACCAGCCAGGGCTGGAGTTTGAAGGCCCCGAAGAGGACGAAGAACTCGGCGATGAATCCGCTGAGCCCCGGGAGCCCAAGCGAGCCCAGCGCGAAGAAGATCAGGATGCCGCCGTAGACGGGGACGCGGGTGAGCAGCCCGCCGAAGGCGTCCATGTCGCGCGTGTGGGCGCGGTCGTAGATCACGCCGACGATGAGGAACATCGCGCCGGAGAGGATGCCGTGGCTGAAGGTCTGGAAGTAGGCCCCGCTGAATCCGGCGATGGTCATGCCCGAGAGGCCGAGGAGAACGAATCCCATGTGGCTGACCGAGGAGTAGGCCACGAGCTTCTTGAAGTCGGTCTGCGCGAAGGCGACGAAGGCGGCGTAGATGATGCCGACCACCCCGAGCGTCCCCAGGGCGAACATCAGCCAGCCCTGCTGGACCGCATCGGGGCAGAGCGGGAAGCTGAACCGGAAGAATCCATAGGTCCCCATCTTCAGGAGGACCCCGGCCAGGATGACGGAGATGGGCGTCGGGGCCTCGACGTGCGCGTCGGGGAGCCACGTGTGGAAGGGCCAGACGGGGACCTTGATCGCGAATCCGAGGAAGAGGGCGATGAACAGGGCGGTCTGGACCCCGAGGGTCAGGGTGCGCGCCCCCTCGATCAGCTCGGGGATCTGGAAAGTCCCGAGCTTCACATAGAGGAAGAGGAAGGCGATCAGCATGAACACGCTGCCCGCGAGCGTGTAGAGGAAGAACTTGATGGCGGCGTACTCACGCCTTGGCCCGCCCCAGATGCCGATCAGGAAGTACATCGGGACGAGGACCAGCTCCCAGAAGATGTAGAAGAGAAACAGGTCGAGCGACACGAAGGTCCCGAACATCCCCACCTGAAGCAGCAGGTAGAAGACCCAGTACTCCTTGGCGCGGTCGCGGATGCCCCACGAGGCGATCGCGGCGACGAATCCCAGGAGCCCCGTGAGAAGAACCATGGGGACGGAGACGCCGTCGACGCCCATGTGATAGCAGATCTCGACGCCCGGGAGGGAGATCCAGGGGACGTTCTCCTCCATCTGGAATCCGGGGGTCGTGGGCTCATAGCCCATGAAGATGGCGATGCTGATCAGGAACGGGAGCAGGGAGAAGAGAATGCCCACGGCGCGGATGGCCCCGAGGCGCTGACCCCGGATGAACAGGAGGATCACCAGCCCCACGAGGGGCGTGAAAGTCACCAGTGTCAGAAGCGGGGGCATCAAAAAATCACCTCAGCATGGTCCTGAGCAGACGAACATCCCACCGGCTCGCGAGAGCCGCCAGAGCCGAGTCTTTCTGCGGATCTGAACCGTGGAGGTCAACAAGTTCTTTCAGCGCAGCGGGGGATCCCGGGATCCTGTTTGACAATGGGGCCCTGTTTCTGAGAAACCGAGTCCAAAGTCAGGTGCTCCCTGACTGCGGGGTGGCATGTGTCATGTATGTTGCTTTGACGCGACTGATATTTTTGGTCATCGCCACCGTCTGTGGCTACTGGCTCGGGCTCCGCTATGATGTCACCGAGCCAGGCATCCCCGACGAACCCTTCTCCGATCCGAGCTGGCTGTTTGCGGGGACGGCGTTTCTGCTCGCCTCCCTGTTTCTGGTCATCGAGCACAACACCAACATCATCTCCTCCAAGCGCATCCTGCTGGGCTCGATCGGGCTTCTTGTCGGGCTGATCGCCGCCGCCCTGATCGCCTCAACCTTCCCCGGCTCGGAGATCGCCCGCCCGATCTGCAACATCATCTTCGGGTATCTGGGCATCATCCTCGCCCTCAAGCACTCCGATCGCTTCAACCTCTCGAAGCTCAATTTCCTGCTGAACCCCGGGCACCGAATCGGTGAGATCAGCATCATCCTCGACACGAACGTCATCATCGACGGTCGCCTCAAGGAGATGCTGCCGACGGGATTCCTGCCGGGGACTCTGATCATCCCCGAGTTCGTGCTGGAGGAGCTGCAGCGGCTGGCCGACTCCAATGACTCACAGCGGCGCATCCGGGGCAAACGCGGTCTGGCGAATCTCGATCACCTCCGCTCGATCGAGCGCAAGTTCGAGATCTACGATGTGGACTACGAGGACATCAAGGACGTCGACCACAAGCTGATCCGCCTGGCGCTGGACATCGGGGGCAAGATCCTGACCAACGACAACAATCTCAAGTCGATCGCGATTCTGCAGGGGATCGAGGTGCTGAACATCAACGACCTGACCAACGCGATGCGGCCCGTGGCCTATGTGGGTGAGACGATCCGCACGGAGATCGTCAAGGTGGGCAAGGAGGCCAACCAGGGGGTGGGGTACCTCGAGGACGGCACCATGGTCGTGGTCGACGACGGCGCGGATCTGGTGGGGCAGCACTGCGATCTCGTGGTGACGTCCGTGCTCCAGACCTCCGCGGGCCGCATGATCTTCTCGCGACCCAAGAGGCGTGTCAGCGAACCGGTGGAGAGCTCGAGCGGGGGGAATCCGCGGCGGTCGCGCTCCTCACGCCCTGAGGCCACCGGAGCCACCAGCGGCAGGGGCTGACGCTCCCCCACTCGATATCAGCATAGGGCCGGGGCTCCATCGGCCGGCTTGTATTGAGCTCCGCACAGTCAATGCACCACGCTGTGTGGGCGCAGCACTGCTGCGCCCACATCTCCGGGGCCGCATGGCACGGGCGCAGCATGCTGCGCCCCTACGAAGTCCGCATTGAAATGAAGTGCATTTTCGCAGGGCTCAATATGATCCCCTCAGCGTAGCAGCAGCGTGGTGCCGACGGGGACAGGCTCCCGGAGGAGATTGAGGAGCGTGCTGATC
>JAFGKF010000180.1 GCA_016928695.1 Candidatus Sumerlaeota bacterium | reverse complement strand
TCTACAACTACGGGCGGGGCGAGGACACTCTCTGGTATGCCATGACCCTTCTGCCGGGGGGATCGATCCGCAGCCGCATCCGCCCCGCCGGGGGCAAGCCCGCCGACGTCTCTGACCCCGACCACATCATCCACTGGCTCGAGATCCTGATCCGCGTCTGCCGCACCGTGGGCTTCTGCCACGGCCAGGGCGTCGTTCATCGGGATCTGAAGCACGACAACATCCTGTTCGATGAGAATGGCCGACCGACGCTGACCGACTTCGGCCTCGCACGGGTTGGCGAGGAGGAGCTCTCCGAGGGCATCTTCGCCGGGGGTGACCAGGTCTACTCCGCGCCCGAGCTTCTCAAGGGCGATCCGCAGGATGAGCGCACCGACGTCTACAGCCTCGGCAGCATCGCGCATTTCGCCCTGACCGGCCAGGAGCCCTTCACCTACAAGCCCCGGTGGGACGCGCTGATGCGCGACGAGCGGGCCGCCCTCAAGCGCGAGGTCCACCCGGGCCTGAGCGCCGGTGAGCTCGAGGGCTTCACGCTGCCACAGGAGGTGAATCCCGCGATCCGCGAGGATCTGTCGCGGATCATCCTCCGCGCCATGAGCGGCGACCCTGACAAGCGCCACAGTGAGCCACGCCATCTCGCCGATTCGCTGCAGGAGCAGCTCGACATCGAGCGCACCCTCTGCCGTGTTTCCCGGGAGGAGTTCATCGCCGAGCGCGCCGCGCCGATGCTCATCTCGCTGCTGCGCACCCCGGACCTCAGCCTCGACGAGGCCTCGCTTCTGGGCACGGACGATCCCGCGGTCGACTCGGAGAGTCGCCGCGCTCTGCTCAACGAGCTGATCCGCCGCGGTGTGGTCGTCGAGCAGCACCAGGCCTTCGCGCTCGCCCGCCGCCTCGACCTGCGCGAGGGACGCCGCCGCCGCGAGAAGCAGGCGATCGGCGAGCATCTGATGCGCGTTCTCACGTCGCTCGATCCCCCGGTCAGCCTCTCGGTCGACGGCGGCTCGACCACCAATCAGGTCATCAATGCTCTGCTGCGCCAGCCGGCCGAGGTGCGCGACCGCGTCACCGCGCTGCGGACGAACAACACCTGCTGGGTGTGGGACTCGCTCAACAAGACGCTGCCCCAGGGCTGGAGACTGATCGGAGGATGGGTCCGCCCCACCTCGCTGGCGACGCTCGGCTCGGGCGTGACCGAGCAGTTCCGCTCCTTCTCCCCCGCCGCGGCCGTGGTGGGCACCATGGGTCTCGTCGCCGATGCGACCGAGGGCGGCGCGATGACGTTCAGTGTCGACACCGAGGAGGAGGCGGAGCTCAAGCGGACGGTGCTCTCGAGCGCGCTGCTTCTGAGCACGATCGTCTTCGACTCGACCAAGTTCGGCATCAGCGCGGGGCACACGATCATCCGGCTCGAGGAGCTCATCGCGATGGCCAACGAGCACCGCGGTCAGCGCCGCATTCTCCTCGTCACCACGCACCCCTCCGTGCACACGCACATCGGCCCCGATGCGCGTGAGCGCACCGAGGCCGACCGGCGGAGGTTCATGGAGCACCTGCGCGATCTGCTCCAGCGGATCGTCAAGACGCACGGCGATCGCCGCGTTCGGCTCACGCTCACACCGATCTCGCTCGCCGCCCCGTCCGCTCACTCCCCCGTCACTCTCCCCGCGAAGGGCGAGAGCGTCGACAATCTCCCCTTTGTTCTCACCAAGCACCTCGCGGAGATCACTTCGCTTCCGGGTGATCACGAGGTGGTGGTGAGCATGGAGCTCTGACATGCCCCCTTTCGATCTGATCCTTCTCGACCGCACCGGCCAGCGGGGCAGCTACGTCATCGAGGCGGAGGACGAGGAGACCATCGTCGAGGCGGTCCGTGAGGCGGGCCTCCATCCCCTGAGCATCGGCCGCGCCAACGGCGAGGTCGAGGGCATCTCCATCGAAGAGCTCCTCGCCGAGCGCCGCGAGAGTCAGCGCATCGTCAGGGACACCACGGCGAAGATCCGCGAGCTGCAGGAGAGGATCGGTGACGGGGACGACAGCGTCTTCGATGAGCTGCGTGCGGCCCTGCGCATTGTCATCAGCGAGGAGGCGATCTTCCCCGCGGCCATGCGCCAGGGAGCCGAGGTGATGCTGCGGGATCTCGAGAGGCTGGGCCCCGCAGGTCTGCGCGAGGGCATTCAGAGGAGTCGCGAGCGCATGAGCCGCGCCAAGAGTGGCGACGCCGCGGCGTTCGATGAGGTGGGGACTCCGCTTGTCCTTCCCGGCCACCTGATCGATGACACGGGGAAATTCTTCGGCGAGGTGCGCATGGGCGTGAGCCAAGACCTCGTGTTTCTCCAGCGCGACGAGCGCGACAGCACTCCGCTGCACGTCCACACACTCTGCAAGCTCGAGGAGTTCGACTCGATCCGAGGCCCTTCGCTCTTCGGGAAAAAGGTGGTGATCACCCTCAGGGATGGCCGCACATGGACCATTCAGATGGACAGTGCCCGTGCCGCACAGACCCCTCACATCGGAGCCAACCGGCTCGCCGCCATCATCCGGGCTGAGCTCCGCGGCAGGTCCGAGGCGAAGCCGGACTGAGGTCCGATCCGTTGACAACTCCGCCCATTCGGTGAAATCGGATACCCGCCATGCCCTTCTTCCGCGTTGAGGTCAGAGACTCCGAGGGTCACGCCACCGCCACCGTGATCACGGCGGACACCGCCGAGCAAGCCCGCGAGGGTACCCAGGGGCTCGGTCTCGAGCCGCTGCGCGCTGTGCCCGTCGAGCCCGTGAAGCTCAGCGACGATCTCTACGCGGACACCCAGCGGCAGTGCGACGATCTCTTCGCCCGGGTGCGCGGTGGCGACGACGACGCCCTCGCCGAGCTGCGCCGACTCGTCGAGAAGCTCCACGGCACCGAGGTCATCATCCCCTGCGGGATGCTCTTCGACGACTCGCCGGTTTTTCTCGCGGCGCTCGCGATGCCGTCGGCCACGGAGTTCAACCGACACCTCGAGGAGAACGCCACGCGGCAGCGCGCCAAGATCCGCCGAGCGCGCGTCGGCGATCTCGCCGCCATCGGGGATCTGGGCCCGCGCGTGATCGCCTCGGGGCATCTGGTGCTCGGGCGCAATCGCCACGCGGGCGACCTCGCGCTCCTCGCCCCGTTCGGGCTCGTCTTCATCGACCGCACCCCCGGGCGCTCCGCGCTTCACATCCTCTGCCCCATCGACCGCCCCGTGCGCCGCGCGCATGTGCGAGGGATGCTGAAAAAGCGCCTCGAGATCGAGTGCGACGCGGGCAAGCGATGGGAGATCGAGCTCGAGGGCGGCAAGAGCGCCGCGATCGCAGCCTTCGTCCGTGTGGCACCGGGGTGCGTGCCCGAGGGGATCGGGGAGGCGATGGGGGGAGATCTGCGCTGATCATCTCGCGATCGGAGATGGAGCGCCGGCGCCCCCGCCGGCATCCTGCCTGTGAAATGAAGGGTCCGGGAGTGGGACTCCCGGACCCAGCCTCCATCCATGATGGTCTGGGAGTCCCACTCCCGGACCCAACCTCCATCCATGATGGTCTGGGAGTCCCACTCCCGGACCCAGC